>NZ_JBEZKI010000038.1:0-104078 GCF_040651615.1 Streptomyces sp. NPDC048417 | reverse complement strand
TGTCGCCGCGGCCGATCCGTACGCCGTTGAAGGTGAAGTCCTCGGTGGCCGTCCGCCGGTTGTACGGCGTCGCCGGCGAGACAGACCCACGGCCGTCTCAGGATCGGTTCGAGGTGGGTGGCGGCCGCGTGTCGGCGCGCTGAGCAGGGCGGAGCTCCGGTGGGACGAGGGTTCTCACACCAAGTCGTCAGAGCCGGAGTTCAGTTGCTGATTGAGTCTGCCATCCCCGAGGTCGGGTTGTCCGCGATCGGGGACCGGGTGTCGTCGCCGGCGGCAGGACCGCCCGTCGAGGTCACCCGCGAGGTGTCGTCGGGTCTGCCGGCCAGGCTGGGTGAGGTGGGCGACGGGCGCCGTGACCAGGGGCGGCTGTATCCGGTGGCGGCGGTGCCGGCGCCGGCCGCCGGGGCGGTGGTGACCGGGACACGGTCGCCGAGCGTCCCGGCGAGCGCCGCGCCGAGGTAGGGCAGGATCGGGTCGGCGGTGCAGCCGGCCGCGATCCCGATCCGTGGACCGGCCGACGCCGGGTCGCCGGCTGCTTGGTAGGCGGCGCGCAGCGCGCGGAGGTCCACAGGGGCGTCGAAGAGCGGCAGTGGCTTCGTCGTCCTCCCGTCAGCCCGCGAGCCGGGCGATGGCGTCGGCGGTCTCCAGGTCCTGCTTCACCGCGGTGAGGAAGCGGACCGCGTCGCAGCCGTTGAGATAGCGGTGGTCGTAGGTGGCGGCGACCGTGGTGACCGGCCGGGTGAACGGCGTGCCGTCCTCGGTCAGCGCGACTTCGCTCCGCTCGGCACACAAGGTCACGACGCAGGTGCGGCCCGGATGGACGATCGGCGCGGCCAGGATGATGTCCGGATCGTTGTGCAGCGAGAGGGTGATGGCCTCGTCGGCGAACGCGTCCTCGCGGAAGTTCTGCCGCAGGGCGCTGACTCGGAAGTCCATGAGGTCGTCGGTCAGGTCGGCGATCGGACGGCGGGCGGCGTCCTTGAGCACCGGGATGAACAGCCCGGTCCCGACGTCGACGGTGACCCCGACGTTGGCGGCCGACGCGAGGGTGAGGGTGTGGTCCGCACCGGGCGTGGCGAAGAACAGCGGGAAGTCGGCGTGGCGAGCGGCCATGGCCTTGACCAGGAGCTCGACCAGCCCGTATGGAGCGCCGCCGCGGGTGGCGCGGAACGCTGTCAGGTCGACCGCGATCGCGGCGAAGGCGGCCGGGATGGTGCGGTGCGCCTCGCTGACGACGGCGGCCACCGCGCGCTGGCGCGGACTGAGGCTGACGACGACGGCGTCCGCGGACGCCGCGGACGCCCCAGCCGTCACGGACGCCGCCTCCTGGTCCATGAACCCCTCGTCGATGAGCCGCTGGACGTCGGAGGCCTTCACCACCCGCTTGCCGAGCTTGCGCAGTTGCTCGGTCCGGATGCCGTGATCCTGGGCGAGGGTGCGCGCGGCGTCGCTGAGGATCGGGTCCTGGCCGCCATCGTGGTCCTCGCCCTCGCCCTCACCCTCGGGTGCGGTGGTCACGACGGCGGCCGCCAGGTAGTCGTCCCGTTCCTGGCGGCTGTCGAACAGCAGCCCCACGGGCCGCCCGAACTCGCAGTGCGCTCCGGCCTCGACGAGCCGGTGGAGGACGCCGTCCGCGTCCGCGACGAGTTCCTCCAGGGCCTTGGCAGTCTCGACCTCGGCGACGACCGCGTCCGCGGACACCGCGGCACCGTCGTCGACCGTCCAGCCGACCAGGACGCAGCCCTCGTCGTTGTTGTTGAACTTCGGCAGCAGCAGTTCACGCATGCAACGCCTCCCAGATGGCGCGGTGGATGTCAGAAGCTTGGGGGAGCACGGCCTGTTCCAGGTGTGCGGCGGTCGGGATCACCTCGGCCTCGGCGCTGCACAGCACGACCGGGCGCCGCAGCCGGCCCCACAGCCGCTGATAGACGCGCGCGGCGACCTCCGAGCCCCAGGTGCCGCCGGCGGCGCAGTCCTCGACCAGGCACACGACCTCGGCGCCGGCCAGGGCGGGCAGCAGTGGCTCCACGTCGAACGGGTACAACCGGGTCGGAACGATCACCTCGCAGGTGATCTCGTGCTCGGCGAACAGCGTCCCGGCCGCCGCCAGCGCCCGCCGGGCCACGCCGCCGGGCACGATGATCACGCAGTCGGCCGCGTCGTCGCCGTCCGACGCCCGCAGCCGCGCCGGGCCGCCGGCTCCGAACGGGAAATCGGCGACGAACGGCCCGTCCGTCCCCGGCTCGTGCATCGGCTGCGTGTAGAGCACCTTGTCCTCGAACAGGACCGCCGGCTCGCCTTCGGCGAGCAGGCCGGCCAGCAGCGCCGAACTGTCGTGGAACGGCGAGATCTCGTGCACCGACAGGTGCGGCACGCCGATGAAGTGCTTCTGCAGGCTCTGACTGTGGGTCGGGCCGTACCCGCGCCGCCCGCCGGTGGGACAGCGCACGATCACCGGGACCTCGACGCGGCGGCCGTACATCGCGACCGATTTGGCCGCGAAGTTCACGATCTGGTCGAAGGCCAAGGTGGCGAAGTCGCCGAACATGATCTCGACGATGGCGCGCCCGCCGGACAGCGCCAGCCCGTTGGCCACGCCCACCAGCGACTGCTCGCTGATGGGCGTGCTCAGGACCCGGTCGGGGTAGCCCGACGACAGCCCTTTGGTGATCTTGAAGGCGCCGCCGTACGGATCGGCGACGTCCTCCCCCAGCAGGAACAGGTCGGGATCGGCGGCGAAGGCCGCGTGCAGAGCCCGGTTCAGATTCTCAGCGACACGCTCCACGGCTCAGCCCCTTTCCCACACCGAGGCCGGACGGGCCAGGACCCGGTCCACGGCCTCGGCGATCCGCGTCCGCTGCTCGTCCTCGACCTTGGCGAACAGGTCGGGGTCCAGGCGCCGATAGGCGTCGTGCCAGTCGTGCTCCCGTTCGGCGGCGATTTCGGCGGCGGAGCGCGTGTCGTCGCCCTTGCTGTGCGGGCCGAGGCGGTGGGTCGCGAACTCCACGACGGACGTCCCGCCGCCGGTGCGCGCCCGTTCGATCACCGGTGCCAGGCGCGCGCGGATCGCGGCGACGTCGCTGCCGGTCACGGACACATGGGGGATTCCGAACGCCGCGGCCCGCCCGGCGATGTCGCCGGCCATGGCGCGCGCGGTCGGCGTGGTCTGCGCGATGCCGTTGTTCTCCACGACCACCAGCAGCGGCAGCCGCCACAGCGCGGCCAGGTTCAACGCCTCGTAAACGGCGCCCTCGCCCCAGGTGCCGTCGCCGATGTAGGCCACGGCGATCCCGGGCCGGCCGGTCCGCTGGAACCACAAGGCCGTGCCCACGGCCACCGGCAGGCTCTCGCCCTGCACGCCGGTGGACAGGTAGGTGCCCCGGAAGATGTGCTGGCTGCCGCCGACGCCCGAACAGACGGCGCCCTCGCGGCCGGTCATCTCGGCCAGCAGGCCCTCGGGGTCGTCGAAGCGGGCCAGGTAGTGTCCGTGGCCGCGGTGGTTGCTGAACACGAAGTCGTCCGGGGCCAGCAGCGGCCCCAGGGCCACCGGCACGTACTCCTGACCGAGGCAGGTGTGCGTGGTGCCGTTCAGCAGCCCGCGCGCGAACAGGTCCAGGACGGTCTGCTCGAAGTGCCTGATCATCAGCAGGCTGGAGAGGTCTTCGACGTCGATACCGGCATCGATCCCGGCGATGCCGACGGCAGTGCCTTCCTTCATGACAGGCTCCCTTCCGGAAACGCTTCTGGCGCGTGTCCCTCGAGGACTGTCGTGAGCTGATGCTCGTGGTTCACAAGGACGACGGATCGCCCGTTCTCGTCATCGAGCACGTTCATGTTCCCGCCCGTCGGTGTTCGAAAAGTTCAAGATGAGGTCGCTTGAGTCATGTCGGCATGGATGGTCAACGCTCGGCCGTGTCCATGTCCTTGTGGATGGGAACGCCGGCAGTGCAGCAGTCCGGGTCCGCAAAGGTGAACTCCCTGGTGACAGATGTGGCGGGATCACCCGGCCTGATGTACAACTCACCGCTCCCCGGCAATGCGACGGCAGCAGCGACGGTGCGCTCGTACCGGACGTCACCGGTTCCGACAACTCGGATGGGAGGGACCGAGAGCAGAGCGAAATGCTCCTCCACCCCTGCGGCCGGTGCCATCGCGGCGAGACCGGCGCGGCACGCCTCCAGCCTTCGGCGTGAGGAGTTCCGCGCGAAGACGTTGATCTCGTCGAAGGGTTCGAACTCGGGGTGGAGGAAGTGGTTGGTGTGCTCGGCCTGTTGGGCTTCGAGGCACCGGAACCGGCCGTCCAGAGCCTCCACCCAGACCGCTTTGCCCGCGTCGCAGAGCATGAACGACCGTGAGCTGGCCAACGGGAGACCGCGGAGGCACTCGACCGCCTCATCGACGGTGGCAGCGGAGTCCAACACGTGGCGAATGGCCAGGTACGGCGGGACTCCGGGTTTCCAGTCGCCGCCGAGGACCAGGTTGAGGCCCACGGCCAGGCCGTCGCTGTTGACCCCGAGATAGCCGAGCAGGCCCGCGAAACTGAGCACCAGGGCCCGGCGCGGGGAACCTGTGAGTCGGACGTCGAGGACGCTGATCTGATCGTCCAGGTCGCCGTTGAGGTCCACAGTCTGGGCCAGGACCGGATGGGAACCGGCCTTGGCGTAGGTGGTGCAGTCGCCTCGCGCCGGGATCTTCCGGTAGCCCAGGATCTCCCGGCGCAGTTGCAGCAGCAGCGCCTGGTCGCGGTGGATTCCGATTCCGTCGGCGAGTCCGGTGATCTCCTCGGCCAGCCGTGGCAGCTCTGCCGTGATCACCTTGTCGAACGCGGACAGCACCGGTTCGAGCCCGGCCGTCGTGACCGGTTCGTCCACAAGCAGGTTGAGGCGGCAGAGCGAGTCGTCGACGAAGCCGCGCAGCGGACCGGCGAGAGCTGCCCCGTGCTGTCGGCCGACCTCATAGGGATCGCCGCAGAGATGCAGATGGGCGACGCCCGCTCCGCCGGTCACACCGCCATGCCCTGACGGGTCACCTTCGCGTGGGTGGCCAGCTCGTCCTTGAGCCACGACCACTCACCGCGCAACACGCTGTAGTAGACAGCGTCCCGGCGCCTGCCGCCAGGCATCGGGTTGAAGCTGCGAAGGACGCCCTCCTCCACGGCGCCGATGTTGCGCAGGCCCCGTCGGGCCTGCGCGTTGAGCTGGTCCGTCTTGAACTCCACGCGCTCGGCGCCCAGGTTCTCGAAGGCGTGCTCGAGCAAGAGGTACTTGGCCCAGCGGTTGATGCCGCGGCCCTGGAAGTCGACGCCCAGCCAGGACCAGCCGATCTCCAGGCGCGAGTCCGCCTCGGAGAGGTTGCCGAAGCTCATGCTCCCCGCGCATCGCCCCGCCGTCTTGTCGGTGATGTGGAAGACCACACGCCTGCCTGCGGCGTGGTCAGCGACCATGCCCTGGAAAAAGGCGTCGAAGTCCTCCTCCGTCTCGACCAGGCTCACGAAGTAGCGCCAGATCACCGGGTCCATCGCGATGTCGTGGATCGACTCGCGGTCCTCGGGACTGATCGGACGCAGCCTCACGTGGTCGTTCTCCAGCGTGGCCGCGGCCAGCTCTGCCCAACTCACTCTAGGAAGCCTTTCCGGCGTAGCGTGACAGTGTGTCTACAACATCGTGGAGCGTGCGCATCTCTGCGACGTCGCGCTCGGTCAGATGCGCGAGGTCGACCGTGAGGTCCTCGCAGAGCCGAGTCAGGAACAGGACCTTCTGCAACGAGGTCAAGCCGTAGTCGGTCAACTCGAGGTCGAGTTCGATCTCGTGCGGATCCGCGGCCGGCTGGAGCGCGGCCGACAGGTTTTCCCGCGCGATGGTCTCGACGTCACTGGGCATGGATACCGTCCTGGTTGTTCGTGATCTCCGACTGGAAGGCAGCGAAAATGGCCTGCCGTTTCGGCTTGAACTGCGAAGTGAGCATTCCGTTGGCGATACTGGGCCGCGGGCTCGCGACCACGACCTTGCGAATCTGTTCATCGCGGCCGAACGAGGCGTTGGTGCGGGCCAGTTGTTCGGCGATCGCCTCGAGGTCGGCCGTGTCGGAGGAAGGCGAGACCACCGCCACCAGTGACGTCTGCGCGGGGCAGAACACCACGCACTCCTCGATCGCCGGACTCGTCCGCATGTGCTCCTCGATCCGCCGGACGATCACCTTCTTGCCGTTCCCAAGCACGATGACGTCGTCGGCGCGGCCCCGGACGAACAGGAAGCCGTCCTCGTCCACGTAACCGAGGTCACCGGTGCGCACCACCCCGTCCGCGACGAACATCCGCTCGGAGTCACCGGGCTCGGCGAACTCGTAGCGCTGGTTCACCGGATGCTCGCTTCGTACCAGGATCACGCCGGCCTCGTCGAACAGCACCTCCTTCCCCCGCAGTACCCTCCCCACGCTGCCCTCCCTGTGAGCACCGGGATGGTTCTTGCTGACGATGCACGTCTCGTTCAGCCCGTAGCCCTCATAGATGGGAAGGCCCGCGTCGGTGAGGTAGCGCAGCACCTCCCTGTCCGCCGGCGCTGATCCAGTCCACAGGTAGCGGATCCGATCGCCGAACAGCCGCCGCGCGGCCGCGCGGCGAGCCGCCTCCGGCGCGACGCCGTCCGCGCGAGCGGCATCCTGGCTGATCTGCTGCCTGGCGGCCTCGAAGAACGCTGGTACGCCCATCACCACAGTCGGCCGGGCCGTTCCCAGTGCGGCGAAGGCCGCCTCGTACGTGGTGACGGTCGCATCGTGGCCGAAGCAGAGGGCGGAGTAGAGCCAGTACCGCTGCTGCAGCAGCGACAGCGGAAGGAAGACGAAGAGATTGTCGTCGCCCCGGTGCTCGAAGATCTCCTGCACAGCCTGCATCGACGCGTCGATACTGCCGACCGTGGCCCCGAGTCCCTTCGGCTCACCGGTGCTGCCGGAGGTGAACTTGATCGTCGTCACATCCTCGGGCTCGTACACGACGGGTCCGGGCGGCTCCGGCCATGCCTGCCTGGCAGCCTCGGCGACATCAGTGAAAGTTCGGACGGCCGCCGGCGCGTCCGCCGGCACGTCCTGGTCGGTGAACACAACCGTGAGCCCGTAGCGTGCCACCAGCTCTCCGGCATCGGTGAACTTGCCTGGCTCGAAACCTGCGACCACCACCTTGAGCCGCAGCGCGGCAAGGTCCAACAGAACCCATTCCAGGCTGTTGGCCGCCAGGATTCCGATGCGGTCCCCGGCCTCGACGCCGAGGCTCCGAAGGTAGGCGGCGACATGGCCTGACTGTTCGTACAGTTCGGTCAGGTCCAGCGTCCTGAGACTGCCGAGCCGGATGAAGGAGATCCGGTGGCCGGGAGCCGGCGGCCCCGCCACCAAGCGGTTGATCACGGAGTCCGTCATCCCATGGCTCCCTCGGCGAGCGACCAGTCCGACGGCAGGGCCTCGAAGTAGGACTGTTGTTCGAGGCCGATCAGGGTGCCGGGCGCGACCAGCTCGACCTGGGAAGGCCAGGACGAGAGGCCGGTCGTCCCCAGCGCCTGGGCGAGCCGCGCGGCGAATCGAGGCATGATCGGCGTGGCCGCGCGGGCCAGCAGTCGTGCCGCGGCCAGTTCCAGCGCGATGGCCGTTCGGGCCTCGTCCTTCCAACCGGCGATCAGCGCGGTCCGTGCCTCTGCTTCAGCGAACCGCCGAGTGTCGACGACGATCCCGTCCAATTCAGCGGCCGCACGGTTCAGCGAGAATCCGTCCTGCCCGAAGCTGTCGGCGACTGCGGCGAGCCGTACGCCCAGGCGGTTGAGGAACGCCGTGTGCTCAGGAGTCCAGACACCGGCGTCAGGGGCGATCCCGCCGTACTGCCCGGCGACCCGTGCGCCCAGGTCGTTCAGCCAACCCTGCCAGCCGTCCACCAGGACCCGCTGGACGGTCTCCGTGTATGCCTCGAGTTCGAAGTTCGTCCGTCGCCGCTCCGGACGCGTGAGCGACAGGTAGTAGCGCACCGCGTCCACGGTCTCCGGTCGCAGGATCTGCTTACCCCAGATGGCATGGCGCCTGCTGGTGGAGAACTTGCCGTCCTCCAACAGGTAGAACTCATTGACGTGGTAATCGATGTCTGGATTCCACTGCGGGTACGCCAACCGGTAGAGAGCCGGGTAGAGCACGGCATGGTAGAAGCTGTTGTCGTAGCCGAAGAAGTGGACGAACTTCCAGTCCTGCTGGGGAGTCACGGCTTGCCAGTCACGGCCCAGACGGCCGCCGAGGGCCTCGATGCCGTGGAGAAAGCCGTAGGACATCTCAGGCCAGACCCAGATCACCTGCCCGTCCACTGTCGTATCCGCGGGCGCGACGCCCCAGTCCGACGGGTGGGTCACGGGAATGTCGAGCCTGGTACGCGCGAACACCCGGTCCGCCAGTTCGCGGAGTCGGGCCGGGACCCGACCGAGACGGTGGTGGTCGGCGACCTCGCTGCCGAACTCGTGGAGGGGCAGGACGAAGCGTGGGACAGGTTGCTGCTTCGGCGGCGCCTCCGACCGGCTGCTGCGCGGGTTGACCAGGTCGACGCAGACGTTCGGTTCGCCGCACTCTTCGCAGATGTTGCCGCTGGTGCCGCCCCCGCATCCGGGACAACCGCCCGAGACGTCCACCTCGTAGAGGTAGGCGTCCGTCTCGTCGTCCACCAGGGCAGCCGCCTGCTGGACGGTAACCGCCCCCGAGTCGACCAGCTTCGAGAAGTATCTGCGTAGACCGTCCCGGCAGCCGGGGTCCTCGTTGGTCACTGTGTACTGGTCGACCTCGATGTCCATCAGACGGAGCGTCGCGGCGATCTCGGCACTGTAGTGCTCGGCGGTACGCGCCGGTTCGCGCTCCTCACGGCGGGCGCAGTCGACCACGTAGCTCTGGAAGTCGTCGCTCCCGGTGAGGTGCCACACCTCAGTGCCCTGCATGCGTTGGAACCGGACGTAGGCGTCAGCTCCCAGGTAGGGACCGGACAGGTGGCCGAGGTGGAGGTCGCCGTTGGGAGTGGGCGGGGTCGAGAAGACGAAGACCGGCCTCTCGTGGAACCGGCGGCGCGTACCGCCTGCCGCTGCGGCCTGGGCGGCGCGCACCGGGTCGCGCCAGTACAGGTCGAAGAAGACCAGGTCGACGTCTCCGTCGTTCTCGACGACGTGTGTCTCGAAGGGCTCGAACTGGCACACCGTTCCCGGCTCCACCCGGATACGCCGACCATCGAAAGCCACCCATCCGGTTCCGGCGACGACGACGAACATCTCGATCTCGTCGTGCTGGTGTGGATCGGAGGTGACGCCCGGCGCGACCCGGCCCCAGCCGGCTCCGGCACTCATCTTCTCCACGGAGCTCATCTCGATGCCGAATGCCTGGTGCAGTTCCTCCGTGGAGAAGACGCTCACGTTCATCGGTGGCTCCCTTGGTCGGAAACGTTCTCAACGGCTTTACGGAG
This sequence comes from Streptomyces sp. NPDC048417, assembly GCF_040651615.1. Classification (NCBI taxonomy): domain Bacteria; kingdom Bacillati; phylum Actinomycetota; class Actinomycetes; order Kitasatosporales; family Streptomycetaceae; genus Streptomyces; species Streptomyces sp. NPDC048417. The sequence continues at coordinate 94,615 of NZ_JBEZKI010000038.1, read as the reverse complement.
CAGGTGCGCTGCCTCTGCGGCGATGGCGGGTGCGAGCCGGTAGCCGGAGCCGTTGGCGGAACCCGCGAACACCAGTCGGCCCTCCTCGTCCAGAGCGCGTACCAGCGGCTCCCGATCTGCGCTGTACGCGTCGCAGAACACCCTTCCGCTGCGAGCGGAGTCGGCCAGGCGGGGGGCGCGGCTGATCAGCACCTCGCGGGCCTCAGCCAGGTCCGACGGGGAGACGCTGCCGGTGAGCCGGTCGGGGTCGACGTCCCAGACCTGACTGGTGTGGCTGAAGAGCCAACGCCTCTGCTCGTGCAGCGGGAGCAGGAATGCGTCCTCGTCGTGGAAGACGACGACTCCGTCCTCGGGTGCGGGCGGCTGTTCGATGTGCAGCGCGACGACCTTCTTCACCCTGACGTCCAGGGGGGTGAGCCGTTCCCGCCAGGCTGGTGCGGCCAGCCACGGGCCGGGCGCGAGCACGACCGAGTCGGCCGTGACGCGTTCTCCTGTGCCGAGCCCGAGTTCGTAGCCGCTCCCGACCCGGTCCAGGGAATCGACGGAGACCCCTTCCCTGAAACTCGTCCGTGGCCGCAGAGACCGGGCCAATGCTCGGGTCAACGCCCCGACGTCGGCGTACTGGCAGCCCTCGCCCGTCCAAGCCGCCGTCTCGTCCGACAGTGGTGGCAGCCAGTCCGGCAACGCGTCCACGCGGGACAGTCCGGCCTCGTCAAGATAGGCCGCCTCCACCAGGTCCACGGTCGCACGGTCGGACACCACCAGCATGGGAACCGGATGAATGGGCAACGCCGGATCAGCGTCGAGCAGGGCCCTGTAGTAGGCCTGGCTGTAGCCGGCCATGCGGCGCACACGCTCCGTCGCGCCACGAGGGAAATGCAGACCGGCCGACCGGCGACTGGCTCCGGACCCGACGGCATCTTTTTCGAGCACCAACACGGAAGCGTGCGGAGCCCGTAGCACCAACTCCCGCGCGATCGTGCACCCGATGATTCCGCCACCGACGACTGCGAAGTCGACGTGCGTCATGGCTCACACCACGCTCTCGTCCGGGCTGAGCTTCGCCGACCATTCGATGAACGAAGGAACCGGATCGTCACTGCGCACACATCGAACGCGGTCGATGATCCGCTGGCTCCGCCAGGCAAGCAGGCTGAGGTTCTTGTCCGCCAGTCCGCGCTGTCGCAGGGCCGCGTTCTGGAGGAAGATGCTTCGGTTCGAAGGACCGTCCCACTTCACGGCGAAATCACTGTCGATCCGGTACTCGTCGCCCTCACGCTCGAGTCGGTCCGCGATCGGCGCGAGGAAGTCGGGCGCGACGGTGCGGAATCCGGTCGCCCAGACCACTACGTCGGCGTCGACCTGCCCGAGGACCGCCGGATGGTTGCCGTTGTGCAGCTTCAACGACCACGCGTTGTCGGAGGCGGAGACCGCGATCACGTTCCGGTTCGGGTACAGCGAGACCAGGTCGGTGTTGCCGTGGATGAACCGCTCGGCGTAGATACGCTGGTAGATCTCGCGGAGTGTGCCCTCGGAGATGCCGTCACTGGTGAGGACTTGCTCCCGGTTGAGCGATTCGCGCGTCCCCTGGTCCAGCCTGGAGAAGTAGTCCGAATAGCCGGGCATGTAGAAGTCGTTGGTGAAGGGCGAGTCGTCGATGGGGTAGAAGTTGTGGCGGCGCGACACCCACGAGACCCGGCGCGGTCGTTCAGCGGACGGACGCGAGATGAGGTCGAGGAACGCCTCAGCGCCCGACTGGCCGCCGCCGACCACACAGACTCTCTTCCCCGCCAAGTCCCGGCTGAGAGGCACGAATTCGCTGACGTGGAACTGAGTGAGGCCGAGATGGTCACGGGCCACCGCCGGCACCCAGGCATGTCTGCCGATGCCGATTGACACGTTGTTCGCCGTGACAGTGCGTCGGTTGGTGCGCAGAACGAATATGCCGTCGAAGTCGACGGACACGACCTCCTCGCCGAACACCACGTTCTGGTTGCGCCGGCTCGCCCATTCCAGGTAGTTGCGGAACTCCTGCCGCGGCACCGCGCTGAACTGAGCATTGATGAAGTGGTAGATCCGCCCTTTGTCCTTCAGGTAGGACAGGAACGAAAAGGGACTGGTCGGGTCCGACAGACTCACCAGATCCTTGAAAATGGACACCTGGAGGGTCGCATCTGGGATCTGCTGTCCATCATGCCAACTGAACACCTCACGCTTCTCAAAGAAGAGGTTCGGTAGCCCCGGACAACCGTGCAACAGAGATGCAAGACTCAGGTTCGCAGGGCCGACGCCTATACCGACACACTCGTAGTGCTGTTCGTCACTCATGGCTCTCCCCGTGTATGCATCGGATGTCTTTCCGCGCCCGGCAGCCAGTGCGAGCCAGGATGCACGGGTACGGATCTGCCCGCGTCACTGCTACGACAGGGGACGACAAGTCAGCGCTCCACTCGACTTGCACTGCGTCCGGATGCTGCTCGGGATCGGCCCGCGTGCGGCCGTCGTCCTAGCGCGTCCGCGATGATCAGCTTCTGGACCTCGGACGCTCCCTCGTAGATACGCAGGGACCTGACCTGCCGGTACAAGCGCTCGGGGACGCTGTCGGCAACCAGGCCGGCCGCCCCGTGGACCTGGACGGCAGCGTCGACGATCTCCTGTGCGGCCTCGGTGGCGGCCAACTTGGCGATACTCGAGTGCTTCGCGTAGCCGGGGTTCCCCTGGTCGAGCTCCCACGCAGCCCGCGCGACCAACATCGCGGAACAGTTCAGCTTTATTTCCATGTCGGCAAGCGCACCCTTCACAAGCTGAAGGTCCATCAGCTTGCCGCCGTGGATCCGCCGCTCACGGGCCCGCTGGACTGCCGAGTCGAAAGCGCGCCGCGCAAACCCCACCGCGGCCGCCCCCACCGTCATCCGGAATCGCTCCAGCAGGTCCGTCGCGACCACGAACCCCTGTCCGGGGCGTCCGAGTACGCTCGATTCGGGGACCAGGCAGTCTTCGAAGGCCAGGTGTCCGAACGAGCGCGGAGCAACCAACCGCACCTCCTCCAGCACCCGGACTCCAGCCGTGCGCGCCGGCACCAGAAACGCCGTGAGCCCCAGCGCACCGGGTCCCCCACCTGTTCGCGCGATCACGCAGTGCAGATCCGCGATGCCGGCGTTGGCGATCCAGGCCTTTCGGCCGTTCAACAGATAGCCGTCGGACACTCGGTCGGCAGTCAGACCGACTGCTGAGATGTCGGAGCCGGCCTCCTCCTCCGAGATCGCGAACGATCCCGTCACCTCGCCCGACGCCATTCGCGGCAGATACTCCAACTGCTGCTCACTGTTTCCGTATTGGACGATCGGGGTCGCCGACAGCGCTTGGATGGAGAAAGCGAAGTCCGCCAGATCGTCGGCGTACGCAAGGATCTCCCTGGCCAGACAGATCGAGCGCTGGTCACCGGCGGCGGACCCGTTCGCGGGATCGAGGAATCCCAGCCATCCGGCGGAGCCAAGCGCGCTCAGGATCTCCCTGCCGGCCTTCTCCGGGGTCTGCTCCAAAGGACGTGACCACAGGCCGGCGTGGCCGGCGCACCAGTCCGCGAGTTCCACGGCAAACGTGCGGTGCTGCTCCTCGTAGAACGGCAACGCCAGGATGTCCTCATCGAGACCACTGAGCAGCGCGTAATTCATGTCGCCCTTTCAGATTCCGCAGGTCAGCATCGGTCGAGACGGCCGCGACCCGGCGGCACCTTGATCAGGCGATGCTCGATGAAACGTACGCGACCAAGGCGCAGCCCGGCCAGATCCGCCGCCCTCTCGCGGCACCACACCGATGTCGGCGCCGTGACGGGCCTCCTGTCATCAGGAAACGACGATGGTCGTGAATTCACGGGCATGACAGACGGCGAAATCGTGGATCACCAGTGGTCGCAGCACTAGGCGCATCTTCACTTCACCGATGTCGGTTGATCACCTCGTGGCGGGGATTCGGCAAGAAGGCACGGAACCTGATGATCGTCTGGTGCCGGATGCCGTACGACCACAGGATCCGCGCTCCGCCTGCCGTCTTCACCATGAGCCTGCTGCGACGTGTCGGCCGACGCCTGTCTCGCCAGCGAGACAACGCCCCCGCCCGGCGATTCCGATGATGCCGGTTCGAGTGCTAACGCGTCTGCTTGCGAAGCAGAACCCCGTACCGTACTCCCGGAACCGAGGCGGCCAGCAGGTAGTGCCCGTTGTCGCGAAGGCGACCGGCTGCTGCGAGGTCCGTCAGGTTGATGATCGGGTCAGCGGCGAAGCAGTGGCCTACCCGTGCGATGTTGTCTGTATACAGCTGCGCTGCGGCAAATCCCGCCTGAAGCTCTTTCATGACGATGATGGCTTCGAAGATATTGGCGTGCATGAGGATGTCGACCTGGTCGATTCCCATGGACGCACGTTTCATCAGCTGCGTGTTCACGCGGCGGGAGAGGTCCGGGCTGATCTGGTTCGACCAGTCCAGGTCCTTCGTCTCGTGCGCCGCGGCACTTGCGACGATCTCGTACTCCCCGTCGGTGTCCGTCACCAGCACACCGGCCGCGCCATCGCTGAACAGGGCGAACTTGGCCAGTCTTTCCGCCTCGACAGTGACTCGATCGGTGGTGATGACCAGGACCCGCCGATGGATTCCGGCAGCCACGAAGGCCTCGGCGACTCGCAGGCCCGCCAGCAGGTTCGTGCATCGGTCGAGCGTGATGCCGAGGAAGTCGGCCTCACGCGTTCCCAACCCCTCCGAGATGGTCCGCACGAAACTGCCGTGGCTGTCCGGCCCCCCTGGAAAACTGGTGCAGCACAGCACCAGTGCGTCGACGGAGGAGGGGTCGACGCCGGCGGCACGGAGAGTCGCCTTGCCCGCCTCGACCGCCAGGTCCTCCAGCGACTTGTGGCTCCGGTGCACCTGGCCCCAGCCCCAGAGCTCCGGGGCATACGGCACCCCTAGTTCAGCGGCCCGCGCCTCCAGATCCGGAGTCTCGGTATGGTGCGACGCGATCTCCCCCAGCACGTACTGCGGTCCGCTCAGGAAGACAGGGGAGGAAGTCATCGAGGCTCCACAACGGGATGTGTATTGGGTCGGTCAGGCCACGGCGGTGGCTGGCTCGGCCTCGGGCCCGGCACCCGCCGCCGATTCGTCCGACCGGGCCTCCTCGATCATGTACAGGTCCCGCATCCTCCGCAGCGGCGAGAAGAACGCCTACAACCCCGCACACCAGCAACCGATCACCGAGACCCATAGCGTTTCACGGACCCCACCGCCGTGCCCAGCATGCCGCCGACGACCACGCCGACCGGCATCCAGCCCCAGATGATGAAGCGCACGCCGGCGTTCACCCGGCCCAGCAGCTCCGGCGGCGTGATCGACTGACGACAGGTCACCCGCGCGACGTTGAAGACGACCCCCTGAGCAAGCAGAAGGTGCCGCCCACGAACAGCAGCACGCCCCAGCCCGGCGACGCCATCGGCAGCGCGAAGGTGAGGTGCAATCCGGGCAGCGTGGCCGGCGGGATCGAGGCCAGCAGCAGCAAGCGACCGATGTCGCACCACATCATCAGCTTGTGCTTGGCGAGGCGGTCGACGACGACACCGGCCGGGAGGGAGAAGAGCAGGAACGGCAGTACGCCGAGGCTTGACAGGATCGCTACGTCCAGCGTCGATGACTTGAGCGGGACGACGCGGCAAGCGGGATCGCCAGGAGATTCCGCAGTAGAGCCTTGAGCACCGCACAGGTCGTCGGCCGGCACGAACGATGGACGGCCCGTGTCGGGGAGACCGAGCTCAGTCCGCGGGCGTTGTCTCGGATCCGGGTCCGAGTCCGGTCGCCAGGCGCTCCATCCCCGCGTAGTCCAGGCCGTCGAGGGTCGCCAGCAGCTGCGCGGCCGCCTCCGGAGAGGCGTCGTCGAGGTCTGCCCCGGCGGGTCCGCCGGCAACCGGTCCGGCAGCGAACGCCGCGACAGACCCGCCTTCCGCCCGCACCCGCGCCGTCAGGCCGTCCAGGGTGAGGTCCAGCAGTTCGCCGGCCGGGACGTCCACACCGAGGTCGGTCCGCAGCCGGCTCCACAGCTCGATGGCCGCGAGCGAGTCGAACCCGAGCGAGACCAACGGGACGTCGCAGCTGAACGGGCTGGTCAGTCGCGCCCGGATCAGCCCGTCGAGATAGCCGCGGACGGCCAGGAGGCCGTCGCCGTTGCCGATCGTCACCTGCCCGCCGCCTCTCTGCCGCGGCTCATCGGCCATCTCCCTGATCCTCGAACTGGGTTCGCCATGACTCTCCTGTGCAGACAATCCGACACTCGACATCCGAACGGCGGCCGACACCACTTCGCCGCGGCACATGAACACCCTCGCAGGCCCTCCCCATGCTGTGCCTGTCTCGCCGGCGAGACAACACCGCGCAGACCATTCCCGGCCCGCTCCGCATGCAGTGGTCCGCAAGCACGGCCGTTCCAACATCATGATGTGAGTCCGAGGATGTGGAACGGGTGTGCTGCCCGTCGTGCTGCCCGGCGAGTGGCTTCGGCGGTGCCGTCGCGTCCGTGCAGGTGAAGCGCCCCGATGGCGAGGTTCCGCAGCGCGGCCATGACACGCGGGCCGGAACTGGTGCGGACGCGGCCAGGCGCGGCCGCACCCCGTCGAGCCCGCGGCCTGCCAGCAGCCGCCGGCGAAACGCACCCGGTCGCCCATACGCAGCACCTTCATACGCAGCTCACCACCGACAAATCTCCGTGCCGTCGCGGCTCGCGCGTCCGCACGCCGTGGTACAGGCCAGACAGAGCGAAACCCAACCGCTGGGCCTCACGAAACCCGTCCAAGGACGTGCCCTCCGGCTCATCCAAGCGAATGGGCCGGCACCCCCGGCCGCTCCCTCGAAGAGCAGCTCGCCGAGATCGCCCAAGAGGTCACTCTCCGCGGCGAGGCCGCCGGCCGCAGACGCCAGGACGAGATCGAAGCGGCACGCCAGAAGCGCATCCGCTGGGAAGCCGCCAGCGAAGAAGCCCGCATCCGGTACGCGGAGGCGTACCGCATCAGGCACTTCGAGGCGCAGGAAGCGGCTCGGCGCCGCGCCACCCGATTGACCGAGTACGTAAGCGCCGTGCGCGCGCGAGTCGAGGCCATGCCGCCGGGGCAGGCCAGAACCGACGCCGAGGCATGGATCAGCTGGGCAGCGACCACCGTCGAGCGCGTCGACCCGCTGAGCTCACCACCCCGGTTGCCGGACGTCCCCGAACCGCGAGCCGACGACCTGAGGCCCTTCCTCGGGCACTGAAGCCCTTACGGACCGACCTATTGAGCGCCCGCTCCGCCAACGTCCGGCCATGCTTCTCCAGCTGTGGCCGGTGCTGCGCGGACTCGTCGAGGCCCGGCGGCTCGTCGACCGCCGGTCGAGGAGCCTCGGCACCGTCCCACGTCTGTCAGTGAGCCGCGGTCCGCAGATCCGAGAGCAGAGCATCGAGGATCAACTCCTCTTCGACGCGTACTCCGTGCTCGGTCATCGCGGCGGCCAAGCGCGGATCCCACGGCGTCGCGGAGGCCGTGCCCGTCAGGTACTGCGGCTCGCTCACCCCGGCCACGGCCGCCAGGTAGTCGGCGGCTTCGTACCGCCAGGGGCGCCATGGGGCCACTCGCCCGAGCGCGGTGGCGATGCGCGCCCCGCCCCAGTCGAAGTCCGCGTGGTGCAGGAGCACCGCTCCGCGTGCGGACAGGCCGCGCAGCAGGGTGAGCGCTGCCGCCGAGGGCTGTCCCTGGAGGCACACCATGGGCGGGCATGCCGGGCCGAGGGTGTCGGCGGCGGCGGACAGGACGGCCGGGTTCTCGCACACGTGGACGTCTCCGGTCGCCGTCGTGATCCCGTTCGCGGTCCGGCGGGTGAGGGAACGGAGCGTCAGGACCGCGGGTTCGCCCTCGTCGGCCGTCCAGTCGAGGGCGGGTGTGCCGCGCAGGTTGAGGGTGAGGACGGTGGACGACAGGTCGTCCTTGAGCAGTCCGGCCGAAGCCCAGGCCTCGCGCCGCCACTCGGCGCCGGCTCCGTCGGGGAAGTCGGTGAGCGCACGGATCCCCGAGAGCACGAGCGTGGCGAGCGGGGTTCCCTCGTCCAGGGCATGGGCGCCGGTCAGCCGCAGTGCCGCGAACGCCGCCCGTGACATCGGGGGGTCGGCCGGCAGTGCGTGGAGTGCGCGCACGGCGGCGGTGACCAGGGGGCGCGCGGCCTCGGGGGTGCGGGCGAGTCGTCGTACGAGGCCGTCCTCGCGGATCCGACCGGCCCAGTCGGCCAGTTCGGCGTTCACGGTGGCGAGCGGGGCCAGTGCCTCCTCCCACGCCTCGGCAAGCCTGTCCCGTGTCTCCGCGCGCGGTATGACCGGGCCGGTGAGGGCGACCACGGCGGTCTCCAGGCCGTCTGGGCTGACGCCGGAGCGGCGCAGGACCTCGTCCACCGTGTCGAGGCGTACGGTCAGGGACCGTCCGGCGCTCGGGGGGCGTCCGAGCAACCGCTCGGCGGCTCGGCGTTGGAGGTCGTCGGGGCGCGCCAGGGTGACCGTCCCGGTGAGCGGCCGTCCGGCCACCATCCGCAGCCTGACGCGCTCCAGGAGCCAGGCCAGCCCCGGGTCCCCAAGCAGCCGCCCGAGCCGGTCACCGTCGACTTTCGCCTCGGTCGCCAACGGGTTCACGTCCACGGGGTCCCCGGTTCCACCGTGGCGCGGAAGGCGTCGAGGGCGCCGGCTTCATGGGCGGGGCCGGGGAATGGGGCAGGAACCGGTGCCGGGTCCGCGGTGGTGCCGGGCTCGGGACCGCGTCTCCGTTCGCCGCCGTCCCATTCCCACCGGGTCACCAGCACGGCGTCGATGTCGTCGACCCGGGAGAGCTGGGCGATGGCGATGCCGGGCACCTGCGGGTAGCAGGCCCACTCGCGTTCGCTGGTCATGACGACGTCGAGATCGAAGGCGCGCAACAGGCCCAGGCACTTGGCGCGGGAGTCGTCGTCGACTCCCGCGAACGCCTCGTCGAGGGTGACGAGGCGCGGCGCGTGGGCGCCGCCCGCACTCGCGTAGTGGGAGGAGGCGGCGGCGAACAGGGGGACGGACGCGGCGAGGACGCGTTCGCCGCCGGAGGCGGGGCCGGTGGCAGGCACCCATCTGCCGTGCTGGTGGCGCTCGACGCCGAACTCGTGCCAGGCGCGGTAGTCGAGGGCGGCGGTGAGGTCCTCCTGCCAGCTGCCGGTACGGTCGTCGGCCTGCCGGCGGGCGATCTGCTCCTGGAGGAAGGCGCCGACGGCGGCCCGGTCCTCGGGGGACCAGGCGTCGGCGGACTGGCGCAGCCGGTCCCGGGCCTGGGCCAGCCCCTGCGGTGCGCGGCGGGAGGCGCGCCAGACCAGGCGCAGCTTCATGCCCGTGGACGTCGGACGCTCCTCCAACTCCCTGTTCATGGCACGCACTTGGCGTTCGGCCGAACCGATCAGTTCCTGAAGGGTGCCGGCGACCTCGGTGATCAGGTGGGTCTGCAGGATCTCGCGTTCGTGCGCGGACAGGATGCGGGTCAGCTCGGCGACCTCGGTGGTGAGGGCTTCGGCGAGCTCGGGTACGGCGCGTTCGCGGCCCTGGTAGACGATGTCGACGCGCATGCCGTCCTCGCCGGGGCGGGCCGTGGCGGTGTGGCCGTGCCGGGACAACGCGTCCTGGAGCCGTCCGAGTTCCTCGCTGAGATAGCGCTGGATGCGTTCCCAGGCCGCGTCGGAGTCCTCGGTCGTGGCAAGACGGGACTCGATGGCGCGGGCGAGGGTCACGGCGGGGGTGGCCGCCCAGGGTCCGCCGTCCTCGTCCGGTACGGGCAGGTCGGGAAGGGCCACGGCGAGCAGTCCGGTCGCCGTGAACCGCTGGAGCGCGACGACGGCCCGTTCGCGTGCGGCGGTGGCGTCGGTGACGTCCTCGGCGAGCCGCTCGATGCGCCCCTCGGCATGGCCGGCCCGCCGGTCGGCGGCCTGGATGTCCTCCTGGGCGCGCTGCTGTTCGCGCTCGCAGGCGCGTGCGGCTTCCCCGGTCTCCTCCAGCAGCCGCTGGAGTTCGGCGACGGCCGCTCCGACGGTCGAGCGGAGGGTGCGCAGATGTTCGTCGGCGGCCGCGGCGAGGCGGGCCGCCTGCGTTGCCCGTTCGGAGAGTTCGGCGGCCAGTTGTTCGGCGCGGCCGGTCTCGGTGCGTTCCCCTTCGACCGCCTGCTCGGCGTCCGCGCGCTCGCGCGAGGCGGGCCAGAGCGCGGCGAGGTGCACGGCGTGGTCGGCGAGCGCATGCCGTACGGCGGCCAGACCGTCCCGTCCGGCGGGGAGGTTCAGGTCGCTTGCCGTGCCGTCGAGTTCGTTCGCCGCACGATCGGCCTCGGTCACCGCGCCGGCCAGTTCGGCGGCTCGCTCCCGCTGCCGGGTACGGGCCCGGTGGACGGCTTCGGCCGCTGCGCCGAGCAGGGCGTGGGCGCGGCGCAGGTCGTCCTCGCCGGGCACGGCGGCGAGTTCGATGTCGAGGACGGTGCGCCGTTCGGACACCGTCCGTCGGTCCTCGGCGAGTTGCTCCCGTTCGGCCTCCAAGGCGGCCTGTTCGATGCGCAGTTCGGCGATCCGGTTCCGGCGGTCCTGTTCCCGTGCCTTCTCCCCCACATACTGGGCGCTGTCCTTGGCCCAGCCGCCGGTGAGCGCGCCGACCCGGAAACGGCCGTCGGCACAGACCCAGGTACGGCTGTCACCGTCCTGGTCCGCGTCCACCAGCGCGATGGCGGCCAGCAGGCGCTGGACGGTCTGCTCGCCGACGGCCGCGGCCCCGGCGTCGGTGTGGTCGACGGCCGGGCACAGCGCGCGGTCGAGTCCGTTGCCGGTGGGCAGGTCGAGGGGGTCGAGAAGGACGTCGTGGGCGTGCGCCGACACCGCCGTGCCGTCCGGCCGCACCCAGGCGTCGAGGAGCCCGGAGGCCTCCAACGCGGCTTCCAGGCCTGCCTGTTGCGCCTGCGTCACGTGCGGACGGAAGTCGACGAGCCGCCACAGCGGGGCGCCGAGGGCGCGGGTACGGACGTCGGCGGTGCGCGTGTGGGGGGCGGTGGGTCCGCGCTGTCCGCCGGTTTCCAGTGCGGCCAGTTCCTCGGCGCCCCGGCGCAGGTGTTCGGCGGTGGCCATCTCCGACTGAGCCAACGCCGCGGCCCGGTCGGCCAGTCGGGCGCCGAGGACGCGATGGGCCGCGGTGGCGGCGAGTCGGGCCGGGTGGGGTCCGTCCAGGGTGCTCGTCCAGCCCTGCACGGTGTCGAGCACCCCCGGCAGCCCGTCGACGCGCAGTTCCACGAACCCCGACAGCTTCTCCCTGACGGCCGCGACCAGGGCGTCTCCGGCCTCCGCAACCGCCTCCTCCGCCTCGGCCAGCTGTACCGCGCCGCGCCCGGCCTCCTCGTCGGCCTCGTCGGCGCGCAGCCGGGCGGCCCTGCGGGCCTCCTCCGCGCGTTCGGCGGCCGTCACCAGGGTCTCCACATGGTCCACGGCCCGCCGTCTGCTCGCCATGGCCTCGTCGGCGGCCCGGCGCAGGGCCGGGGCGGGGGCTCCGGAGGTCCGGGGTACGTCGATGCGGGCCGCCGCCGCGCTGTCGGCGACCCTGCCTTCGATGTCGTCCAGGGCCTCCTGGGCTGCGGTCAGCCGGTTCGTGGCGGTGGCGAGCCGGCCGCGGGCCCGGGTGTGTGCTTCGGCGGCTTTCTGCCGGTCCGCCTCGAAGCGGACGGCGTCGCCGGCCGTGCGGGAGGCGTCGGCCGCCGCCTGGTCGAGGGCGCGGGCGTCGCGCATCTCGGGCCCGGACCGCAGTGCCGCGTCCTGTGCACCGAGCCGGGCCGCCCGCTCGGCGAGCGCCGCCGCGCGCTCCTGCGCCTCGGTCCGGTCGGTGACGGCCTGGCCGTGGTCGGCCTGTGCCCTGCCGAGTTCCCGCTGGAGGTGTTCGTAGCGGGCGTGTTCGGCGCGGGGCAGGCGGGCCCGGCGCCGGGCGGCGATGCGGGCGTAGCGCCGGTAGTGGTCGAGGAACGCCGACGACGCCTGCTGGGCCTCGCGGGCCGCCCGCAGTTCCTCCTTCTCCTCGTCCAGTGACCGGAAAGCCTCCGCCGCGTCGGCGACGACCGCCTGGTCCATCGGCGGCAGCGCCTCCGTCAACGCCCGTGACAGCGCTGCCTCATTGGGCCGCTTGGACAGCTTGGGCTGGCGCAGCTGGATGAGCAGGTCGACGAGCGCGCCGTAGCGCCGCTCCCCCAGCCCGAACAGGGCCTCGTCGACGGCGCGGCGGTACGCCTTGGCGGTGTCGTAGACCATGCCGTGGCCGCCGATGGCCTCGGCGAGCCGGTCCCGGGACAGGGCGGTGCCGGTGGCGTCGAGCAGGTCGAGTCCGGCGGCGATCCGCTGCGTGGTGACGGCGAACCAGTGGCGGGCGATGCCGCGTCCGGCGACGGCCTTCAGGCCGCACAGCAGGGTGCGGAAGTGGGCCTCGCCGGTGGTGTCGTCGAGCCGGCCGAACTCGATCCAGGTGTAGCCGAGACGTTCCGGGTGGGGGTGTTCGCCGCCCAGGAGCAGGTTCCACTCCATGCGCTTGCCGGGGTCGCCGTCCGGCTCGACACGGCGCGCGGAGAGGTCGCCGTCGAGCAGGAACGGCAGCGTGAGAGCGAGCACCTTCGACTTGCCGGTGCCGTTGTTGCCGCGCAGCAGCAGCCGGCCGTCGCGGAACCAGAACTCCTCGACGTCGTAGTGGAACAGGTCGACGAGCCCGATCCGCAGGGGCCGCCACCGGCCGGGAGCGGCGGCGGGCAGAACGAACGCCGGGGGCTCGGTCCGTACGGTCTGCGCGGGTGGGGCGGTCACGGCGCGGGTCACCTTTCGTCGCCGGTGGTTGTGATGACGGCGTCGCCGACCGCGTACCGCGCGAGGGCGGGGCGGGGCACGACGCCTCGCGGGGTGTCCTCGGCGAGTCCGAGGGCCTGGAGCTTGGTGAGGGCCTGGGCCACGAGTGCGGGTTCGGATCCCGGCTCACGGGCCGTCTTCGACCAGAAGTTGCCGTGCTCCGCGGCGAGTTCACGCACGTGCGCGGCCAGCTCGACGACCGTGACGGGCCCGTCGGCCTGGGCCAGGTGCTGGGCGAGGAGCAGGGTGATGTGGCCGTGGGTGCCCTGTTCCGGCATGCGTACGTCGGTCAGGTCGTTGGGGGCACCTCCCAGGCGAAGCTCTGGGGGAGGATCGACCATGGCGATGCCTTCGGCCCGGACCTCCGCGACCAGGCCGGTCAGTTCGGTGATCCGGGCGGTGATGAAGCCTCGTTGCCGGGTGAGGTAGGCGAGTTCGTCGTCGGTGAGGTCGTCGTAGTAGAGCACGGGGTCGTCGAGGAGACGGCGGGTCAGTGTCCAGCGGATGGTGCGGAAGCGCAGTTCGTCACTGTCGAGGGCGGTCCGCGCCGTCATCTCCGTCAGGCGTCCCGCGAAGTCCTCGGCCTCGATCAGGGAGGGGCCACGCAGGGCGGCGGGCATCCCCGCGAGGACGCGTCGGCGAACGTCGTACAGCACGTCACCGGAGCCGCTGACGTACGCCTCCTCGTCACCGGCGACCCGCCGCAGCACCCCGAGCCGGAGCAGCAGGCGTACGACGGCTGCGAGGTCGAGGCGTTCGTCGCGCCGCTCCAGGGTGAACTCGATTCCGGCGGCGAGGAGTTCGGGGTCGGCGGCGGCCAGGACGACCTGTTCGGCGAGGCGGCCGAGGGCGACCTGGGCCTCGCCGCGCTCCAGGGCGGCGAGGGTCAGGCAGAGGAGGACGTAGCGGCGGCGGGTGAAGGGCAGGGCGGTGCGGGCCGCCTCACGGGCGGGGTGCGTGGCGTCGGTGAGGGTGCCGGGTGTCTTGCGCAGCCGGGCCGCGTCGGCGTCGGTGCGCAGCGTCCAGCCGACGTTGCGTTCGAACCAGTCGCGCAGTGCGGCGGCGTGCCGGCGCACCAGCCGGAACTCGTCGGCGTACGGCCCGTCGGCGGTCAGCAGCGGCTCCTTCAGCAACGCGCGTGCGGCGCGCTGGAGTTCGGCCGCGCGCTGGCCTTCGAGGACCTCCGCCAAGGGGCCAGAGGGGCCGACGGGTCCGGAGGGGCCGGTCATCGTTCCTCCCCCGTCCCGGTCGCGGTGAGGTCGACGATGTCGATCAGGTGGTCGGGGCCGGTGAACACCCCGTCGGGGGTGTGCACTTCGGCCGTCGTGCCGTCGTCGAGCGCGGTCAGCCGTATCTCCATCGAACCGTCCGAGCTGGTCGCCGTGGTGGTGGTCATGCCGGGCCGCCAGGTGGCGAGGGCGTCGCCGAGCAGGCGCAGGAACAGCTGGAAGGCGAGGGGGTCGAGTTCGCCGAGCCGGGACAGCCGTACCGGCCCGCCCGTCGCGAGCCGGTCGCGGGCCCGTCCGGCCTCCGCCGTCTGCCGGGCGGCGAGTTCGGCGAGCCGCCGTTTCGCCTCGCCCCGGTCGGCGACCCGGCGCGGCTTGCCCCGGCGTTCGTAGCTTCCGGTTCGGCGCAGCTGGGGGCTGATCCGCAGCGGACGCGACTTGGCCCAGGGCGTCGAGGCGGGCTCCGGGGCGGCGGCGCGTTCGGCGAGGGTGTCGGCGTCGACGGTGAGGTGCCGGGACGAGTGCAGTCCGAAGGCCACCCGCCACAGCCGGTGCCGCGTCTCGTCGTCCGGTGCCTGGGCGAACCAGCGGGCCAGCGTGCGGAAGTCGGCGGAGCGGTCCGAACGCCCGGCCCGTCGCTCGTTCAACTGCCGCACGACGGCGAGAAGTTGCGGAATCGCACCGAGGGCACGCCCGCGCAGCAGCCGGGCCTGCGACTCCCGGTCCTCCTCCGACACGAACCACTGGGCGAGCCCGGACCAGCGCGCCGCCCACCTCTCGTACGCCACCGCTTCCGCCCGCTCGGCCTCCTCGGGAGCGGCATCGGCGGCCTCCCGCCCGGCAGCGAGGGCCAGCAACGGTTCCACCCTCCCCTGTTCCTCCAGTTCGCCGATGAGCAGGGCGATCCGCCCGCCGAGCGTGATCAGATCCTGGATGAACCGCTCCAGGTACTGGATCAGCCGGTCCTTGTAGGCGAGGAACGCCTCGACCTCGATGTCGTGCAGGTCGATGGTGCGCTGCAACGACCCCATGAAGGCACGCGCGTTGTCCGCGAGGTCGGTGAAGCGTGTCGTGAGGACGGACAGCGCGATGGACGCCTTGGCCGGGTCGGGCTCGTCCTCCTGGGCGATCACCAGCAGCGCCCGCAGCTGCGTGACGATGTCGTGCAGCGCGACCGCCTGGAGTTCCCCGCGCCGTCCGAGCGTCGCGTCGTACGTCCCGAGCGCCGCCTCGGCCGCCTCACCGGCCCGGGTGAGCTGGTAGATGAACCGCCTGCGGTAGAAGTCCTCGACCGCCGTCACCCGGGCGTGGTCGGGATCGGCCCGTAGGTTTCCCCATCCCACAAGCCTGTCCAGCGCCGTCACCACCGACTCGACGTCACCGGGCCGCGCGTCCGCGTCCAGCGCCGCGAACACGTCCTCAGGCCGCAGATGCACCGCGAACCGCTCCTTGGCGGCGAGGAACGCCCCCATCACCTGGCGGTAGAGGGCGGAGTTGGGCGTGGTGAGGTGCGCGAACGGGCTGTAGTCCTGCGAGGTCATCGTGGGACCATTGTCCCTGATGGCCACCCCTGCCCGGGCGCGATGTCCGGTTTTCGTCTCACGCCGGGGGCACGACCGCGCACTCCGCCCACACCGTCTTGCCCGGCCCGTCGGACCGCGCCTGCCAGCCCCAGCGGGACGCGAGCCCTGCGACGATGACCAACCCCCGGCCTTCGGTGTCCTCGGGGTCCGCCGCGCGCAGCGCCTCCGGGCAGGGCGGTGTGCGTTCGGCGCGGGTGTCGGTGACCTCGATCCGGACCACCGCGGCGGCCGGTCCGGTCACGTACAGGCGCAGGTGGAAGTCCCGGCCGGACACGTGCCCGTGCCGCACCGCGTTGGCGGTCAGCTCGCCGACGACCAGCGCGATCGCCTCGTGCGGGCCACCGCCGTACGGGATCCCCCAGGTGTCCAGCCGGTGGGCGGCCAGCCTGCGGGCGAGACGGGCGCCGCGCGGGGTGGAGGTGAAGCGCATCTCGAAGGCGGTGCCGGGTTTGTTCGTCATGCCGACAACGGTGTCTTCGGTCGCGTAGCGTGACCAGTGGTGACGCACTGACGCGGGCCGGTTGTACGCGCGGTGGCGGTACGAGTACGAGCGGCGCGGCGTGACGCCGTCCCGGAGACGGGCGTTGGGGCAGGGAGGCGGCAGAGGTGACCGAGGTTACGGAAGAAGAGGGCACCGCGGGCCAGGCGGCGGACGCCTCGGGCCGGGGCGTGGTCGCCGCGTTCGGCCAGACCATGAAGACGCTGCGGCTGCGGGCGGGCCTGGAACGCGAGGAGCTGGGACGGCGGATCGGCTACTCGGCGTCCACGGTCGCGTCGTTCGAGCAGGGGCGGCGGATCCCGTCCCCCAGGACCATCGACAAGGCCGACGAGGCGCTGGGGGCGGAAGGGCTGCTCACGGTGTGGAAGGAGCAGGTGGAGAGGGCGCAGTATCCGGTGTTCTTCCAAGGGATGGCGAAGTTGGAGAAGGAGGCCGTTGAACTGCTCGCGTACGACACTCATGTGCTCAACGGCCTGCTTCAGACCGAGGAGTACATGAGGGCCGTGCTCGACCTGCGCCGCCCGGTTCTGGACCAAGAGATCATCGAGCAACGAGTGACCGCACGACTGGCCCGCCAGGAGATCTTGCACGGGCGGTCCGCGCCACTGTTGAGCTTCGTGCTCGAAGAGGCGGCACTGCGACATCCTTGGGGCGGCGAGGCCGTGCATCGAGGGCAGTTGGAGCAGCTGCTGTTGACCGGCGAGAGGCGGAACATCGAGATTCAAGTCATGCCGACGGACCGCCGGTACAACGCCGGTGTGGACGGTGCGTTCACGGTCATCACGCGTAAGGACGGAATGAGGTTCGTCTACGTCGAAGCCCAGGGGACCAGCGTCCTGCAGACCGACCCGGAACAGACGACTCTGGCAGCCGCCCGCTATGGGATCATCCGATCGCAGGCTCTCCCCTCGGGAGAATCGCTCGACTTCCTGGAAAGGTTGCTGGGATCGCTATGAACAACTCCGATCTCGTTTGGTTCAAGAGCAGCTACAGCGGAGCTGAGGGCGGCCAGTGCGTCGAGGTCGCCTGGTTCAAGAGCAGCTACAGCGGAGCTGAGGGCGGCGACTGCGTAGAGGTCGCCGCCGACCCCGGAGTCGTGCACGTCCGTGACTCCAAGGCCGTGGCCGGACCCGTCATGCGTGTGTCGCGTGAGGCGTGGGCGGGGTTCCTCGGACGCCGTTAGACCGGCAGGTACGGGCTCGGCCTGCCGTACCAGCTGATGCGCAGGGCGTCACGGGCCCGGGTCGCCGCGACGAACAGCAGGGAACGGGCCTTGAGTTCCTCGCGGGCGAATCGCTGCGGGTCCGTGTCGCGGTAGCGCTGGACGACCGAGGCACGGGGGATGACGCCGTCGCGGGCACCGACGATGGCGAGCCGCTGGTATTCGAGGCCCTTGAAACGGTGCATGGTGCCGACGTGGATGTCGCCGTCTCCCTTCGCGCCGTCCTTGGTGAGTTCGGCGACGGTGAGGCCGGCCTGGGTCACCAGGTGGTACATGACCTGGCTGACGGCCTCGCGGTCGGCGACGCAGACGGCGATGGTGCCGCGCGGGTCCCGGGATGCGCCGTCGGCACCGCCGGTGGCGAGCTCCTCCCGCCAGGCCCGGAGCGTGGTGCCGAGTTCAGGACGCCCTTGCAGCTCATCCGTGCTGAGCGAGCCCGCCCGCTCCTGTCGCGTGCGGCGCGTTACCGGGTCGCGTCCGCGGCCGGTGCCGTCGTGAACGGCAGCACCAGACGGGACGGGTGTGCGGCGTCGCGGTAGATCTTGTGGGTGACGGGGCGGCCCACCGGGAGGTGGAAGGCGTCCGGCGGCAGCAGCGCGTTGTGCGCGTCGGCCAGGGGCTCGTCGTTCGACAGCTCCACCACCAGGCGGTGACCCGGCCGAAACGTCGCGGCGAACGGGTAGAGCCGCAGCACGTACTCCTCGATCTGCCCGGGCTCCACCGGCACCGCCCGGGTGTGCGGGTGGTACGGGTCGCCCTCGGTGGTGCGCTCCTCGTCGAGTTCCCGGTGGGACGCCTTGAGGTAGCCGGTGGTGATCAGTTGCCGCTTGCCGCCGGGTGCCTCGTCCCACAGGCGCAGGATGAAGTTGGTGTCGTCCTGGTCGATCTCGGCGAACAGGTGCGCCGCGCCGGTGCCGATCATCTCGGTGGGTTCCTCGAAGGGCTCCGTGCTCCACTTGAGCACCTCGACCTTGTCGGTGACGGTGAGCGGCGCCTGGTAGAAGCCGTCGGGGGCGGCGTGTTCGGTACCCATGTACTCGGGCTCGAAGGAGAGCTTGTGCCGCGGGCGCAGGTAGAGCGACCTGTGCTGGTTCTCCTTCGGCGGCCACTGCGCCGCGGTGACCACCTCCCGCGAGCCCTCCACGAAGACGCTCACGGCCGGCTCGTCCATGATTCCGTTGTCGATGCCCTTGAGCCAGTACTCGTACCAGCGGAACATCGTGTCGTGCTCCTCGATCCAGGGACGCGACTGCATCGGGGGGTAGGAGCCGATGTCGAGCTTCTTGGGCCCCTTGAGCACGTTGAAGAGCTCGATGTGACCGTCCACCGTCCAGCCGCGGCCCTGGTCGATCTGGAGGTAGACCGGGATGTCGATGTTCCGGGCCAGGTTGACGGGATTGCGTTCCTCGTACCAGTCGCCGTCGAGCGGGTTCATGACGATGTCGAACCAGAACTCGCGGTTCTTGGGGTACTTGAGCACGTGGACGAGGTTCGGCCAGGCCGCGACGTCCGGGTCGTTGAGCCGCTCGTCGACGAGCTTCCTCAGCTTCTCGGGGCTGTGGACCTCCTGCATGCGGGACTTCACGTCGGTGTGCGCGATGCCGGAGTCGCCGCCGCGGCCCTCGCGGGCGGCCCGCGGCATGAACCACATGACGCCGCCGTGGTACGTCGTCTCGTAGAAGTCGAAGTGGCCGCCGCTGACGAAGATCGCCTTGAGGTGCGGCGGGCGTTCGGCGGCGGCGAGCACCTGCATCGAGCCGAAGTAGGAGATGCCGATCATGCCGACGTTGCCGTCGCACCACGGCTGCGCGGCGACCCACTCGATCAGGTCGTGCAGATCCTGTCCCTGGGGGACTCCGCCGGCGTTGTAGTTGCCGATCATCTCGCCGCCGGAGTCGCCCGTGCCGCGCATGTCGCCGATGACGTGGACGTATCCCTCGCGGACGACGCGGGCGATGTCACCGGCCTCGATGCAGCCGTCCCACATCGGGCTGGGCCGGCGCTGTGGGGGCGTCGTCAGGGCGAGGGCCTGCAGCTCCTTGCCGTAGGCGCTCATCGCGATCAGGGCCGGCCGGGGCGCGTCGTCCATGCCGTGGTAGGCGTCCACGGCCAGTTCGACGCCGTCCCGCATCGGCACCCGCAGGTCCTTGTGGACGGCGATGGCCTGCTCGCCCGCCCGGATGGTGTGAAGGTCTGTCATGGTGCGAAGCTCCTGTACTGCACGGTCTGGTGGTGCTGCGCGCGGTAGCCGTGCAACGAGGTGAAGAAGGGCGACGGCTCCAGCGCCGGGTCGCCGGTGTAGCCGAGCGCGTCGGCGACGGGGGTGAAGGGCGAGTACGGCGAGTCCGTCTCGCCGAGGCCGGCGTCGAGGCAGGCGCAGGCGGCCTCGGCGACCCGGTGCTCGGCGGCGAGGCTCTGGGTGAGGGCCTCCCGGGCCTGCGCCTCGTCGAGCTCGACGCCGTACGGGGTGCCGTCGGCGCGGCGGTACGGATGGCCGAGGTACAGGCGCCGCGGGCGGATCTCGTCCCGCAGGTACCGCAGGCTGCCGCGGTAGCCGGCCGGGTCGGTGTAACCGGGGAAGCCGTTGGCGGCGCCGTGGACCTGCACGGCGTCACCGACGAAGACCGAGCGCTGCCCGTCGAGGACGTAGGCGACCGAGCCGGGGGTGTGACCCGGGATCGCGTGCACCGAGACGGTGACGTCGCCACCGAGGGAGAGGGTCTCCCCGCCCCGGACGAGCAGGGAGGGTTCCATCTCCCCGGAGATGACGGCGTGCGCGGCCGCCGCCACCCCGGCCTCGCCCTCGGCGTCGCGGAGGTAGCGGCCGCGTCCGGCGCGGTACTCCTCGACGTGCGCCCGCCGGGAGCGGAGCATCGGTGCGTCGGCCTCGTGGATCACCACCTGTGCGCGCCGGCCGGTGAGTTCCCACAGGGCGTGCGCCCCGCCGACATGGTCGATGTGGCCGTGCGTCAGCAGGATCCAGCGCACGTCCTCGATGCGGCGCCCGATCGCCTCCAGTGCCGGGGCCATGCCCTCGGCGGGCGAGCTGGCGATCCCGGTGTCGACGATCGCCGGTTCGGGTGCGTCGACGAAGAAGCTGTACAGACCGAACCGGCCCCATGGCGAGACCAGGGGGTGGACGGTGACGTCGTGTGTCATGGTCCTCTTTCCGAACTCGTGCGCGACGGCGGCCGGCTCAGTGCCGGGTGAGGAAGTCGCGGGTCTCGGTGAAGACCCGGTGGTACTCGGGGAGCCGGGAGAAGTGCTGGACGAACCCGTGGCCGGCGCCCTCGTACCGGCTCACCCTCGCCGCCACGCCGGCCTGCCGGAGGCGGCGGCCGTAGAGTTCGCCCTCGTCACGCAGCGGGTCGAACTCGGCGGTGACGACCAGGGCCGGCGGCAGTCCACTCAGGTCCTTCCGCTTGACCGGGGAGACCAGCGGGTCCGCGGGGTCGGCGCCGCTGTCGAGGTAGAAGGAGTTGAACGGCTTGAGGCCTGCTGTCTCCAGGCCGTAGCCGACCGCGTTCTCCCGCAGCGAGGCGTACCGGTCCTCGTCGAAGTCCAGGTCCAGCGAGGGGTAGTAGAGGACCTGGTGGGTGATCCGGTCGAAGCCGTCGTCGTGCGCCCGGGCCGCCACGGCGGCCACGAAGGAGCCGCCGGAGCTGTCCCCGGCGAGGGCGAGGGTCGTCCCGTCCCAGCCCAGGCTCTCGCCCTGCTCGGCGGCCCACCGGGTCACGGCGTGGCAATCGTCGAGACCGGCCGGGAAGGCGGCCTCGGGCGCCCGCCGGTAGCCGACGGAGACCACCTTGAGCCCGGTCTCCTTCGCCAGCGAGCGCGCCACGTGGTCGTGCGTCTCCAGGCTGCCGAGGAAGAACGCTCCCCCGTGGAAGTAGACGAGCAGGCCGTGGCGGTCCGCGGCGGTGGGCGTGTAGACGCGCACCGGCACGTCACCCGAGGCGGTGTGCGCGGTCAGGTCCTCCACCGCGTGCAGCGGCAGGCGCTCCTCGACGGGGGGTACGTGTGCCTCTTCCGCGGCGCGCATCGCGACCGGGTCGAGCGGGCCCTCGGGCGGGGGCGGGAGGGTCGCGAGGAACGTCGCGATCTCGGGGTGCAGCGGCATGATCTCACTCCTTCGTCGCGGCGGCCGCGGGCCTCTGGCCGGGGAAGACGTCGTTGATCTCGTCCTCGGTCCAGCCCTGCCGCGAGATGGCCTGCAGCTTGTCGGTGACCGGCTTGCGGGTGGCCTGGTACAGGGCGAGGCCCTCCTTCAGGGAGTCCGCCCCGCGCAGGGCGTCGGCGAGCGCGCCGGCGTCCTCGATGGCCGAGTTGGCGCCCTGGCCCTGGTGGTGCAGCATCGAGTGCGCGGCGTCACCGACGAGGACGACGGAGTCGGAGTGCCAGGTGTCGACCGGGTCGATGTCGTAGACGGCGCGGATGTTCACGGTGTCCATGTCGAGGCCGCGCGTGATGTCGACCAGGCGCTCGTCGAAGCCCTCGACCGTCCGCAGCATGTCCTCCTTGGTGACCTGCGGCGTCCACGTGCCGTCCGGGCACAGGGCGGTGATGTCGAAGGACACCTGGTTCCGGTGGCGCAGCGGCAGCAGGTAGATCTTGGTGCCGCGGCCGATGTACATGCGCAGGTTGTCGTCGGTGACCATGCCGTGGGCGTCGTCCACGGAGATGACGGCGCGGTAGGCGTGCTCGCCGGAGAACACCGGGCCCTTGTCACCGGACAGCTGCTGCCGGACGACCGACTTGATGCCGTCGGCGCCGACGACGAGGTCCGCCTCGACGGTGGTGCCGTCCGCGAAGGTCAGGACGGAGCTGTCGCCCTTGTCCTCGACGGTCTCGAGCCGGTGGCCGAGGCGCACCATGCCCTCGGGCAGCACGCCGAGCAGGGCCTCGATGAAGTCGCCGCGGTGGATCAGGTGCGTGTGGGTCTGCTCGCCGTCGGCCGGCCACGCTTCCTTCATGATCGGGTCGCCGGTGGCGGTGAGGATCTCGAAGCACTCGCTGGGCGAGCTGACCCGGGCGATCGCGTCGAAGATCCCCCACTGGCGGAACCGGTTCATGGTGGCGGGGCGCAGACCGATGCCGGCGCCGACCTCCCGGATGCGGTTGGCCTGCTCGTGGACAGTGACGTCCGCGCCGAGCAGGCTGAGGGCCTTGGCCGCCGCCGCGCCGCCGTATCCCGCTCCGACGATCGCGATCTTCAGGTTCTTCAGGTCCGAGGACTGCATGGGGGTCTCTCTTACTTCTGGATGGTCAGGAAGTCGGCGGGGTTGCCGACGAAGATCGTCCGGATGGCGGTGTCGTCGAGGCCGGCGGCCCGCAGGTCCGGGATCAGGTCGTCGAAGAGGTAGTTGACGGTGTGACCCTTGACGCCCGGCCAGCCCAGCGGGGAGCAGTTGGCGTCGGCGGAGGCGAGGACCTGCCGGATCCGGCGGCCCCCGTCGACGAAGCGCAGGAAGTGGTCCAGGCGCTCCTTGCGGGGACGGGCCCAGAACGGGGGGTCGGGCAGCTCGGTCTCGTAGCCGAAGGTGTCGAAGCCGATGCGCCCGCCCTGCTCGGCGATCCAGACGTCGCGCGTCCTGTCGGCGTTGACCCCGTCGTCGACATGCCCGAAGAGCACGCGGTGCAGGGGGAGTCCCTCTTCCTCGAAGATCGCGATGGCGTTCTCGGCGTCGATCGCGAGGTGGGTCAGGATCGGTACGCCCGTGGTGAGCGCGGCGCGGGCGGCGGCACGGTAGATGCGCTTGTCCAGGTCGGTCATGCGGCCGCCCCGGCTCACGCCGACCTTGACGACGCCGGCGAGGCTGCCGGTGTCGCCGATGCCGACGGTGATCTCGTGGACGAACTGCCGCGTCAGGTAGTCGACGTCGGCACGGGCGAAGTGCGGCAGGGCGGTGTCGCCGCCGACGAAGCCGGTGCAGGCGACGATGTGGACGCCGGTCTTCGCCGACAGCGACTTGTAGTGGTCGACGTCGCGGCCGTTGCAGATGCCGGTCGCGTCGACGAAGGTGCCGCCGCCCAGCTCGTGGAACCTGCGCAGCTTCGGGACGGTTTCCTCGTGACGCTGCTCGGGGGTCTTCCACCATTTCGTGTCCAGCTCGGAGCCGGGCATGCCGTAGCCGACGTGCTCGTGGATCGCCACGAAGCCCAGTTCCTCGGCGGGGACCGGCCCCAGGACGGTGTTCACTCGCGACACAACACTCACCTTCGGAAAAGATCTTGACAGTCGATCGGGACGGCGCGTTCAGCGCATCGCGAGCAGATCGCGCGGGTTGGCCTCGAGGATGCGCCGCACGTCGTCGTCGCCGACGCCGTGCGCCGTCAGCAGCGGCACGAAGGCGGTCAGCACGTGGCTGTACGGCAGGTCGTTCGCGGGGTGCCCCTTGGCCACGCCGGTCGCGCCGACGGAGAGCAGGATCCGGTCGGCGTGCCCGGCCCGCACGAGCTCGGCGACCAGGGCGGCGCGTTCGGCGTCGGTGAGGTGCTCGGCGTCCTCGGTGCCGATGTGGTCGAGGACGAGGTGGGCGCCGCGGTCGGCCACCTTCTCGGGTGCGCCGGCCGCGACGGCGTCCCTGCGGTCCAGTCCGCCGACGGCGACCCGCTCGGCCGGCAGCTTCTCGTCCAGGACGACGTCGAGTTCCCCTACGGCGTCGCCGCCGTACCGGAGGGAGACGGCGACGCCGGTGGCGAGGGCGGCGCGGGCAGCTCCGCGCAGCAGGCTCTCGTCGGTCGGGGTCATGCCGGCGCGGGTGGCGGCGGTGGCGACCAGTCCGGCGGGGCCGCGGCGCTCCACGCGCGGGACGACCATGCCCTCGGTGATCTCCCGGGTGAAGAGGTCGGCGAACTTCTCGGCCGGCCAGGGGGTCGGCGGGTTGGTCTGCGGGGTGAGGAAGTAGCCCCCGAGCAGTTCCTCGGGCCCCTGGCCGGTCGAGGTGACGATGTGCACGCCGGTTGCGCGGGACAGGGCCTCGTACAGCCTGACGTCGCGGCCGTGGAACATGCCGGTGCTGTCGACGACGGTGCCGCCGCCGTGGGCGCGGAAGTCGCGCAGCTTGCCGGCGAGCGTCTCGAAGATCTCGGCGCGGTCCAGGGTGATGTCGAAGGCGTGCTCGGCACCCGGGAGCACCGACAGCAGCGCCTCGTGGACCGAGACGACGCCCAGCTCATCGGCGGGCACGGGGCCCAGGACGGTGTGGACGGTGTTGCTGTTCACGCTCATGGCTGCCTCACGTGTCCGGTGCGGGTGCGGCGGTGCACCCTGTGGCTGCCCGTCACGGTAGCCATTCGGTTTACATGACGTCAATGAAACGTACATCACGAGAAGACATTGTCCACGGGGTTGCGCTGGAGCGCGGCATCAGAGCACGGCACGGGCACCGAGCCAGGCCGTGTGAATCATTCGATGGACGCGACGGGGGCCACTTTCACCGAGGGGCACGCGCTATGAGGTCATCCATAACGCCCTCGCCGACCGGGAGTCGTCCCTCGTCGATGTAGATCGCCTTCGATCCGGCGGCCGACCAGGGCCTGACCGGCACCTGGCCGGCGTCCGACCCGCCGGTGCACACCCGGCTGCCCGCCGCCCTCGCCGAGAACCTCTCGCCCCGCGCCCTGCCCGGACCGAAGGGGCGGATCAAGGCCAAGGACGACGCCGGTCACGGCCGACGGCCTGGCCGAGGGCTCGGTGGGCCCCGGCATCTTCGACGCCGAGGCTCGCGGGGAGGCGAAGGAGGGGAAGTCGATGATCTGCGCTGCCGCTGCCGTTCCACGTGGCCCGCGCCGGGGGCGTCGCCCTGCTGAGCTACCGGGTGGCCGCCACCATGCGCACCCTCGCCGCGCCGCGGGTCGAGGAGTTCCCGTGCCCGCTGCCCGGGCCCGGCGTCCACATGGTCTGGAATCCGCGGCCGGCCGACCGCGCTTCGTCGCCCGGCTGCGGGCGTTGCTGCTCGACGCCGCGACCGACCGAGCGGTGAGAGGACCTGTCCCGCCCGTGGCGGTCAGGTCAGCAGCCGCACCCAGCTGGCGCTCAGCTCGTCGAGCATCTGCTCGCGGGTGAGCCTCCAGTCGGCATCGCCCCAGTGCTGGGCGACGTAGTCCAGCTCGGCCATCGCCAGCACGCCCCGGAAGCGGCGCTGGTGGCGGTCGAAGCGCCCGGCCTGCGTCAGGCCGTCCTCGATGTCGCTGATGGCCTCCTCCAACCACCGCTCGACCAGGTCGCGCAGCTCCGGGTCGACCGCCGCGGCGTCCCGGCCCACGCGGATGATCGGCCGGATCTCGCTCCAGCTGCCGGCGGTGCGGCGCAGCCAGGCGCCGATCGCCTCCGGCGCCCCGTCGGCCACGGTGGCGACCAGGTCCTGCGCCGTGGAGCCGTGCTCGGGCGAACGGACGCGCTGGAGCGCCTCGTTGAGCCGCTCGTCGATGAGCGCCTTCATCAGATCGCTGCGGGAAGGGAAGTAGGCGTAGAAGGTCACCCGGGTGGTGCCCGCCGCGGTCGCGATGTCGTCGACCGTGGTGGCGGCGTAACCCTTCGCGGTGAACAGCTCGAGCCCGGACTCCAGCAGCAGGCGGCGCGTCATCTGCTTCTGCGCCTGTCGAAGGTTCGCCATGCCGGAGATCCTAGCCCCACGTCGCACGCCGGACGTACGGACCGGTTCCGCCGCTGACACCCTGCTCGGGTCATGGACGGTGTGTAAAGCGTCCCGGGGGGCCGGTGCCGTGGGCCGTCACCGCAGCGGCGCCCACGCCTTCAGACGAGCGGTTCGACAGAGAGCCGCTCGCGCAGTTCGGCCACCGTGATGCCGTACGTCTCCCGTACGCGCACCCCGTCCGGACCGGGCTCGAAGACGCCGTGATCGGTGTAGACGAGGCTCACGCAGCCGACGCCGGTCAGCGGGTACGTGCACACGGGCACCAGCTTCGGGGCGCCGTCGCGGGCGAACAGCTTCATCATCACCAGCACCCGGCGCGCCCCCACGGCCAGGTCCATCGCGCCGCCCACGGCGGGAACGCGGTCCGGGTCGCCGGTGTGCCAGTTCGCCAGGTCGCCCCGCCGGGAGACCTGGAAGGCCCCGAGCACGCACACGTCGAGGTGGCCGCCGCACATCATCGCGAAGGAGTCGGCGTGATGGAAGTACGCTGCCCCGGGCAGCTCGGTGACCGGAACCTTCCCGGCGTTCGTGAGGTCGGGGTCCACCTCGTCGCCCACCGCGGCCGGGCCCATGCCGAGCATGCCGTTCTCGGTGTGCAGCACGATGCCCGCGTCGGGTGGCAGCTGCTCGGCGATCCGGGTCGGCTGCCCGATGCCGAGGTCGACGCAGGAGCCGGGCGGGATGCCGCGGGCCGGGAAGGCGCGGTCCGGCTTGGGCACCACCCAGGGCGCGCGGGTCATGGACTCCAAGCCGCCGGCGCCGACGACGTCTGCGTCGCCCGACTCCAGGGTGCGCGAGGCGATGATCGCGGCGTCGAGGCCTGAGCCGCACAGCCGGTTCACGGTGGTGGCGGGGACCTCACCGGCAGCCCGGCCAGCGGGACGGCCATGCGGCCGACATTGCGGTTGTCCTCGCCGGCGCCGTTGGCGTTGCCCCACACCACGTCGCCGACGGCGGCGCGGTCGAGGTCCGGGGGCTGCGCGAGCAGGCCGGTCAGCGCGGTGGCGGCGAGTCGTCGGAGCGCACCCCGGACAGGCCGCCGCCGAACCGGCCGAAGGGGGTGCGAGCGGCGGCGTAGAGGTAGGCGTCGCTCATGCCGTACCAGCCGCCGTCACCGCATCCTCGGCGGCCGTGGAGGCGAGCGGAATCGGCGTGAACATCTCGGGCTCCTCGTCCGGCGTCAGCGCGGTGGGGCCGTACAGCCAGTCGGTGAAGGAGTAGTCGGAGGTGTCGCGGGCGCGCAGCAGCACGTTGCGCTGCTCTCGTGCGAACCCGTCGAGGTGCCACAGCTCGCCCCACTTCCGGGAGGTGGTCAGCACCCGTCGGCAGTGCTCGGGGCGGACGGCCTCGTAGGCGGCGAGGGCGGCGTGCCAGTCGATCGTGCCGTCCTCGGCGCGGTTGCGGGCGACGTGCTCGCCCAGCACCCAGCCGTCCTCGACGGCCATGATCGCGCCCTGCGCGATGTACTGCAGCGGCGGATGCGCGGAGTCGCCGAGCAGTGCGATCCGGCCGTGGACCCACTTCGTGATCGGGTCGCGGTCGAACATCCGCCACCACTTGTCGCGCCACATGAACGGCAGGCCGTCCCTGACGAAGTCGCAGGTCCGGGCGAAGGCGGTGTCGAGCTCGTCGGGTGTGCCCCAGTCCTCCCGGCCGGCCAGGGCCTTGGGCGACTCGAAGACCGCGACCTGGTTGAGCAGCTCGCCTCCGCGCAGGCCGTAGTGGACGAAGTGGCAGCCCGGGCCGACGTACACCACGACCTCGCTGAGGTCGACGGACGTCACCCGCGGCTGCTCGGCGGGGACGGTGCCGCGGTAGGCGACGTACGCCGAGGAGACGGGCCGGTCGTCGGCGAGGAGCTTGCGGGCGACGGAGTGCAGGCCGTCGGCCGCGATCACGACCCCGGCCTCGTGCGTCGCGCCGGAGGCGAGCGTCACGCGGGCGCCGCCGTCGGTGTTCTCGTACGACGTCACCTGCGCGGCGTTGATCAGCTCGACACCGGCACGCTCGCAGGCGCGCAGCAGCAGGCCGTGCAGGTCACTGCGGTGGATGACCAGGTACGGGTAGCCGTAGCGCTTCTCCAGGTCGCGCAGGTCCAGCCGGGTCAGCTCGTCGCCGTCGACGGCGTCGCGCATGACCATCGCGTCCGGGACGACGCCGAGGCTCTTCGCCTCCTCCAGGAGGCCGTAGTCGTCGAGGATGCGGGTGCAGTTGGGGGCGAGCTGGATGCCGGCGCCGACCTCGCCGAAGGCGGGGGCGCTCTCCAGCAGGCGGACGGAGAGGCCCTGGCGGGTCAGGGAGAACGCCGCGCCGAGGCCTCCGATGCCGCCACCGACGACGATCACATCAGGTTGGGACATGGGACTCTCCTGTCAGAGCCACGGGCCGAGCTCGGGGGCGTCGGCGAGCGAGTGGGGCCGGCCGGCCAGCCAGGCGGCGACCTCGGGCAGCGGACCGTCGGGCAACCCGGCCAGCCCGCGCTTGGCGCGGATCTCCTCGGCCAGGGCGGCCAGGAAGCCCCTGGGCAGGTCGGCGAAGGTGACGACGCCGCTGCCGAGATCCACGACGTGGACGCACACCTCGCGGGCGCGCATCCACGGCAGCTCGGTGGCGGGGACGGTGCGGCCCTGGGCGGTGACGACCTTGCTCTGCCACTGCTCGTCGGTGAGTCCGTCCAGTCCCTCCGCGAGCCGGTGCGCCGAGTTGGTCAGCCAGGAGCGCAGTTCGTCGGCCGACAGGGTGGGGCCCTTGGCGATGCCGGCGGCGCGTTCTTCGGCGGAGCCGTACATCGGCGTCTCCTCGCCGGTGGCCGCCCAGTGCACCAGGTTGCACAAGGCGTCGGCGTTGGCGGCGACATGCGCCACGAGGTGCTTGCGGGTCCAGTCCGGCAGCACGCTGGGGGCCGAGAAGCCGGCCTCGTCGAGTCCCGCGGCGGCGTCCAGCAGCAGAGCGGTGCCGGTACGAACCCACCCACGCGCGTCGGCGAAGGTCCGCGTGCCGGCAGCCGTGCCGGTCATCCCTCGACCACCTTGTTGGTGCAGGCGCCCAGACCGGCGATCTCGGTGACCACGGTCTGGCCGGGGAGCAGGAAGACCTTGGGGTCGCGGGCGTTGCCCACACCGGCCGGGGTGCCGGTGGCGATGATGTCGCCCGGGCGCAGGGTGATGACGGTGGAGATGTACTGGACCAGGAAGACCGGGTCGAACAGCAGCGTGCCGGTGTCGTCCTGCTGCATGACCTGGCCGTCGACGACCGTCTTCACTCCGAGTGCGGGGCGGACGCC
Source organism: Streptomyces sp. NPDC048417 (assembly GCF_040651615.1). Taxonomy (NCBI): domain Bacteria; kingdom Bacillati; phylum Actinomycetota; class Actinomycetes; order Kitasatosporales; family Streptomycetaceae; genus Streptomyces; species Streptomyces sp. NPDC048417. The sequence goes on along the minus strand of NZ_JBEZKI010000038.1, from coordinate 65,230 downwards.
GCCGACCTCGTCGGGGGTGACGACGTACGGGCCGACCGGGGTGGTGGCCTCCCAGATCTTGCCCTGGGTCCACTCGATGGTGCGGAACTGCCAGTCGCGCACCGAGATGTCGTTCATGACGGTGAAACCGGCGATGGCGTCGGCGGCCTGCTGCTCGTCGGCGCGGCGCACCGCCTTGCCGATCACGACGGCCAGTTCGACCTCCCAGTCGAACGCCTCGGTCTCGGCCGGCCTGACGATGTCGTCGTTCGCGCCGAGCAGGGTTTCGGCGAACTTCGGGAAGAGGGTCGGATGGGCGGGCAGGTCCCGGCCCATTTCCTTGATGTGGTTGGTGTAGTTGTGGCCGACACAGACGACCTTGGACGGGTTCGGCACGACCGGCGCGAAGTCCGCGCCCTCGACCGGGTACGTGGCGCCGGATGCGGCGGCGGCCTTGGCCTGCCAGCCGTCCTCGGCGAACAGCTCGCCCAGGTCGGCGTACCCGAGATCCACGAGGACGTCGCCGTCGAGGCGAACCGCCCGGGTTCCGTCGGCGGCGCGGAGGGTGGCGAGCTTCATGGTCAGGCGTCCTTCTGGGTTCGGTCGGTGCGGTCGGTGCGGTCGGTGCGGTCGGTGCGGTCGGTGCGGTCGGTGCGGTCGGTGCGGTCGGTGCGGTCGGTGCGGTCGGCGCGGTCGGCGCGGTCGGCGCGGTCGAGCTTGAGCGCCTCGAAGACGGGTGCGTCGGAGAAGCGGAACAGGTCGAGGGAGCCGGAGTCGGAATCGGTCGCGCCGGCCTCGGAGCGGGCGGAGAACGGCTCCCAGGACGGGACCACGAACAGGTCACCGCGGGTCACCGTCCACGCGGTGTCGCCGACGGTCACCACGCCGGAGCCGTCGAAGACCTGGTAGACGGAAGAGCCGGTCTCGCGCGTCGGCGCGGTCTCGGCACCGCGGGCGATGCGGTGGAACTCGGCGCGGATGGTCGGCAGGACGTCGCAGCCGTCGTGCGGGTTGGCGTAGCGCACCGCGGCGTGGCCGGGCTCGACGGTGCCGCCGAAGCCCTCCTTCTCCAGCAGGAGCTGGTCCCGCAGGGCCGCGTCGGTGTACTGCCACTTGTAGGACAGCAGCGGGCTGCCGGGCGTGGCGGGTGCGGCCGACAGCGGGCGCAGGCCGGGGTGGCCCCACAGGCGTTCGGACCGCGACCGCTCGGGTGTGGTCCGCTCGGCGTCGCTGATCTCGTCGCGCCCGAACTCGAAGAACTGCGCCTCGGTGACGTACTGGAAGGGGATGTCCAGGCCGTCGATCCAGGCCATCGGCTCGGAGGTCGCGTTGTGGTGGGCGTGCCAGTTCCAGCCGGCCTGCGGCAGGAAGTCACCGCGGTTCATGGGCACGGGGTCGCCGCCGACGACGGTCCACACGCCGGAACCCTCGACGACGAACCGGAACGCGTGCTGGGTGTGCCGGTGCTCGGGAGCGTCCTCACCGGGCATGAGGTACTGGATGGCCGCCCACAGCGTCGGGGTGGCGAAGGGCCGACCGCCGAGCGAGGGGTTGGCCAGGGCGATGGCCCGGCGCTCACCACCGCGGCCGACGGGGACCAGTCCGCCGGCCCGGTCCGCCAGCTCCCGCAGCCGCTCCCAGCGCCACAGATGCGGCACGGCGCGCGAGCGCGGGTGGGCGGGCATCAGGTCGCCGATCTCGGTCCACAGCGGGACGAGGAGTTCCTGCTCGAAGCCCCGGTACAGCTCCTCGAGCGCCGGGGTGACCTCGGGTTGCCCCTCCTCGGCGACGGCCTGCAGCCGGACGGGGGAGCCCGCGGTGATGTCTTGGGTGATGGAGGACTCAGTCACAGGCTCAGCGTGCCGCGCGTCTGCAGCGGGAACATCTAGATTCTGGAGAGCAGAATTCACGAAGGATCACCATGGACAAGCCGCTGAAGACACCGCCGCCCTATCCCATCGCCAGCGTGGACCATGCCCTGCGGGCGGCGACCATCCTCCAGATGGAGGGGGGCGCGACCGTGGCACAACTCGCCGAGCGTCTGGGTGTCGCCAGGTCGACGGCCCACCGCATCCTGGCGATGCTCGTCTACCGGGATTTCGCCGTGCGGGGCGAGGACCGCGTCTACCGCGCGGGCCCGGTACTGGAACTGGCCGCGCACTCCCAGTCCCTCGTGTCACGGCTGCGCGCGGCGGCTCTTCCCCATCTTCACCGGGTCGTCGACCTGGTGGACGAGACCGCGAACCTGATCGTGCGCACCGGGGACACCGCGCGGTTCATCGCCAGCGTCGAGTGCCGGCAGGCCCTGCGAGTCGGCTCCCGAGAGGGCATGGTCTTCCCGGCCCACCGCACCACGGCGGGACTGCTTCTGCTCGCCGACCTGACCGACGAGGAACTGGAGGAGGTCTACGCCCCCGAGCGCTACCGCGACCGCCCGGCCGACCGCCCCGACCTCGTGCGGCTGCGGACGGAGCTCAGGCGTATGCGCCGCAACGGCTTCGCCGTCAACAGGGAGCGGTCCGAACGCGGTCTCGTCGCGGTCGGTGTCCCGGTGCGCGACCGGGACGGCACAGCGTTGGCCGGCCTCTCCGTCTCGATGCCCAGCGTGCGCTACGACCCGCACCGGCTCCAGGCGCTGGTCAAGACCCTCCAAGCCTCAGCGGACGCGCTGGAGCAGGACCTGTCTCACCAGGACTGACACACCTGGCCGGGGCAATCAGTTTCCATGGTGGCCATTACCTTGCTTGTACGCATACATCATTGACGTGACGTAAAGCGAGTGTCATTCTCCACGGCATTGCACCCTCTTCGGGCTCCCGCTCACGGGACGTCCGTCTTTCCCCAGCCAGGGAGAACAGCAATGACGCTCAACAACGGGACGACCATGTCCCAGGGCCCAACCGCGGGGGCCGCCCGGACGCCGGGCTACGCGGGAACACTGGCTGCCGCCTGCGGTGCGGTCTTCGTGGCCCAGGTCGCGAACGCACTGCCGGCCTCGCTGAACGGACTGTTCCAGCAGGACCTGAACACCCGCGGCTCGCAGCTCACCTGGATCACCGCCGCCTTCATGGTCGCGGTGGTGTGCTTCGAGTTCACCTTCGGCGTCCTCGGCGACCTGTTCGGACGCCGCAGGCTCGTCGTGGCCGGTACGGCTTTGGTCGCCGCGGGCAGCACCGTCGCCGCGCTCGCCCCGACCGTCCAGGTGCTGTGGCTCGGCACCGCCCTGAACGGCCTGGGCGCCGGCGCCATGTTCCCCGGCTCGCTCACCGCACTGAACGCTCACACCCGCGACATGCGTCAGCGGTCCCACGCGGTCGCGGTCTGGAGCGGGTTCCTGTCCGCCGGCGCCGCCGTCTCCCCCCTCCTCGGCGGCGTGTTCGCCAGGGTGGGGTCGTGGCGCGGCTCCTTCTGGGTCCTCGTCGGCCTGGCCCTGGTCAGCATGGTGCTCACCGTGGCCCTCGCCACGGAGTCGAGGGCGCCCGAGGGCCGCAGGCTCGACGTGGCCGGTCAGGTCACCTTCGCGCTCGGCCTCATTCTGGCGCTGTACGGCGCCGTCGAGGGACCCGAGTCGGGCTGGACCACCCTGCCCGTCATGCTCTCCCTCATCCTCGGCGCGGTGTTCCTCGCGGGGTTCGTCGTGGTGGAACTGGGGGCCGGGTCCCCGATCTTCGACCTGCGGTTGTTCCGCAACCGCGCCTTCGCCGTGTCGTCCGCGGCCGCGGTCATCGGCATGCTCGCCTTCCTCGGTGCCTGTTACGCGACGAGCATGTGGCTGGGTCCCGTGCAGCACCAGGACCCGATCCGCGTCGCGATCCCCTTCCTGCTCCTCCAGGGGCCCGCCTTCCTGCTCATTCCGGTCGTCTCGCGGCTGCTCCACCGGGTCGCCGCGTCCTGGCTGCTGACCTCCGGATTCGTCCTGATGGCGGCCGGCTGTCTGCAGTGCGCCCGGCTGGACGTCACCGACCCGCGGCTCGCCGCGTTCGTGGCGCCCGCCCTGCTGATCGGCGTCGGTTTCGCCCTGACCGTCAGCTCCGTCACGGCCGTGGCGCTGAACAGCGTGCCCCCGCGCCTTGCAGGCATGGCCAGTGCCACCACCAACATGCTGCGCGACCTCGGCTTCGTACTCGGCCCGGTCGTCGTCGGCGCGGTGGCCCTCAGCAACGCCGGGTCGGCGTTCGCGACGAACTTCTCCGGCGCGGGCCTGTCGGCCGCTCAGACGGAAGCGGCACAGGAGATCGCGAGGGCCGGCGGACCGCTGGCCGTGAACAGCGTGCCGTCCGGTGCTCCTGGCGCGCCTGCCCACGGCCTCGCCCTCGACGCCCTGGGCAGCGGGTTCGGCACCGCGTTCCTGGTATGTGGGGCGGCGGCGGCCGTCGCCGCGGCGCTCACCGCCTTCGGCATGATCGGCCTCCACGCCGGCGGCCATGCCGGCGACGAGGTGGCGGCGCCTGCGCCGCCCGGCCACGACGGCAGCCCGGAACCGGTTGCCGGCGCCACACATCCCTGACCTCCGCATCCCTCGGGACGCCAGAGGGAACGATCAGCACGGCCCGTCCGCCCTACACCATCAGCGCGCACGGCCCGTCCGCCCTACACCACCGGGGTGCGGACGGGCCGCGCCGCCGCTCGTCGACGGACCTCGCCCGCGCTCCGTTCACGCCTTGAGCCGCGCCCGGCACAGCAGGCGGCGTTTGGTGAACGGTGTGCAATCCGGGACCGTCCGCCCCCGGGTGACGGCACATCAGAACGAGCGTCACCTGAGCGTCGGGACGGTTGGCGCCGTGCCGAGCATGATCGGCCCTCACCCCAGCACGGCCGCATGAAGGGCCTGGTCAAGTGTGGTTCACGAGAAGCAACGCGCCTCACGTCGTGCTTATCCGGAAACACGTCGCAGCGCCCGGCACCACACTCGCTCACCTGCACGAACGTGCAGGTCAGACGCCCTTGGTGACGGGTTCGAGAATGGCGACGCACTCCACGTGATGCGTCATGGGAAACAGATCGAACGCCCGCAGCGTCCGTACCCGGTACCCGCCGTCCCGGAAGTACGCCAGGTCGCGGGCGAGGGCGGCCGGGTCGCAGGCGACGTAGGCGATTCGGCGGGCGCCCAGTGAGGTCAGGTGCTCCACCGTCTTGCGCCCCGCGCCCGCGCGGGGCGGGTCGAGGACGATGAGGTCGACCTCGGTGATTCCGGTGCGCGGGAGTACCGACTCGACCTTGCCCTGTTCGACGCGGACCCGGGGAAAGTCGGCCAGGTTGTGGCGCGCGTCCTCCACTGCCCGCTTGCCGGACTCGATGCCCAGCACCGCGCCCTTCTCGCCGAGGCGGTCGGCGAGGGCGCCGGCGAACAGGCCGACTCCGCAGTAGAGGTCCAGCGCCATCTCGCCCTTGCGCGGCAGCAGGCCCTGCATCACCGCCGTCACCAGGGTGTCCGCCGCCTTCGGGTGGACCTGCCAGAAGCCGCCGTTGCCCACGCGGTGGGTGCGGCCGTCGGCCCGTTCGCGGACGAAGGCGCGGCCGTGGACGCGGTGGATGCCGCCGTCGTTCTCGTCCACCCGCAGGACCGAGACCGGCTTGTCCAGTTCGACCAGGGGCAGGCGGGCGCCGGGGCGGGGCTCCAGGATGACCATCCGGTCCTGGGAACCGGTCGCGGCGATCGCGTCCACCGACACCATGCCCGACCAGTCGCGCTCCTCGATGCCGAGCTCGCTGACACCCGGCGCCGCGATCATGCAGTGCTCGATCGGCTCCACCTCGTGCGAGCGGTGCCGGCGCAGTCCCGCGTTGCCGTCGGCGTCGACCGCGTACTGCACGCGCGTGCGCCACTGCGGCACCTGGCCGGCCGGCAGCTTGTCGCCCTCGGCGGGCAGCACCGTGCCGTCCCAGCCCGCCTCCTCCGGCGTGAGGCCGGCCAGCCGCCGCAGCTGCTCGGCGATCACCTCGCCCTTGAGCCGGCGCTGGGCGCCCGGCTTGGCGTGCTGCCAGTCGCAGCCGCCGCAGCGGCCGGGGCCGGCGTAGGGGCAGGGCGCCTCGACGCGGTCCTTGGAGGCGTCCACGATGTCGACCGCGTCGGCGCGCAGGAAGCGGGCCCCCTCCTCGCCCTCGGTCACCCGGGCCACGACCCGCTCGCCGGGCAGCGCGTGCCGGACGAACAGCACCTGGCCCTCGGCGGTCCGGGCGATGCAGTGCCCGCCGTGCGCGACCGGGCCCACCTCGACCTCGTACTCCGTCCCCACCAGAGATTTCTTCGGTTCTGCCTGCATGGCGGGGTGACTCCAGATCAACGAGAGGGGGTACGGCCGCGCATGGGCCGACGACAGCCCACCAGTCTACGTGCTCGGCGGGACCTCCCGCCGACACACGGTCGCCGAAGCCGTCTGCCCACAGGCCGCACGGGCCTACGCAGCGCAGGCCCGCACAGGCCTACGCAGCACAGGCCCACGCAGGCCCACAGGCCTGCACGCGGCGCCTCCTCCCGCTCAGCCCCCGCTGTGCTCCTTCGGCCGGTGTTCGGCCGGCCCGCGCCGGACCGCGCCCGGTGCGTTCCAGTCCTGCCGCTTGCGGGCCCGGTTCCTCGCGACCTCCGAGGACTCCAGCTGGTAGGGCACCGAGGTGACCATGACACCCGGTGTGAACAGCAGCCGGCCCTTGAGGCGCAGGGCGCTCTGGTTGTGCAGCAGATGCTCGTACCAGTGGCCGACGACGTACTCCGGGATGATCACGGAGACCGCGTCCCGCGGGGACTGGGCGCGCAGGCTCTTGACGTACTCGATGATCGGCCGGGTGATCTCGCGGTAGGGCGAGTCGAGGACCTTCAGCGGCACGTCTATCCCGCGCCGCTCCCACTCCTCGCGCAGCGCCTTCGTCTCGGCCGGGTCGACGTTGACGGTGAGCGCCTCCAGGGTGTCCGAGCGCATCAGCTTGGCGTAGGCCAGGGCGCGCAGGGTGGGGCGGTGGATCTTGGAGATCAGGACGACCGAGTGCACGCGGGACGGCCGTACCAGGTCGTCGTCCGGCTCCTCGGGGGCCGAGATCTCCTCGGAGACCCGGTCGTAGTGCTTACGGATCGCGGTCATCGTCGCGTAGAAGATGCACATGCCGAGCAGCGCCACCCAGGCGCCGTGGGTGAACTTCGTGACCAGGACGACGACCAGCACCAGGCCGGTGAAGAAGGCGCCGAACGCGTTGATCGCGCGGGAGCGCATCATGTGGCTGCGCTTGGCCGGGTCCCTCTCGGTCGCCAGGTGGCGGTTCCAGTGCCGGACCATGCCGGTCTGGCTGAGCGTGAAGGACACGAACACACCGACGATGTACAGCTGGATGAGGCGGGTCGAGTCGGCGCCGTAGATGACCACCAGCAGGGCGGCGGCGCCGGCGAGCAGCACGATGCCGTTGGAGAAGGCGAGGCGGTCGCCGCGGGTGTGCAGCTGGCGCGGCAGGTAGCGGTCCTGGGCGAGGATCGAGCCGAGCAGCGGGAAGCCGTTGTACGCGGTGTTCGCCGCCAGGAACAGCACCAGGGCGGTCGCGGCGGCGAGCAGGATGAACAGGAAGCTGCCCTTGCCGAAGACGGCCTCGGCGACCTGGGAGATCACCGGGTTCTGGACGTAGCCGGAGCCGATCGCGACGCCGTTGTGGAGCAGGTCGGTGGCCGGGTTCTCGGCCATGCGGACCTTGGTGACCATGGCGAGCGCGATGATGCCGCAGAACATGGTGACCGCCAGCAGACCCATCGCGGCCAGCGTGGTCGCCGCGTTCTTCGACTTGGGCTTGCGGAAGGCCGGGACGCCGTTGGAGATCGCCTCGACACCGGTGAGCGCGGCACAGCCGGAGGAGAAGGCGCGCAGCAGCAGGAAGACCAGGGCGAAGCCGGCCAGGCCCTGGTGCTCGGCCTTGATGTGGTAGGCCGCGGTCGGCGCGCGCATCGTGTCCCCGAGGACGAGGCCCCGGAACGCGCCCCACGCGATCATGATGAAGACGCCGCCGACGAACACGTAGGTCGGGATCGCGAAGAGCTTGCCGGACTCCTTCACCCCGCGCAGGTTCATCAGGGTCAGCAGAACGATCACGGTGACCGCGCAGAAGACCTTGTGCTCGACCACGAAGGGGATCGCCGAGCCGAGGTTCTCGATGCCGGAGGCGATGGAGACGGCGACGGTCAGGACGTAGTCGACGAGCAGGGCGCTGGCCACGGTGAGGCCGGCCTTGGGGCCGAGGTTGGTGGTGGCGACCTCGTAGTCGCCGCCGCCGCTCGGGTAGGCGTGCACGTTCTGCCGGTAGGAGGCGACCACCGTGAACATCAGCACGACGACCGCGACGGCGATCCAGGGGCTGAAGTGGTACGCCGACACGCCCGCGATGGACAGGACCAGCAGGACCTCCCCCGGCGCGTAGGCGACGGAGGACAGCGGGTCGGAGGCGAAGACGGGGAGTGCGATGCGCTTCGGCAGGAGTGTTTCGCCCAGCCGGTCACTGCGCAGAGCGCGCCCGATCAGGATCCGTTTGGGCACGTCGGTCAGTTTGGACACGAGAGAGGATCGTAGGCCTTCCACCTGGCAGGTCTCCAGCCGCAGTACGGGATCTGCCTCCCGAGTGAAAAAAGTGACGGTCGGAACTGCGGATTCCGCAGCTTACGTCCGATCCGTGCCTAGATGACAGACCCCGCCTGTCGTCGCACTTCGGAGGTCTCATGCCCGCGACCGCAGAACTGATCGGCGCCACGCTGGCCCTCGTCGGCCTCGGAATCCTCACTGCCTGGAGCGTGCGCAGCATCACTCGCCGATGAGCATGACCAAGGGGTGCCCAGCCTGGACGGTGCGTGTGTAGCTTGGGCCTCGGTCTGAGACCCTGATGGGGCTGAGCAGTAACTTTTGGACACCGGAAGGACGGTCGTGCACATCGTCATCATGGGCTGCGGCAGAGTGGGTTCCGCTCTCGCCCAGACCCTGGAGCAACAGGGGCACACGGTCGCCGTGATCGACCAGGACCCCACCGCCTTCCGCAGGCTGGGCCCGGGGTTCGGCGGCCGCCGGGTCACCGGGGTCGGCTTCGACCAGGACACCCTGCGCGAGGCGGGCATCGAGGAGGCCGGCGCCTTCGCCGCCGTCTCCAGCGGTGACAACTCGAACATCATCTCGGCCCGGGTGGCCCGCGAGATGTTCGGTGTGGAGAACGTCGCGGCCCGCATCTACGATCCGCGCCGCGCCGAGGTCTACCAGCGCCTCGGCATCCCGACCGTCGCCACGGTCCGCTGGACCGCCGACCAGATGCTGCGCCGGCTGCTGCCCTCGGGTGCGGAGCCGCTGTGGCGCGACCCCACCGGCGGGGTCCAGCTCGCCGAGGTGCACGCCTCCCCGAAGTGGGTCGGCCACAAGATCAGCACGCTCCAGGAGGAGACCGGCGTCCGGGTCGCGTTCCTCACCCGGCTCGGTGAGGCGATGCTGCCCAGCTCGCAGACGGTGCTGCAGGAGGGCGATCTGGTGCATGTGATGATGCGGACGGACGACGTCGACAAGGTCGAGGCCGCCTTCGCCGGGGGTCCGGAAGAGGAGAGCGGTCACTGATGAGGGTCGCCATTGCCGGAGCCGGCGCCGTCGGCCGCTCGATCGCGGGCGAGTTGCTGGAGAACGGCCACGAGGTCCTGCTGATCGACAAGGCCCCGACCGCCATCTCGGTCGAGCGGGTCCCGCAGGCGGAGTGGCTGCTCGCCGACGCCTGTGAGATCACCTCCCTGGACGAGGCGGCGCTGCAGCGCTGCAACGTCGTGATCGCCGCGACGGGCGACGACAAGGTGAACCTGGTCGTCTCGCTCCTCGCGAAGACGGAGTACGGCGTTCCGCGCGTCGTCGCCCGGGTCAACAACCCGAAGAACGAGTGGCTGTTCAACGAGGCCTGGGGCGTGGACGTCGCCGTCTCGACGCCCCGTCTGATGTCCGCCCTGGTCGAGGAGGCGGTGAGCGTCGGCGACCTGGTCCGGCTGCTCCGCTTCAGCCACGGCGACGCCAACCTGGTGGAGCTGACCCTGCCCGAGGAGTCGGCCCTGGCCGGCACCCAGGTCGGCGACGTGGAATGGCCCGAGGACACCTCCCTGGTCACGATCATCCGCGGCACCCGGGTTCTCACCCCCTCCCGCGAGGACTCCCTGGAGGCGGGCGACGAACTCCTCTTCGTCGCCGCCCAGGCCCGCGAGGAACAGCTGGAGGACCTGCTGTCGGTACGGCGGGAAGACGTCTGAGGCGGCGCAGAAAGCTCTGTGGCAGCGCAGGAAGTTCTGAGGCGGCGCAGGAAGCTCTGACGCGGCGCAGGAAGCTCTGACGCGGCGCAGGAAGAAGGGCGCCCTCCGTAGCGGAGGGCGCCCTTCTCTCGTATCCGGGTTCCCGCCTACTTGCGGTACCGTCCGCCGGAGGGCTCGCCGCTCTCCGCGGCCAGCGCGGCCTTGCGCTCCTCCTCGGCCTTCTCCTCCGCCTCCATCTCGGCGAAGACGTCGATCGGCGCCGGCGCCTTCGCCAGGAACACCCAGGTGAGCCAGACGGCGAGCAGGAACGGCGGGATCTTCAGCGCGACCAGCACCCAGCCGAGCTGGGCCGTGTTGGCCCACCAGTACAGCGGGAAGAGGATCGCGCACTTGGCGAGCAGGATCAGGCCCCAGGCCCAGCTGGCCTTGGCGTACGCCTTCTTGCGGCCGGGGTTACGGGTGCGCCAGGAGAGGTTCTCCTTGAAGACCGGGCCGAGGATCAGGCCGATCAGCGGCACCCCGCACAGCGTGGTGATGATGTAGGCCACGGCCAGGCCCAGCGTGTAGAGCATGCCGGGCAGGTAGAAGTCCTTGGCGTTGCCGGTCATCATCGCGAAGACGACACCGAAGGCGACGCCGAAGACCCCGCTGAAGGCGTGCTTGACGGTGTCCCTCATGGCCAGGCGGACCACGACCAGCACCACGGAGACCGCGAGGGCGGCGATCGCCGACCAGTGCAGGTCCTTGTTGATGGTGAAGATCGTGACGAACAGCAGGCCGGGCAGCACCGTCTCGACCATGCCGCGCACGCCGCCGAAGGCCTCGAACAGCGCGGCCTCGGTCACCGCCCGCGCATCGTCCTCCGCCTGAGTGTCTTCGGTCGGCTTGTCGAGCGACGTCACCGGCTACTCCCTACCAAGGGGTCTCAGTTCGTACTTGGGGTTGAACAGCACCCGGCGGCCCCGGCTCAGCGAGATCCGGCCCGATGCGATCAGCCTGCGCCCCGGTTCTATGCCCACGATGGAGCGCCTGCCGAGCCACACCACGTCCAGTGCCGCGGAGCCGTCGAACAGCTCGGCCTCCAGGGCCGGGACTCCGGCGCGCGGCCGCAGGGTGACCGTGCGCAAGGTACCAGTAACGGTGACGATCTGCCGGTCCTGACAGTCGCCGATCCGGATGCAGCCCGCCGTGTCGGCGTCCTCGCGCAGTTCCTCGGACTCCAGGTCCTCCTGCGACGAGGACAGCCGGCCCAGCATGCGCCGGAACCGGCCGGCCGGCTTTTCGGAACGAGGAACAGCACTCATGTCTGAAGCGTACCGGGGCTCACCGACACTGCCGTAGTCCAGCTCACGCCCCGGACTCGCTTCCCGAACCGGCCGCCCGGCTCACTTCGCGAACCGGTACCCCGTCCCGGCTCAGTGATGCCGCATCCCCACGGGGGACGCTGTACCTGATTGCCGCTGCGCGGCGGGCCGGGCCTCCGGCCGCCCCCGGCTCATTTCTCGAACCGGTACCCCATCCCCGGCTCAGTGATGAAGTGCTTGGGGTGCGAGGGGTCCGCCTCCAGCTTCCGGCGCAGCTGTGCCATGTACACGCGTAGATAGTTGGTCTCCGTCCCGTACGACGGTCCCCACACCTCCTGCAGCAGCTGCTTCTGGCTGACCAGCCGGCCGGTGTTGCGGACCAGCACCTCCAGCAGATGCCACTCCGTGGGGGTCAGCCGGACGTCCCTGCCGGCCCGGTTGACCTTCTTCGCGGCCAGGTCGACGGTGAACCCCTCGGTCTCCACCAGCACGTCGTCCTCGCCGCCCCCGGCGACCGGCTCGGCACGGCGCACGGCGGCCCGCAGCCGGGCCAGCAGCTCGTCCATGCCGAAGGGCTTGGTGACGTAGTCGTCGGCGCCCGCGTCGAGCGCCTCGACCTTCTCGTCGGAGGAGTGGCGGGCGGAGAGCACCAGGATCGGCACCCGGGTCCAGCCGCGCAGCCCCTTGATCACCTCGACGCCGTCCATGTCGGGCAGGCCGAGGTCGAGGACGACCACGTCGGGGTGGCGGGAGGCGGCCAGTTCGAGGGCGGTACGGCCGTCGGGGGCCGCGTCGACCTCGTACTTGCGCGCCTTGAGGTTGATCACGAGGGCGCGCACGATCTGCGGCTCGTCGTCGACCACGAGCACACGGGTCATGAGGCCTGCCTTTCCGGTTCTGCCGCGGCCTGTGCTGCTGCTTCCGCCACGGGTTCTGCTGCTGCGGTGACCGATCCTGCCGCGCGAAGGGTGAGGACCATGGTGAGGCCGCCACCGGGCGTGTCCTCGGCGTTGAGGGTGCCGCCCATCGCCTCGGTGAAGCCCCGGGCGACCGCGAGCCCCAGACCGACCCCGGCGCCGCGCGGAGCGTCACCGTAGCGCTGGAAGGGCTCGAATATGCGTTCCTTGGCATCGTCGGGCACGCCGGGGCCGCGGTCCACGATCCGCAGCTCCACGCGGTCGGCGATGGCGCTGGCGGACACCAGAACCACACTGCCGGGCCGGTCGGGCGGGCTGTACTTGACGGCGTTCTCGACCAGGTTGGCCACCGACCGCTCCAGGAGCCCGGCGTCGGCCTCGACCATGGGCAGGGTCTCGGGGACGTCCAGCTCGACGCTGCCCTCGTCCACCCCGACCAGCGCCATCGGGACCACCTCGTCGAGGTCGATCTCCCGGACGATCGGGGTGACGGTGCCGGTCTGCAGGCGGGACATGTCGAGCAGGTTGCCGACGAGGTGGTTGAGCCGGTCGGCGCCCTCCTCGATGCCCTCCAGCAGCTCCGCCCGGTCCTCCTCGGACCACTCCACGTCGTCCGATCGCAGCGACGACACCGCCGCCTTGATCCCGGCGAGCGGGGTGCGCAGATCATGGCTGACGGCGGCCAGCAGGGCCGTACGGATCCGGTTGCCCTCGGCGAGCGCGCGGGCCTGCTCGGCCTCCTCCTGAAGCCGCCTGCGATCCAGTACGACGGCTGCCTGGGCGGCGAAGGCGGCGAGCACCCGGCGGTCTTCGGCGGGCAGCACCCGGCCGGTCAGCGCGAGGGCCATGTGGTCGCCTATGGGCACGTCGACGTCGGCGTCCTCGGGCCGCCGCAGGGCGGGTCCGACGCCGGCCCGGCCCGCGCAGCTCCACGGCTGGACGTCGGCCGCCCGTTCCAGGAGGGCGGCGGAATCCATGCCGAAGGTCTCCCGGACCCGCTCGAGCAGTTCCTCCAGGCTGGTCTCGCCGCGCAGCACGTTGCCGGCGAGGAAGGAGAGGATCTCGGACTCGGCACGCAGCCGGGCCGCCTGGTGGGTGCGCCGGGCGGCGAGGTCGACGACCGAGGCGACGGACAGCGCGACCCCGAAGAAGATCACGATGGCCACGATGTTCTTCGGATCGGCGATGGTCAGCCGGTGCAGGGGCGGGGTGTAGAAGTAGTTCAGCAGCAGGGACCCGAAGGCCGCCGAGGCCAGCGCCGGGAAGAGCCCGCCGAGCAGCGCGGCCGCGACCGTGAGGGTCAGGAAGAGCAGCATGTCGTTGGCGAGGCCGAGGTCGACGGTGTTCAGCAGCACCGCCATGACGGCCGGGCCGACCAGGCCGACCAGCCAGCCCGCGATGATCCGGCCGCGCCCGAGCCGGGCGCCCCGGGCCACCGGCAGCCCGCGTCCCTTGGCGACCTCCTCGTGGGTGACGATGTGGACGTCCAGGTCGGGTCCCGACTCGCGGGCGACCGTGGCGCCGACGCCGGGCCCGAGGACGTACTGCCAGGCCTTGCGGCGGGAGGAGCCGAGCACGATCTGGGTGGCGTTGACCCCGCGCGCGAAGTCGAGCAGGGCTGCGGGGATGTCCTCGCCGACGACCTGGTGGAAGGTGCCGCCGAGGTCCTCGACCAGGGTGCGCTGGACGGCGAGTTCCTTCGGGGAGGCCGAGGTCAGGCCGTCGCTGCGGGATATGTAGACGGCGAGGACCTCGCCGCCGGCGCCCTTCTCGGCGAGCCGCGCGGCCCGCCGGATCAGCGTGCGCCCCTCGGGCCCGCCGGTGAGCCCGACGACGATCCGTTCCCGTGAGCCCCAGATCGCGGAGACCCGGTGCTCGTTGCGGTACTGCTTCAGGTACTCGTCGACCCGGTCGGCCACCCACAGCAGCGCCAGCTCGCGCAGGGCGGTGAGGTTTCCGGGGCGGAAGTAGTTGGAGAGGGCCGCGTCGACCTTGTCCGACTGGTAGATGTTGCCGTGTGCCATGCGCCGGCGCAGCGCCTGGGGCGACATGTCGACCAGCTCGATCTGGTCCGCGCGCCGTACCACCTCGTCGGGCACGGTCTCGCGCTGGCGCACTCCCGTGATGGACTCGACGACATCGCCGAGGGACTCCAGGTGCTGGATGTTGACGGTCGAGACGACGTCGATCCCGGCCGCCAGCAGTTCCTCGACGTCCTGCCAGCGCTTGGCGTTGCGGGAGCCGGGGATGTTGGTGTGGGCGAGTTCGTCCACCAGGGCGACGGCGGGGGCGCGGTGCAGCACGGCGTCCACGTCCATCTCCGTGAACAGGGCGTCCCGGTACTCCAGCTCCTTGCGCGGGACCTGCTCCAGGCCGTGCAGCATCACCTCGGTGCGCTGCCGGTCGTGGTGCTCGACGAAGGCGACCACGCAGTCGGTGCCGCGCTCCACGCGCCGGTGGGCCTCGGAGAGCATGGCGTAGGTCTTGCCCACGCCCGGTGCCGCACCGAGATAGATCCGAAGCTTGCCGCGTGCCATGGTCCCATTGTCTTCCGCTTACTGCCGCCTACGCAGCGTCGACCTTACGGCCAACAATCCGGGCGAATGAGACAGGCGGTTCGACGGCGGGCATCTTTGACGGAACCCTGATGTGCCCCGCGGGCCTCCCTGAGGGCACCGCGGGGCACCGGGCGGGCACCAGGGGGCTCAGTTGGGGTTGTCACCGTGGGTGAGGGTCTCCCAGGCGACGAAGAGGTTGTTGGTGCCCGCGGGACGGTTGTTCTGGGTGAGCGTCTGGGTGTTGGACATGGCGATGCCCAGCCGGTTGTGGAGGGCGTTGTAGCCGACCTCGGTGACGGGCCCGAGGCCGAGGGTCAGGGAGCCGCCGCAGAGCCAGCTGGGGACGGCGGTGCCCAGCTGGTACTTGGACTGGAAGCCGAGCGCCTGCCGCAGCCGCTCGCCGACGTCGGTGCCGTAGAGGTCCTGGCCCTGGATCCGGCTGGTCTCGGCGACGTGCGAGATCGAGGAGATGCCGTAGCCGGTGTGCGTGAAGTCCCGGCAGGTCTCCTGGGTGAGGCCGGTGACGAAGGTGGACTGGCCCTGCCAGTAGGAGACGATCTTGGCGGTGGTGTCGAGGTTCTGGCTGGGCACGGTCTTCGGCACCGACCCGTCGGAGGCCAGGTAGACATAGGCGGCCGTGCGGGTGCGGAACTTGGCCATGGCCGTGTCGTACGACGCCTTGTCCTCCAGGAAGACGGAGATGCCGACGGCGGCCTCCATCATCGTCAGCTCCCAGTTGCCGTTGGAGTTGGAGCCCTTGATGACGGTGGGGAGGTAGACGTTGCGCAGCATGGTGGCGAAGCGGGCCTCGTTCGCCCAGGTGCCGGTGTAGGTGTACCTGATGATCTCGGCGGCCTTGGGCCAGGAGGAGCCGGCCCAGCCGGTCTGCAGGGGCGCGTTGCTGTTGGTGTGACTGGTGATGGTGGCCGACCAGGCGTCCATGATCTGGATGGCCTTCTGGGCGTAGCGGGCGTCCTTGGTGATGTACCAGGCGAGGGCGTCGGTGTAGGCGGCGATCGCGTCCTCGCGCTCGTCGGTGCAGCCGTAGTTGGGGTTCGAGTACGACCCGCACTCGACCGTCGCCCTGGGTGCGGGCGTCCGGTTCAGGTCGGCGTACTTGCTGGCCATCATCTGGTCGTAGGCCGCCTTCCAGGGCTGGGCGCCGGCCAGTACCTCGGTGCGGGCGAAGTCCAGCTGGGCCCTGGAGACGGTGACCCCGGGATGGACGAAGGTGGCGGGGGCGGCCTGGGCCGGCCAGGAAAGGGCTCCGAGGACGAGGGCGACGACGGCCGCGAGGAGTCCGGTTCTGCGCATACCTGAAGGCCTCTCGTTCATGTGGGTGAACGTGAAGCGCCTTTATGAACGGCGCGTTGAGCCGTGACCGTAGGTACAGACCAATGCGCCGTCAAGGGGGTGCGCACACAAAAGAGCCGCACCCCGAAGGGTGCGGCTCTCGAACGGCTCTCCCGGGCGGAGCGCCTAGCGGACCTCGGTGATCTCCGGTCCGCGCTGGAGCTGGCCCATGCCGCCGGAGAAGCGCGAGGACTCCTCCTGCTGCTGGACGCCCTCGGGGACCATCTGGGCGTCATTCGGCAGCTTCAGGACGATCGGGTCACGGGGGGCCATCGGGCCCTCGCCGCGGACCACGACGGTGTCCCGGAAGATCTGCTCCAGGAGCCCGGCGGCCTGCGGCTGCACCGCGCCCTGCCCGGAGATCACACCCCGCAGGAACCAGCGCGGACCGTCCACACCGACGAACCGCACGACCTGGAAGCCGCCCGTGCCGTCCGGCAGCTGCACCGGCACCTGGGCGCGCAGCTCCCAGCCCAGCGGACCCTCGACCTCGTCGACGATGCCGCCCTGCTGGGTGATGCCGGAGCCGATCTCCTCGCGCACCTCGCCCCAGATGCCCTCGCGCTTGGGAGCTGCGAAGGCCTGCAACTGCACGGCGCTGTCCTTGAGCACCACGGTCGCCGCGACGATCGCGTCGCCCGCGACCTCGACCCGCAGCTCCATGCCGTCGACGCCGGGCACGAACAGCCCGCCGAGATCCACCCGGCCCTCACCCGGCTCGCGCACCTCGGAGTCGTCCCACGGCCCGTCGGGCCGGGGCTCCGGTTCCAGGCGTACGCGCGCGCGCTCGCCCTCTTCCTCGTCCGCCTCGGTGCCGACGCTGTCGACGACCTGCTCGGCCTCGCCGGCCGCGTCCTCGGCGGCACCCTTCTTGTTGCGACGTCCGAACACGTCACTGTCCTTCCCGGTCGGATACGACCGAAGCGTATCGATTCCCACCCGTCCGGCCACCGTCGGCGGCCTGACCGCTTGTGCCGCTCACGTCGCCCACCGCGGCATGCCCGCCGGTGGACCCGAAGCCCCCCTCGGCCCGCGCTGAGCCGGGAAGCTCCGCCACCTCCTGGAAGCGGACCTTCTCGACCTGCTGGACGACCAGTTGGGCAATCCGGTCGAAGCGCTCGAACCGCACGGCCTCGCGCGGGTCGAGATTCACCACGATCACCTTGATCTCCCCACGGTACCCGGCATCAATCGTCCCTGGGGCATTCACGAGGGCCACACCGCACCGGGCGGCGAGCCCCGAACGAGGGTGTACGAAGGCCGCGTACCCATCCGGGAGGGCGATCGACACCCCCGTGGGCAGTACGACCCGTTCGCCGGGCTTCAGCTCGCACGCCTCGGTGGTACGCAGATCGGCTCCCGCGTCACCGGGGTGCTCGTACGCCGGAAGCGGTACGCCGGGGTCGACACGGCGGATGAGCACGTCGAGAGGGCTCACTGGGGATGCGGGGTTCACGGGTTCACCTCGAAGGCGCGGGTGCGCCGGATCTGGTCCGGGTCGTTCATGGCGGCCTTGATCTCTTCCTCGCGGCCGTTGTCGACGAAGTGCTCGACCGGTACCTCCACGAAGAGGGCGTCGGCACGGACGGCGACGGGTCCGCCGGGGCCGTCCAGGCGCCCGGTGGCGGTCGAGTAGATCTTCCGGCCGGCCACCGCGACGACCTCAGCCGCCAGGTACAGCGTGGTGCCCACGGGCACCGGCCGTACGAAGTCGGTCTCCAGCCGTCCGGTGACGGCGATCTTCCGCAGCAGCCAGTTCAGCGAGCCGAGCGTCTCGTCGAGGGCGGTGGCGAGGACACCGCCGTGCGCGAGGCCGGGGGCGCCCTGGTGGGCGGCCCGCACGGTGAACTCGGCGGTGAGGGAGACCCCCTCGCCGGCCCGTACCTCCAGATGCAGCCCGTGCGCGTGCTCGCGGCCGCACCCGAAACACTGTTCGTAGTGGGCGCCGATGAGCTCACCGGGCACGGGAGCGTCGGGATGCCGCACCGGTTTCCGGGCACTGGCGGGAGGCTGAAGAGCTGCGGAACTACCACTCACAGCCGCAGACCTTACCCGCGCGTCCGGTGAATCCGGACACCGTGCCAAGCTTGGCTCCATGCAGCTCTCCGCCACCCCGTACGAAGAACGCCTCACGGCCCCCCGGTCGTGGTGGTTCCTCAGCTTCCTGATCGGCGTCTCGTGCGCCCTGGTCCTGCTTCCCTTCGGCACTCTGCCGACGCTGGGCGGCCTGGTGGGCGGCACGGCGGCGGCAGCGGTGGTGGCCAGTTCGTACGGCTCCCCGCGCATCCGGGTGGTGGGCGACTCGCTGATCGCCGGGGAGGCGAAGATCCCGGTGTCCGCCCTGGGCGCCTCCGAGGTCCTGGACCCGGAGGAGGCGCGCGCCTGGCGCACGTACAAGGCCGACGTCCGCGCCTTCCTCCTGCTGCGCGCCTACATCCCCGGGGCCCTGCGCGTGGAGGTCACGGACCCTGCGGACCCGACGCCGTACCTGTACCTGTCGACGCGGGAGCCGGAGGCTCTGGCGGCGGCGATCGAGGCTGCGAAGCAGGCCCAGTAGGCCCGGTCGGTCCCTCAGCCGGCCGGCGTCAGCCTCCGAAGTCCTCGGGCAGCTCGGCGATCGGCAGCGGCTCCGCCGGCTTCTCCAGCGGCGGCAGCTCGGGCAGTTCCTCCCACGGCACCTGGATCTTCCTCAGGTCCGCCCGGATCCGCGCCGCGAGCTTCTTGGTGTCCCGGCGGTTCATGACCGCGCCCACCGCGGCGCCCACCATGAACGGCATCAGGTTGGGCAGGTCCCGCACCATCCGCTTCATGATCTGCTGGCGCAGCTCGCGCTTCATGTGCCCGCCGAGGGCACCGTTGATCGTCGACGGCTTCATCACGTCGATCCCACGCTCCCCCGACCAGGAGGACAGATACGCGGTGCTGCGGGCCTTCAGGTTTCCCGGCGGCCGCACGCCGTAGACCTCGTGGAGCTCGGCGATGAGCTTCAGCTCGATCGCCGCGACCCCGGTGATCTCCGCGGCCAGCTCGGTCGGCATCGCCGGCGGCACCGGCAGCATCGCCGCCGCGCCGACCCCGGCCCCGACCGCCGAGGTCGCACCCGCCGCGCCCGCCACGAGCTTGTCGGCGAGCTGCTCGGGTCCGAGGTCCGGGAACTGCCGACGGAGGGACGCGAGGTCGCGTACGGGGACACGCGGGGCGATCTCGATGATCCGGTCCGCGAGGTAGGCCAGCCCCGCTCTCGCCCGGCTGCCGCCCTTACGGGCGCCTTCCCGGGCCAGATTCACGGCCCTGTCACGGATGACCCCGGCCCGTCGCCGTGCGACGGGCGCGGGCTGATCCGCCGGCGCCGGGAGGTCACCCCGGTCGGCCGCCGGTTCGAGCGAGGCTCCCGGATCGGATGAGCCTCGCTCGTCGTCACGCGCGCGTGGGCCGTCGGACGGCCCCGAGTCCGCTCCCGGAAGAGAGAAGCGGCGCCTCCGAGGTGGGGTCGAGCCAGTCATGCCCGACCCCTCCTCAGTCGCAGTCGCGGCAGATCGGCTGACCGTTCTTCTCCCGGGCCAGCTGGCTGCGGTGGTGCACCAGGAAGCAGCTCATGCAAGTGAACTCGTCCTGCTGCTTGGGCAGCACCCGGACGGCCAGCTCCTCGTTCGAGAGGTCCGCGCCGGGCAGCTCCAGGCCTTCGGCGGCCTCGAACTCGTCCACGTCCACTGCGGACGTGGACTTGTCGTTCCTCCGAGCCTTCAGCTCTTCAAGGCTGTCCGAGTCGACGTCATCGTCGGTCTTGCGTGGAGTGTCGTAATCGGTTGCCATGTCGCTCTCCCCCTCTGGGTGTCTGCGGTGTCTCCAGCGCACGTAACGCGTGAGAGGCCGGACTTGTGCCCGACCCGAGGCGGAGATTTTGCCTCACATCAAGGTCTGTTACTCAATCGACACCCAACCGGATCCCCCAAGAGTGATCGGGTTGAATGGCGATGGGGACCGTACACGGTTCTCACGAGACACCTCAAAGGCGCCTCACCCTGTACTTCCCGTGATCAAGACCCCTGAAAACAGGGATTTTCCCGGCTTTATTCCCCTAGTCATGATCACGGAGAGTATATGGCCGGAAAACCGCCCCTGTGATCGATCACTCAAGGGGTACCACGCCACCCCGAGAGAAAATTCCGCGCAAAGCGAACACCCTCCGCGTGTGTCGCGATCTTGTAACGGCATCAGGTAGGCAGGGTGACTCTCATCACGAGCCCACCGCCCTCACGGGGCTGAGCCGCGATGTGGCCGCCGTGCGCCCGGGCCACGGACCGGACGATGGACAGACCGAGGCCGACGCCCTTGTCGCTGCCCGTGCGGTCGGTACGGAGCCGCCTGAAGGGCTCGAACAGGTTGTCGATCTCGTACGCCGGCACCACTGGGCCGGTGTTCGCGACGGACAGTACCGCCTGGCCGTGCTGGATCTCGGTGTCGACCTCGACCCAGCCCTCCTCGGGCACGTTGTAGCGCACCGCATTCTGCACCAGGTTCAGCGCGATCCGCTCCAGCAGGACGCCGTTGCCCTGCACGACCGCCGGCTTCCGCACGCCCCGGATGGTCACGCCCTTGGCCTCCGCCTCGGCGTGCACCTGGTCGACGGCCTGGGTGGCCACCTCGGCCAGGTCGACCGGTTTGCGCTCGACGATCTGGTTGTCGCTGCGGGCGAGCAGCAGCAGGCCCTCCACGAGCTGCTCGCTGCGTTCGTTGGTGGCCAGCAGGGTCTTGCCGAGCTGTTGCAGCTCCATGGGCGCGCCCGGGTCCGAGAGGTGCACCTCCAGGAGCGTGCGATTGATCGCCAGTGGCGTGCGCAGCTCATGGGAGGCGTTGCCGACGAAACGCTGCTGGGCGGTGAAGGCCCGTTGCAGTCGCTCCAGCATGTCGTCGAAGGTGTCCGCGAGTTCCTTGAGCTCGTCGTCCGGGCCGTCCAGCTCGATCCGGCGGGACAGGTCCGAGCCGGCCACCGCGCGGGCGGTGCGGGTGATCCGGCCGAGCGGGGACAGCACCCGTCCGGCCATCGCGTAGCCGAACGCGAAGGCGATCACGGCGAGGCCGAGCAGGGCCAGCAGCGAACGGCTCAGCAGGTCGTCCAGGGCGGCTTGGCGCTGGTGGTCCACGCAGTGGGCGATCGCGTTGTTGAAGTCCTGCAGCGACAGGGTGGCCGTGCCGCTGGCCATGTTGATGGCGGGGCAGTTGTCGCTGGAGACCTGGAGATCCGAGTATTTGACGATCTTGAACAGCGGCTGGTTGCCGGTGCTGATCGCCTGTGCCGCGAGCAGGTAGATGATCGAGAGCAGCAGGATGCCGGCGATCAGGAACATGCCGCCGTACAGCAGCGTGAGCCGTATGCGGATGGTGGGGCGCAGCCACGGGAAGACGGGCTGTGGCCTCCGGGGGTCCCAGGTGGGCTTGGGGGGCGCTTGCGGAGGTGCGGGAGTGGTGGCCACGGTCATCAGATCCGGTAACCCGAGCCGGGGACGGTGACGATCACGGCGGGCTCGCCCAGCTTGCGGCGCAGCGTCATCACGGTCACCCGCACGACGTTGGTGAACGGGTCCGTGTTCTCGTCCCAGGCCTTCTCGAGGAGCTGCTCGGCGGAGACCACCGCGCCCTCGCTGCGCATCAGCACCTCCAGGACCGCGAACTCCTTGGGCGCGAGCTGGACCTCCTTGCCGTCGCGGAAGACCTCGCGGCGGTTCGGGTCGAGCTTGATGCCGGCGCGCTCCAGGACCGGGGGCAGCGGCACGCTGGTACGGCGGCCGAGGGCACGCACGCGTGCGATCAGCTCGCTGAACGCGAAGGGCTTGGGAAGGTAGTCGTCGGCGCCGATCTCCAGGCCCTCCACGCGGTCGCTGACGTCGCCGGACGCGGTGAGCATCAGCACGCGCGTGGGCATGCCGAGCTCGACGATCCTGCGGCAGACGTCGTCGCCGTGCACGAGGGGGAGGTCGCGGTCGAGGACGACCACGTCGTAGTCGTTGACGCCGATGCGCTCCAGGGCGGCCGCACCGTCGTACACGACGTCGACGGCCATGGCCTCCCGGCGCAGTCCGGTGGCCACCGCATCGGCGAGCAGTTGCTCGTCCTCGACGACGAGTACGCGCACGTCGCTTGTCCTTCCTCTGTCCACCCGCGTAGCGCGCACCGGCGCACGTGGGCAGGGGTCTCCATGGGGTGTGTGGCCTCCATCCTGCCCTTTTCGGCCATAAGTCGGCAGTAAGGCGGCGGCGGGGGCGGTCGGATCGATGCCGCCGGGCGGGAATGCGAGATTTTCTGTTCCGGTTAGGTTTCCACGGAAGGGAGCGAGGGGAGGACGGCATGTACACCCCGCGATCACGCTCTGCATGTGCCGCAGCACCATGCGGTACGTACGTCGCCGCTACAGCAGAGTGGACGATGGGGGTGTCCGGCACCGTCGCCGCCCAGCAGGGCAGCGCTGGGCACCCGCGAGAGACGTGATCGCCCCTTCAACGGCACACCCCCGTGCCACCGACCCACGACCCAGGACGAGGGGGCGCAGCATGGACGCATTCACCACAGGACTTCTGCAGCGCATAAAGGCGACCGAGTCCGACATCACCCGGGCTCGTGACGAGGGCGACGACTTCCTCGTCGAAGTGGAACAGGCCGAGCTCGACGACCTGCGCCGCCTCGCCGCCGAACACGGCGTGGAAGTCGGCGCGACCAGCGTCTGACAGTCCCGCAGCAGCAGCTCACCGGCACAGGAACAGGGCCCCGGCGAATCCAGCGCCGGGGCCCTGCTCATACCTTGACCAGTACCCACCGCAACAACGTTCGATTCCCCCCAGGCCAAAAGAACCCAGGGCCCCCTACGCCCACACCACTCGCAACAGCCCCTCCCCACCCCTGCTCAAGCCCGCCCACGCCTCTTTCCGTCTCCCGGTCAGGCCTGCGCGCGCCCCTCCCGACCCCCGACCCAAGCCTGCACGCGACCCTTTCCGTCCCCCGGCCCAGCCGCACGCGCGCCCCTCCCGCCCCCCAACCACCGCCGCACCTTTCCCGCCGCGACGGCGGTTCCCGGCGGTGCCGTGCCCCCCCTCAGCCCGAACGTCCGGGGCTCAGTCGTGCCAGGCTCCGAAGTCGTCCAGCAGGCGCTGGAGCGGCTCGAAGACGCCCGGGGTGGCCGCGACCGTCAGGGCACGGGACGGGGGTTCTCCGGGGCGGCCGCCCGTGAGCGCGCCGCCCTCTCTCGCGATCAGGTCGCCCGCACCCCAGTCCCACGCGTTCAGCCCGCGCTCGTAGTACCCGTCCAGCCGGCCGCAGGCCACATCGCACAGGTCGATCGCCGCCGACCCGCTCCGGCGTACGTCGCGGAGCAGCGGGATCAGCCGGGCGGCGACCTCGGCCTGGTGGGTGCGGACCTCCGTCACGTAGTTGAAGCCGGTCGACACCAGCGCCTGGTCCAGCGGCGGTGCCGGGCGGCAGCGCAGCTCCCGCTCGCCCTCCCACGCCCCGGTCGCCCAGGCCCCGCCACCCCGTACCGCGTGGTACGTCTCGCCGCGCATCGGCGCCGCCACGACCCCGGCCACGGTCTCGCCGTCCTGCTCGGCCGCGATGGAGACCGCCCAGGTCGGCAGCCCGTAGAGGTAGTTGACCGTGCCGTCGAGCGGGTCGATCACCCAGCGGATCCCGCTCGTGCCCTCCGTCGACGCGCCCTCCTCCCCGAGGAAGCCGTCGTCGGGGCGGTGTCCGGAGATCAGGTCGGTGATCAGCTTCTCCGCCGCGATGTCCATCTCGGTCACGACATCGATCGGGCTGGACTTGGTCCGGGCCACGGCGAGGTCGGCCGGGCGGCCGTCCCGCAGCAGCTCGCCCGCGCGGGCGGCCGCCTCCCGGGCGAGCTTGAGCAGGTCGGTGTGCAGGGCGTCGGTCACGGGGCTCCTCACGCGTACGGGCTGTCGGCGCCGGCCGCGGCCGGCCGGGGGGCGCGGGCCGGGCAGCAGCCGACCGGGCACAGGTTGTGGCTCGCGCCCAGCGCGCCCAGCGCGCACGGCGTGACCTCCCGCCCGCTCTCCACTGCCGCGCGCTCCAGGACCAGCTCACGGATCGCGGCGGCGAACCGCGGGTCGTCCCCGACGGTCGCGGACCGCCGTACCGGCAGGCCCAGTTCCCCGGCCTTGGCCATGGCCTCCGTGTCGAGGTCGTAGAGGACCTCCATGTGGTCGGAGACGAAGCCGATGGGGGCCATGACCACGGCCGGGACCCCGGCGCCGTGCAGCGCCTCCAGGTGGTCGCAGATGTCGGGCTCCAGCCACGGGATGTGCGGGGCGCCGGAGCGGGACTGGTAGACGAGCCGCCAGGGGTGGTCGATGCCGGTGCGCTCGCGGACCGCGTCGGCGATGAGCTGGGCCACGTCCAGGTGCTCCTCGACGTACGCGCCGCCCTCGCCGTGCGTCTCGACCGGGCCGGAGGTGTCGGCACTCGCGGTCGGGATGGAGTGGGTGGTGAAGGCGATATGGGCGCCCGCACGGACGTCCTCGGGGAGTTCGGAGAGGGACTGGAGCACTCCGTCGATCATCGGGTCGAGGAAGCCGGGGTGGTTGAAGTAGTGCCGCAGCTTGTCGATCTTCGGCGGTTCGAGTCCCTCGGCCGCCAGCTCCGCCAGCGAGTCCGCGAGGTTCTCGCGGTACTGGCGGCAGCCCGAGTAGGAGGCGTAGGCGCTGGTGGCGAGCACCAGGATGCGTCGGCGGCCGTCGGCGACCATCTCGCGCAGGGTGTCCGTCAGATACGGCGCCCAGTTGCGGTTGCCCCAGTAGATCGGCAGGTCCAGGCCGTGCTCGGCGAAGTCCTTGCGCAGGGCGTCCAGCAGGGCGCGGTTCTGGTCGTTGATCGGGCTGACCCCGCCGAACAGGAAGTAGTGCTGCCCGACTTCCTTGAGACGTTCCTTCGGGATACCGCGCCCGCGCGTCACGTTCTCCAGGAACGGAACCACGTCGTCCGGGCCTTCCGGGCCGCCGAAGGAGAGCAGGAGCAGGGCGTCGTAGGGGGTGGCATCGAGCGCGTCTGACATGAGCCGATCCTGCCACCCGGCGCTGACAGCCCGGAAACAGGAGCGTGAAGAGTCGGATTCGGGAGGTTTATCCCCGGTGCCGAGCGGGTGCGGCACGGCGACCTCACTCGTAAGCTGTATCAGCCGCAATCGCGCCTTACCCAGTACAGCCGTCGGAGACCCCCGTGCCCAGCCCCTATCGCGCCCTGTTCGCCCTCCCCGGCACCAAGGGCTTCTCCGCCGCGGGCTTCGTCGGCCGGATGCCGCTCTCCATGATGGGCATCGGCGTGGTCACGATGATCTCCCAGCTCACCGGGCGCTACGGCCTCGCGGGCGCGCTCTCGGCCACCATCGCGCTCGCCGCCGCCGCGGTCGGCCCGCAGGTGTCCCGGCTGGTCGACCAGTACGGCCAGCGCCGGGTGCTGCGTCCCGCGACGCTGCTCGCGCTGGCGGCGGCGGCCGGGCTGCTCCTCGCCGCGCACTACGGGTGGCCCGACTGGGTGCTGTTCGTCTGCGCCGCCGGGATCGGCGCGGTGCCGAGCCTGGGCGCGATGATCCGGGCCCGCTGGGCCGCCCTCTACCGGGGCACCCCGCAGCTGCACACCGCCTACTCGTTCGAGTCCGTCGTCGACGAGGTCTGCTTCATCTTCGGGCCGATCATCTCCATCGGCCTGTCCACGGCCTGGTTCCCGGAGGCGGGGCCGCTGCTGGCCGCCTGCTTCCTGGCCGCCGGCGTCTTCTGGCTGACCGCCCAGCGGGCCACCGAGCCCACGCCGCACCCGCGCGAGCACCACGCCCGCGGTTCGGCGCTGCGGGCGCCCGGCCTCCAGGTGCTGGTGGCGACCTTCGTGGCCACCGGGGCGATCTTCGGGGCGGTCGACGTGGTCACCGTCGCCTTCGCCGACGAACGCGGCCACAAGGGCGCCGCGAGCGTGGTCCTGGCCCTGTACGCGGCGGGCTCCTGCCTGGCCGGGGTGGTCTTCGGCCTGATGCGCTTCGCGGGGAAGCCGGAACGCAGGTGGCTGCTGGGCATATGTGCGATGGCCGTGAGTATGATCCCCCTCCTACTGGTCGGAAACTTGCCGCTTCTGGCCGTGGCGCTGTTCGTTGCGGGCCTGACCATCGCACCGACGATGATCACGACGATGTCCCTCATCGAAAAGCACGTACCTCGCGCGAAGCTCACCGAGGGCATGACCTGGGTGAGCACCGGCCTCGCGGTCGGGGTGGCGCTCGGCTCCTCGGTCGCCGGCTGGGTGATCGACGCTGCCGGTGCCCGCGCCGGGTACGGGGTTCCGGCCGTGTCCGGGGCCGTCGCGGTCGCGGTCGGTTTCCTCGGGTACCGCCGGCTCAACAGGCCGGTCACGGGTCGGGGAGGCACCGTTGAGCAGTACAGCGAGCGGGAAGAACGGCGCGTGGCGTAACTGGGGAGGGAATGTCACCGTCCACCCCGCGCGGGAGGTCACGCCCGCCTCCGTGGACGAGCTGGCGGCGGCGGTAAGGCGGGCGGCGGCGGACGGCCTGAAGGTGAAGGCGGTCGGCAGCGGCCACTCCTTCACGTCGATCGCCGCGACCGACGGCGTCTCGATCCGCCCTCAACTGTTGACCGGGATCCGCAACATTGACCGTAAGGCCATGACCGTCACGGTCGAGGCGGGCACTCCGCTCAAGAGACTCAACATGGCCCTGGCCCGCGAGGGCCTGTCGCTGACCAACATGGGCGACATCATGGAGCAGACGGTCTCCGGGGCCACCAGCACCGGCACCCATGGCACGGGCCGCGAGTCCGCCTCGCTCGCCGCCCAGATCCGGGAACTCGAACTGGTCACCGCCGACGGCTCGGTGCTCACCTGCTCGGAGAAGGGGACCGAAGAAGAACGCGCGGTCTTCGCGGCCGCACGGGTCGGCCTCGGCGCGCTGGGGATCGTCACCGCGATCACTTTCGCCGTGGAACCGGTCTTCCTGCTCACCGCGCGCGAGGAGCCGATGACCCTGGACCGGGTCCTCGCCGAGTTCGACCAGCTCTGGGCCGAGAACGAGCACTTCGAGTTCTACTGGTTCCCGCACACCGGCAACACCAACACCAAGCGCAACAACCGCAGCGCGGGTCCGCCGCAGCCGGTGGGGCAGCTGGCCGGCTGGTTCGAGGACGAGTTCCTCTCCAACGGCCTCTTCCACGGTGTGCAGTTGCTCGGCCGCGCGGTGCCCGCCGTCGTACCGACGGCCGCCCGGATCTCCAGCAGGGCACTGTCCGCGCGGTCGTACACGGACATTCCCTACAAGGTCTTCACATCCCCGCGCCGGGTGCGCTTCGTGGAGATGGAGTACGCCGTGCCGCGCGAGGCTCTGGTGGACACGCTGCGGGAACTGAAGGCGATGGTCGACCGTTCCGGTCTCAGGATCAACTTCCCGGTCGAGGTCCGCACCGCCCCGGCCGACGACATCGCCCTGTCCACCGCCTCCGCCCGGGACACCGCCTACGTCGCCGTGCACATGTTCCGGGGCACGCCGTACCAGGCGTACTTCACCGCCGCCGAGCGCATCTTCACCGCGCACGAGGGCCGCCCGCACTGGGGCAAGGTGCACACCAGGGACGCGGAGTACTTCGCGACGGCCTACCCGCGCTTCGGTGAGTTCACCGCGCTGCGAGACCGGCTCGATCCGGATCGGCTGTTCCAGAACGACTACTTGCGGAGGGTTCTGGGTCAGTAGCCGAGGACCCGGCGGGCGAGGAGGCCGTGCTCGGCTCCCCGCTCGCGGACTCGCTCGGGGACGGGGCCGGTGTCGTGGCCCCCTCGCTCGCGGGCGTCCGTGACGCGTCCGAGGAGGACGACGGCGACGGGGCCGGCGAAGTGGCCCTACCGTCACCGGACTCCGGGCCGGGGGAGCCCGAAGGGTCCGAGGAGTCCCCGGGATCCGAGGGGTCCGACGACTTCGAGGACGTGGTGTCGCCGGTGACGGCGCCGCTGACCGTCGTACCGGAGCCGCCGCTGAAGCTGCTGCCGGAGACCAGTTCGTAAGTCGTGATGCCGGCCATGGCCACCGCGAACACCAGGGCCGCCGCGAACACCGGGCGCCGCCAGGTCCGCACCCGGGCGCGGTAGACGGTGCCCTCGGTGAACTCGCCGGGCGCCGGGGGCGCTTGCTCGTGGGGCCGGGTGGTCACCGACGCGTCGCGCAGTTGTTCTCCGGTGCGCCTGAAGAAGTGCTGGAACAACGAGCCGCCGCAGGTGGCGACCACGCTGACGACTCCGGCGCCGAGGATCGTGCCGTACACCCCGACGTAGGACGCGAGTTTGGCGGCCACCACCGCGGCCACCGCGCTGCCCGCGACCTGGGGAACGCTGAGATCGATCCGCTTCGAACTTCCCTTCGCCTCCTCCCCCGCACTGGTCTGGTCACCGGAACCGGGCCTTTCACGCATTCCCGAACCTTGCCTGCCCTTCCCGCACTTGTTCGATCCACTGCATGAAAAAGGGACGTACGGGCGAAACCATTAGTTCCGTTTCTGCGGATTGCGTGAAGTACGCCACGTTCAAGATCGACCGAAGTGGGCAACCGGAGGCCAGGGAGGGGTCGTTGCCAGAAGTTGGGCGGCGCGCCAATCCACGCACGTGGCCCGAATGGAGTACTGTTGCGAGCCCTGGGTCCGGTCTCCCGCCAGGGCGTCCGGGGCCTTGCAGGACCGCCGGGAGGGGGCTAGTTGCACAGGGTGACGGTTTTGGTCACTTAGCGTTGCGAATAGGTAACCGTGCCATAACGGCGGTGCAGGGCCTGTGCCCGACACGCCGGGCAACTCGGCAAGGTTGTGGCAGGCTGCACCCGGGCAGGCCACACTCGACTAGCGGAAGCAGCGACGCACGTGACGTCGGCAGGCACCACCCGGGAGGTCCCCATGCCCGAACTGCGTGTCGTGGCCGTCTCCAATGACGGCACACGGCTGGTGCTCAAGGCTGCCGACTCTACGGAGTACACGCTTCCGATCGACGAACGGCTCCGTGCCGCCGTACGCGGCGACCGGCCCCGGCTCGGCCAGATCGAGATCGAGGTCGAGAGCCATCTCCGGCCCCGAGACATCCAGGCGCGGATACGGGCGGGTGCGACCGCGGAAGAGGTCGCCCAGCTCGCCGGGATCCCCGTCGACCGGGTGCGGCGCTTCGAGGGTCCGGTACTGGCCGAGCGCGCCTTCATGGCCGAGCGAGCCCGCAAGACGCCGGTCCGCCGGCCCGGCGAGAACTCCGGGCCGCTGCTCGGCGAGGCCGTCCAGGAGCGGCTGGTGCTGCGCGGTGCCGACAAGGACACCGTGCAGTGGGACTCCTGGCGGCGTGACGACGGCACTTGGGAAGTCCTCCTCGTCTACCGGGTCGCGAGCGAACCGCACTCGGCGAGCTGGACCTACGACCCGCCCCGGCGGCTCGTCCAGGCCGTCGACGACGAGGCGCGCTCGCTGATCGGCGAGTCCGACGACCTCGCCGTACCGGAGCCCAGCTTTCCGTTCGTGCCGCGGATCGCACGGCTGCCGCGCGACCGCCCGATGGACCGTCCCAGCGACCGGGACCGGCCGAGCCTGCCCGCGCAGTCGTCCGACCCCGTCGAGGAGACGGCCGGCGAGCGGGACTCGCTGACCAGCCTCCTGGAGGCGGTGCCGAGCTTCCGGGGCGACATGGTGGTCCCGGAACGCCCCGCGGAGGTCGTCGCCCCGGAGGAGCCCGCCCCGGAACCGGCGGCGGAGGAGCCCCCGGCCCCCGCGGCCTCGGCCGGCTCCGCCTACGCGGACGTCCTCATGCCCCGCTCCGTCGGCAGCCACCGCGACCGGCTGGTCGGCGCCACCGACCGCCAGGCCGAGGCGGACGGCGTCCGCCCGGGCCGCCGGGCCGCCGTGCCGAGCTGGGACGAGATCGTCTTCGGGACGCGGCGCAAGAAGCAGGAGTAGCAGGAGTCGTACGGCCGTACGAAGAGGGGGCACGCGCGCGTGCCCCCTCTTCTCGCTGCCCTACTGCCTCTGCCCTACTGCGGGTCGGGGCCGACCGCGACCGGACGGGACGGGTCCGCGGACCACTCCGACCACGAACCGACGTACAGCGCCGCCGGAATGCCCGCCACGGCCAGCGCCAGCACCTCGTGGGCGGCCGAGACACCCGAGCCGCAGTAGACGCCCACCGGGGCCGCCCCGGAGGCGCCCAGGGCCTTGAAACGGTCACTCAGCTCCCCGGCGGGCCGGAAACGGCCGTCCGGGCCGACGTTCTCGGTGGTCGGCGCGGAGACGGCGCCCGGGATGTGGCCGCCGATCCGGTCGATCGGCTCCACCTCGCCCCGGTACCGCTCCCCCGCGCGAGCGTCGAGCAGCACACCCGCGCGGGCCAGCGCGGCCGCCCCGTCCGCGTCGAGCAACTCCAGCGCGCCGGGCGCCGGTTCGAAGTCACCCTCGGCCGGCTCGGCCGCGTCAGTCGAAAGAGCGCCTTCCCAGGACGGCAACCCGCCGTCCAGAACCCGCACATCCGGGTGACCCGTCCAGCGCAGCAACCACCACGCGCGCGCCGCCGCCCAGCCGGCTCCGCCGTCGTACACGACCACTGGCCGGTCCGCCGACACCCCCGCACGGCGCATCGCCGCCGCGAAGACGGCCAGGTCGGGCAGCGGATGGCGGCCGCGACCTGCGGGCGCGGCGGCCAGCTCCGTGTCCAGGTCCACGTAGACGGCGCCCGGCAGGTGCCCGGCGGCGTACTCGGCCCGGCCGTCGAAGGCCGCGCCGCCCAGCATGGTCAGCTGCCAGCGCACGTCCAGCAGCACGGGCGGGTTCGGCCCGGTCAGGTCGTCGGCGAGTTCGGTTGCGGTGATGATGGCTTCCATGGCCCCATCCTTACGCCAGGGGTGGCCGCAGCGTCCAGGTACGACTACTCTGCTCGGCCGGACAGGCTCGATCACCGGGCGTGCGGGATCGGGCACATGCTGTACAGCTGATGGACACCCGGCGGCAATCGGCCGGAAACGGGCGAGAAACGGCAGATCAGGCATCCTCGCGGCGAAGGCCGCCGCCACGGCCTGGACGCAGGACGCCACGGAGGGTGCGAGCATCGGCACGGGGCGTGCCCGTGGCTGTGGCACGGCCGGTCCGGAGAGCGGAAGCGACACGGCCACCGCGAGGGGCCGAGGAGAGAGTGACGATGACCGAGGTACGGGGATCGGCCGGCCCGAACGGCGGTACACACGCTCGGCGCGCGCCCGGCACCCCCTGCTGGGTGAGTCTGATGGTGCACGGCTTGACCGCGACCGAGGAGTTCTACGAGGCCCTGTTCGGCTGGGAGTTCCAGCCCGGGCCGCAGCAGCTCGGCCCCTACGTCCGGGCGCTGCTGGACGGTCAGGAGGTCGCGGGGATCGGGCAGCTGCCGCCGGACCGCCGGTTGCCGATCGCCTGGACGCCGTACTTCGCCTCGGAGGACGTGGATCTGACGGCCGAGACGGCCCGGCTGTGCGGCGGCACGGTGGGCGTCGGCCCGCTGGACGCGGCCGAGGCCGGGCGGATGGCCATCGGCTCCGACCCGTCGGGCGCGGTGTTCGGCATCTGGCAGGCCTCCGCCCACCTCGGCACGGCCGTCACCGGTGTCCCCGGCACGCCCGCCTGGAACGAACTGCTCACCTTCGAGACCGTGAGCGTCGCCAAGTTCTACGAGGCGGTGTTCGGTTACGCGGCGGAGCCGGTGGTGTCCGCCGACTTCGACTACGTGACCCTGCACGTGGAGGGCCGCCCGGTGGCAGGCATCCACGGGGTCGGCCTCTCGCTGCCACGGGAACAGGGACCGCACTGGCTGACGTACTTCGAGGTGGCCGACGCGGACGCGACCCTGCGCGAGGTCGCCGAACTGGGCGGGCAGGTGCTGAAACCGGCCCGGGACAGCGCACACGGCCGGGTCGCCACCGTGGCCGACCCGGAGGGCGCGGTCTTCTCCGTGATCGAGAGCCAGCGCTGAGTCAGGTCGTGACGGGCAGGACGTCCGGGGAGAGGGCCGCCGCATGGGCCGACGCGGCGGTCATCCGGCGCCGGTGGTGGCGGCGGCACAGCACCTCGTAACCGACCTTCCCGGCCGACCCGTTGACATCGCCCACGACCACCTGGGCGCCCTCGACGACCATCTCGCCGCCCACCGTGCGGGCGTTGTGGGTGGCGCGGGCGCCGCACCAGCACAGGGCCTCGACCTGGAGCACCTCGACCCGGTCGGCCAGCTCCACCAGCCGCTGGGAGCCGGGGAACAGCTTGGAGCGGAAGTCGGTGGTGATGCCGAACGCGTAGACGTCCAGGCCCAGATCGTCGACCACGCGCGCGAGCTGGTCTATCTGCTCCGGCGCCAGGAACTGCGCCTCGTCGGCGATGACGTAGTTCGCGCGGCCGCCCTGCGAGAGGTGGTCGACCAGGTACGCGTACAGGTCCTGGCCGTCCTCGACCTCCACGGCGTCGGTGACCAGGCCCAGCCGGGAGGACAGCTTGCCGTAGCCGGCGCGGTCGTCACGGCTGAAGATCATGCCGACGAGGCCGCGGGCCGACCGGTTGTGCTCGATCTGCAGAGCCAGGGTCGACTTCCCGCAGTCCATCGTTCCGGAGAAGAAGACCAGCTCGGGCATGGGGAGTTGAGCACCTTTCGGGGGTGGTGTGATCAGGGGCGCTAGGAGCGTACTTCGAGCAGCGGGACGAGTTGCTCGACGGGGGTCATCGAACCGTGGTTGCCGACCATCGCCGACTCCTTGGGCTCCCGCTCGGAGGCGATGATCAGGACGTCGTCGTGCGCCGCCGCGATGACATCGC
The DNA here is from genome assembly GCF_040651615.1 of Streptomyces sp. NPDC048417. Lineage (NCBI taxonomy): Bacteria > Bacillati > Actinomycetota > Actinomycetes > Kitasatosporales > Streptomycetaceae > Streptomyces > Streptomyces sp. NPDC048417. The sequence continues at coordinate 32,053 of NZ_JBEZKI010000038.1, read as the reverse complement.
CGATCCGCTCGTACACCCGCTCGTCGAACCGGTCCGGCGGGCCGAACCAGCCGGCCGCGATCGCCTCGTCACGGGAGGCCACCCAGAACTGCTCGCCGAGCACCTCGCGCCAGCAGGTCAGCACGTCGTTCTGGGCACCCGGGACCGCGTAGACGTGCCGGGCGCGGCCCTCGCCGCCGAGCAGGGCGACGCCGGCCCGCAGTTCCCAGTCCTCGTCGAAGTCGATGCGGTGCTGCTCGTCGAACGGCACGTCGAGCATGCCGTGGTCGGCGGTGACGTACAGCGCGGTGCGCGGCGGGAGCTGCTCGGCGAGCCGCTGCACCAGCCGGTCGACGTGCATCAGCTGGCCGCGCCAGGTGTCGGAGTCGACGCCGTAGCGGTGCCCGGCGCCGTCCAGTTCGGCGTAGTACGTGTACACCAGGGAACGGTCGGCGGCGGCCAGTTGCTCCGCCGCGAAGTCCATCCGCTCCTCGCCGGTGAGTCGGCCGTGAAACGTTCCGCCGCTGAGCGCGACCTTGGTGAGGGGAGTGCGCTCGAAGGCCGGAGAGGACACCTGGGCGGCGTGCACCCCGGCGTCGGCGGCGAGCTGGAAGACGGTGGGGTACGGCTGCCAAGAGCGCGGGGAGGTCCACGGGTGCCAGCGGAGCTGGTTCATCAGCTCGCCGGTGGCAGGGTTCCGGACGGTGTAGCCGGGCAGGCCGTGCGCACCGGGCGGCAGGCCGGTGCCGACGGAGGCAAGGGAGGTGGCGGTGGTCGCGGGGTAGCAGGCGGTGATCGGCCGTCCGGTGCCGCCGCGAGAACTGCCGAGCAATGAGGCAAGGAAGGGCGCCTCGTCCGGGTGGGCCCTGAGCTGTTCCCAGCCCAGCCCGTCGACCAGGAACACGCAGTTGCGGTCGGCGGCGGTCAGTTCCGTGATCGACGCGGTCATTCCGGGTACGGCCATCCCGGCGGCCAGGGTGGGCAGCAGGTCGGCGAGGGAACCGCTGCCGTACTCGGGCAGCGGCGCGGAGCCGAGGGCCAGCGGTTCCGGATGGTCCCAGGTGGCGTACGCCATCAGTGCGTGACGTCCGCGGTCGCCTCGGAGATGGCCTGGGCGAAGGCGAGCGCCTGGCGCACCGTCTCCGGGCCGTCCCCCGCCTCGCTGACGCGCAGGCTCAGGTCGTCCGCCGTGGAGTTGCCCGTGTAGCCGTGGTCGGCCTCGCAGTTGGGGTCGCCGCAGGCGGCGGGCTCCAGGTCGATACGGGATACGGCGCCCCAGCCGATGGTCAGCACGATCTCGCGGGGCAGGGTGCCCGGCGTGTACTGCTCCGGGTTGGCCACCACCCGGCTGACCACGACCGACGAGATCCGGCCGAGCTTCACCGACTCCGTCGAGGTGGTGGCGTACGGCGTCGGGGAGGTGGTGTCGGCGGCCTGCTCGTCGGTGTGGCTGACGATGAAGCGGTTGCCGGTGAGGACGAGCACGGTCACGTGCCGCCGCACCTCGTTCTGGTCGAACGTCGTCTCCTGGTGGACCAGGTACGACCGGATCGGCTCACCGCCCACGGAAGCCTCCACCGCCTCGGCCACGAGGGCCGGGTAGTAGCCGCTGCGCTCGATCGCGACGCGCAGCCCCTGGGTCGTCGTACTGGTCTTGGCCATGGCGTCCATCCTAATCCGTGGGCAAGGGGGGTCCGGGCCAGTCGACGCACCCTCTTGGAAAGCCACCGCGGGGGCGGGTGTTCGCGGCGGTCAGTAGGCGGGCAGGGTCCGCGGACCCAGGTCGTCGCGGGCGGGCGGGGGCGCCAGGCGGACGGTGGCTCCGAGGACGCTGACGCCGTGCCGGGCGACCACGACCGGTTCCAGGGTGACCGCGACCACCTCGGGGTGGTCGTCGACCAGTCTGGAGACGCGCAGCAGCAGCTCCTCCAGGGCGGGCGTGTCGACGGGGGCCGAGCCGCGCCAGCCGAAGAGCAGGGGTGCGGTCCGGATCGACCGCACCAGCGAGGTCGCGTCCCGGTCCGTCACCGGGATCAGCCGGTGGGCCGTGTCCCCGAGCAGCTGCGAGGCGGCCCCGGCCAGCCCGAAGGACAGCACGGCCCCGGCCGCCGGGTCGATCACGGCCCGTACGACGGTGTCCACGCCCCGGGGTGCCATCCGCTGCACCACCGGGCGCAGTTCCCCCGGCGGCCCGAAAAGCTCGGTCAACTCGCCGTACGCGCGGCGCAGTTGCTCCTCGTCCGCCAGGTCGAGCCGTACTCCGCCCAGGTCGGCGCGGTGGCGCAGGTGCGGGGCGGTGGCCTTGAGGGCGACCGGGTAGCCGAGGTCTCGGGCGGCCGCGACGGCGGCCTCGGGGGTGGGGGCGGCCGGCGCGCGGTGCACGGCGACGCCGTACCTGCCGAGGAGCTCGCAGGTCTCCTCGGTCCCGAGGGTGAGCCCCTCCCCGCGCTCCAGCAGGGCGCCGATCAGCTCGGCGGCCCCCTTCTCGTCGATGTCGTCGTATTCGGGCACCTTCCCGGGATCGGCGGCCTCCCGCCGCCACTGCGCGTACTTCACGGCTTCGGCGAGGGCCCGGACGGCCCGCTCGGCGGCGGGGTAGGCGGGGATCAGCCGGGAGCAGGGGTGGGGGGCGGGGGGCTTGGCGGCCTCGGCGACGGCGGCGGGGGGTGTCCGGGCTCCTGTCTCCACCGCGGTGGGCTGTCGTTGCGACGGCCGGGACAACTGGGCGCCGGGTGCCATGACAGCGGTCTGCGGTGCGGTGCGGCCAGCGGCCGAGAGCGCCTCGGCGAGCCCCCCGAGCTCCACATGCACCACCAGCACCGGCTTCCCGGGAACGCTCTCGGCAGCCGACCGCAGCGCCTCCGCCAGCTCCGCGTCCGCGACCGCCCCCTCCCCGATCGTCGGAATGGCCGTGACGACCACCGCGTCGCATGACTCGTCCGCCAGCGCCTCCGACAGCGCCCGATGGAAGTCCGCGGGGGTCGCCATGGTCGTCAGGTCCAGCGGCGGCGCCGGCCGGAGCCCCTCCGCCAGGCACCGGTCGTAGGTCAGCAGACCCAGCGACTCGGAGTTCCCGAGGATCGCCACCCGGGGCCCGGCCGGCAGCGGCTGCCGCGCGAGCAGCAGTCCCGCGTCGACCAGCTCCGTGATCGTGTCGACGCGGATCACCCCGGCCTGCCGGAGCAGCGCGGACACCGTGGCGTGCGGCAGCCGCGTGGCCCGTACCGCGTGCCCCTGCGGCGCCGAACCGGCGCTCTGCACCACGACCAGCGGCTTCGCCGCCGCCGTGCGCCGCGAGAGGCGGGTGAACTTGCGCGGGTTGCCGATGGACTCCAAATACATGAGGACGACATCGGTCTCGGCGTCGTCGTACCAGTACTGGAGGACGTCGTTGCCGGACACGTCCGCGCGGTTGCCGGACGACACGAAGGTCGACACGCCGGTGGTCCCGGTGACGCCGCCGCCGCGCCGGTGCAGCCGGGACAGCAGAGCGATCCCGATGGCGCCGGACTGGGCGAAGAGGCCGATCCGGCCGGGGCGGGGCATCTCGGGCGCGAGGGAGGCGTTCAGCCGTACGTCCGGGGCGGTGTTGATGATCCCGAAGGCGTTCGGCCCGATGATCCGCATGCCGTACGTGCGCGCGTGCCGGACCAGTTCGCGCTGGCGTTCGCGGCCGTCCGGACCGCTCTCCGCGTAGCCGGCGGCCAGGACGACGAGCCCCTGGACGCCGTGTTCGCCGCAGTCGGTGACGGCGTCCGGGACCTGCTCTGCCGGTACGGCGACCACGGCGACGTCGACCGGCCCGTCGATGTCGCGCACGGAGCGGTGCGCGGGTACACCGTCGACCTCCTTGAGGTCCTCGGGGAAGGCCTGGTTCACGGCGTGCAGGCGGCCGGTGAAGCCGGCGTCCCGGAGGTTGCCGAGGACGCTGCGGCCGACGCCGCCGGGCGCCCGGCCGACGCCGATCACGGCAACGGAACCGGGGGTCAGGAGCCGTCGTACCGAACGGGCCTCCGCCCGCTGCTCCCGCGCGCGCTGGACGGCGACCGAGCGGTCCGTGGGCTCCAGGTCGAACTCCAGCCGGACCACGCCGTCCTCGAAGCTGCGCTGCTGGGTGTAGCCGGCGTCCGTGAACACCTTGATCATCTTGCTGTTGGCCGGCAGCACCTCGGCGGCGAACCGGCGGATACCGCGCTCCCGCGCGACGGCCGCGATGTGCTCCAGGAGGGCGGAGGCGACGCCCCGGCCCTGGTGGGCGTCCTGGACGAGGAAGGCGACCTCGGCCTCGTCGGCGGGCGCAGAGGCGGGCATGCCGTCGGCGCCAATGCGGTCATAGCGTACGGTTGCGATGAACTCGCCGCCGATGGTGGCCGCGAGTCCCACCCTGTCCACAAAGTCGTGGTGCGTGAAGCGGTGGACGTCCTTGGCGGAGAGCTTGGGGTACGGCGCGAAGAAGCGGTAGTACTTCGACTCGGCCGAGACCTGCTCGTAGAAGCTGACCAGGCGGTCGGCGTCGTCGACAGTGATGGGCCGGACGCGCGCGGTACCACCGTCGCGCAGCACCACGTCCGCCTCCCAGTGGGCGGGGTACTCGTGCCGGTCCTGCCGGTCCGCCGGGGTCTGCATGGGCCCCAGAGTACGGCTCGCGTCCGACAGTGGCGCGAGGCAGTCTGTGGAGGACGCAAGTCGGGCCGAGGCCGCGGTCCGACGACACACCCGGAAGGGCTCACGTCCGCTCCGGGCATGCTTCACGATATGGGAAACTGGTCTAGACAACCCTGAACACCGAAGGGCAGCATCACATGGCTGAGCGCCGCGTCAACGTCGGCTGGGCCGAGGGTCTCCACGCCCGCCCCGCTTCCATCTTCGTCCGAGCCGCCACGGCCACAGGCGTCCCGGTGACGATCGCCAAGGCCGGGGGCAACCCCGTCAACGCGGCCTCCATGCTGGCTGTCCTGGGCCTGGGCGCCCAGGGCGGCGAGGAGATCGTCCTCGCCTCCGACGCCGAGGGCGCGGACGCCGCCCTCGACCGCCTGGCCAAGCTGGTCGCCGAGGGTCTCGAGGAGCTCCCCGAGACCGTCTGAGCGCCGCAGCGCCCGCACGGCGGAGGCCGCGCCGCCCCCACAGGGGTGGCGCGGCCTCCGCCGTTCCCGCAGCCGGCCTCCGCCGTTCCTGCCGGGGCCGTGACCTCGCTCGGCGCCGGTCTTCATGAAGGGCCGCCCTTTATACGGGGCGGTACTTTGCGCCGGGCACAGTTAATTCCCCATCGGGCACACCGATGACGCGCCGCCGGAAATTCCGGGCGCGCGCGAAATAAGGGCGGCGGAGACCGACAACGGGCAACGTAAATACCGCTCCACCGAATAACACGTCTTTGTATACGGCGCCTGTGTTAATGCCGCAGGCCCGTCATGTTTACGGGGTGTTGCGAAGTCCTCACACCGTTCGCCCGGTCGGCGCCGCCGGAAAAGCGCAGCCGGTGGGAGACCGTGGACCGCTCGGTGTGCAGCGCGGTGATCGCCCGCGCGCGTTCGCTGTCGCCGCGTGTCACGGCGTCCACGATGGCGCCGTGCTCGGCCCAGGACTCCACGGGGTTGGCGGGCGCGTCGACGGCGTACATCCAGGCGATCTTGTGCCGCAGCTGGGTGAGTGTCGAGGTCAGGGCGTGGCTGCCGGTGGCCTGGGCGAGCGTCTCGTGGAACCAGCCGCCCAGGGAGCGCAGGTCCTCGCTGCCGCCCCTGCGGGCCCGTTCCTGGCCCAGCCTGACGAGTCCGCGCAGCACCTTGAGGTGGGCCTCGGTACGGCGCTGGGCGGCCCGGGAGGCGCCGAGCGGCTCCAGGAGCAGGCGCATCTCCAGCAGGTCGGCGGCCTCCTGCTCGGTCGGTTCCGCGACGCACGCGCCCGCGTGCCGGCGCGTCACCACGAAGCCCTCGGCCTCCAGGGTGCGCAGGGCCTCGCGGACGGGGACGCGCGAGACGCCGTAGCGACGGGCCAGGAGTTCCTCGGTGAGCCGGCTGCCGCGCTCGTAGACACCCGCGACGATGTCGTCCCGGATCGCTGTGCATACCGAGTGCGCCGGAATACGCATGTCCGACCTCCGCCTTAATCCCCGTGAAACGCCGCCGAGTGGCGTCCGTTCCGTGACTCTATTGCAATGGGCGGGAATTTCCGACGGCGGCCCTGAATCCATGCATATTTTTTGGACACCGGGGTCACGAAAACGACGAAAGCCCCGGCTCGGGGGGCCGGGGCTTCGGGACTGCCGCCCTGTGGCGTCACGTGTTCATCGTCGGGGGCGCGCGGTCGGAGATATGTGGTGCGCCCGCGCGGAAACCTTCATGCGGCGCTCGGGGCGGAGGCGCACACGCCAGGGGGCTCGCGCGAGAGGTGCACGCCGGGGTCGCGCGGGAGCGGTGCACGCAGGGTGCTCGGAGAACGCACACGCCGTGGTGACATGCTCGCGCGCCCCGCGCCCCGCGCCCCGCGCCCCGCGCCCCGCGCCCCCGCGCCCCCGCGAGGGCTGCGCGGGGCGTGCGCGCCGTAACCCGCGCGGGGCGTGCGCGCGGTATTCGCGCGCCGAGCGTGCGCGCCGTGGTCGGTCAGACGTTCACGCCGTGCTTGCGGAGGTAGGCGACCGGGTCGACGTCCGAGCCGTACTCCGGGGTCGTGCGGGCCTCGAAGTGGAGGTGGGGGCCGGTCACGTTGCCGGTCGCGCCGGAGAGGCCGATCTGCTGGCCCGGGGTGACCTTCTGGCCCACCGAGACGCCGATCGACGACAGGTGGCCGTACTGGGTGTACATGCCGTCGGCCATCTTGATGACGATCTGGTTGCCGTAGGACCCGCCCCAGCCGGTGGAGACGACCGTACCGGTGCCGACGGCGTGCACCACCGTGCCGGTGGCGGCGTGGAAGTCGATGCCGGTGTGGGCGCCGGAGGACCACAGGGAGCCGCCGGTCTTGTAGCCGGTGGAGACGTACGAGTCGGAGATCGGCGCGACGAAGGCGTTGAGGCGCTTGCGCTCCGCCTCCCGCGCGGCGCGTACCTCGGCCTCGCGCTCCTTCTTGGCCTTCTCCACGGCCTTCTTGCGCGCGGCCTCCTCGGCCGCCTTGCGCTCGGCGGCGGCCTGCTGCGCGGCGGCCTGGGCGTCGATCTGGTCGGCGACCGAGTCGCTGACGGTGATGACCGGGGTGAGGCCGGTCTGCTCGACGGAGTTCTCGGCGGCGAGCGCCGGGGCGGCCGAGACGGTGCCGATGACACCCGTGGTGGTGAGGGCCGCGATGCCGGCGGCCTGCGCGGTGGTGCGCTTCACCCGGCCGGGACGACGGTGCTTCCCGGAGGCGCACATGAACGCCATGTAGAGGCTGGTCCTTTCCTTCCCTCTCGCCTACCGGGTTAGCTGACGGGTTCGGAGCAGGAAGGTCTCCTACGGGCCCCCTCGCGGCTCGCGCGGGCGCCCGATTCACCCCAGGGACTGCGTGGGTCCCCGGCTCCCCTGGCTCGCGCCGTACGGGGACTCGGCGATGGCTGTCCGGTGCCGCGGGCGCGGCGCACTGCCTGACGAACAGCCCGGAAGAACCTACGAGGACGTCCTCGCAATGCTCAAACGGATCACGTCTTTTGTCGCGCATCCCACAGGGCAGACAGGCAACCTCCGCCCTAATTCGGACATTCGGCGGCCCTGGTGACGCACCAGTCACCAGGGCCGCTTCACGCGCGCGTGCCGCTCGTCCGGACGCGCTGGTTGCTTCGCCGCTCGCTTCGCTCGGCTTGCTCCGCCTACTCCGCGGCGACGACCGTCACTTCGCCGATGCCGAGGGCCTCGACGGGCTCCTTGATCTGCGCCGCGTCGCCGACGAGGACGGTCACCAGGTGGTCGACCGGGAAGGCGTTCACGACCGCCGCGGTGGCCTCCACGGTGCCGGTGGCGGCCAGTTGCCGGTAGAGCGTGGCCTGGAAGTCGTCGGGCAGATGCTGCTCGACCTGGTCGGCCAGGGTGCCGGCGACGGCCGCCGCCGTCTCGTACTTGAGCGGTGCCACGCCGACGAGGTTCTGCACGGCGACGTCGCGCTCGGCGTCCGTGAGTCCCCCGGAGGCGAGGGTGCGCAGCACCGTCCACAGGTCGTCGAGCGCCGGGCCGGTGTTCGGGGTGTCCACGGAGCCGCTGATGGCGAGCATCGCGGCGCCGCTGCCGTCGGGGGCGGACCGCAGGACCTGCCCGAAGGCACGGACGCCGTAGGTGTAGCCCTTCTCCTCGCGCAGGACGCGGTCCAGGCGCGAGGTGAGGGTGCCGCCCAGGCAGTAGGTGCCAAGTACCTGGGCGGGCCAGACGCGGTCATGCCGGTCCGCACCGACGCGGCCGATGAGCAGTTGCGTCTGGACCGCTCCGGGGCGGTCCACGATGACGACACGGCCGGTGTCGTCGGCGGAGACCGGGGGCACGGGCCGGGGCTGGGCGGTGGAGCCGCGCCAGGCACCCAGGGTGTCGCCGAGCAGCTCGTCCAGGTCGATGCCGGTCAGGTCGCCGACGACGACCGCGGTGGCAGTGGCGGGCCGCACATGCCGGTCGTAGAACGCGCGTACGGCGGCCGCGTCGATCTTCTCTACGGTGTCCTCGGTGCCCTGGCGCGGACGGGACATCCGCGTGGTCGAGGGGAACAGTTCCTTGTAGAGCTGCTTGGCGGCCCGGCGGCTGGGGTTGGCCAGCTCGTGCGGGATCTCGTCGAGGCGGTTGCGGACCAGCCGCTCGACCTCGCTGTCGGCGAAGGCGGGTGCCCTGAGCGCGTCGGAGAGCAGCCCGACTCCCTTGCTCAGGCGGGAGGCGGGGACCTCCAGGCTGAGCCGGACGCCGGGGTGGTCGGCGTGTGCGTCGAGGGTGGCGCCGGCCCGCTCCAGCTCGGCGGCGTACTCCTCGGCGGAGTGCTTGTCGGTGCCCTCGGAGAAGGCGCGCGCCATGATCGTGGCGACGCCGTCCAGGCCGGCCGGCTCAGCGTCCAGGGGCGCGTCCAGGAGCACCTCGACGGCGACGACCTGTTGGCCGGGGCGGTGGCAGCGCAGCACGGTCAGGCCGTTGTCCAGGGTGCCGCGCTCGGGTGCCGGGAAGGCCCAGGGCCGGGCGTCGCCCGCTTGGGGCCGGGGGTGGAATTCCATGGTGGCGAGCTCGGTCACTTGGCCGTCTCCTCGTCGTCGTGCTCGGCGGTTGCGGCCTCGACCGTGGCCTCGGCCTCGGGGTCCTCGGGTACGTCGGCGTCCTCGACCGCCTCCGGGGACTTGGGCTCGTAGACGAGCACCGCGCGGTTGTCGGGCCGCAGCCGGGCCTTGGCGACCTCCTGGACCTCCTGCGGGGTCACCGCGAGGACGCGCTGGACGGCGGTCAGGGCGAGCTGCGGGTCACCGAACAGGACGGCGAACCGGCACAGTTCGTCCGCGCGGCCGGCGACGGTGCCCAGCCGGTCCAGCCACTCGCGCTCCAACTGGGCCTGGGCGCGCTCCATCTCCTCGGGCGTGGGGCCCTCCTCGGCGAACCGGGCGAGCTCCTCGTCGATGGCGGCCTCGATGACCGGCACCTCGACGTCACCGGAGGTCTTCACGTCCAGCCAGCCCAGGGAGGGTGCGCCGGCGAGCCGCAGCAGGCCGAAGCCGGCGGCGACGGCCGTACGGTCGCGCCGTACGAGGCGGTTGTAGAGGCGGGAGGACTCGCCGCCGCCGAGGACGGTGAGGGCCAGGTCGGCCGCGTCGGACACGCGCGTGCCGTCCTCCGGAAGCCGGTAGGCGGCCATCAACGCGCGCGCGGGCACCTCCTCCACGACGACCTCGCGCAGCTGCTCGCCCATGATGTCGGGCAGCGAACCGTCGCGCGGGGCGGGCTTGCCGTCGTGCGCCTGGATGGAGCCGAAGTACTTCTCGATCCAGGCAAGGGTCTGCTGGGGGTCGATGTCGCCGACCACCGAGAGCACCGCGTTGTTGGGCGCGTAGTAGGTGCGGAAGAACGCCCGCGCGTCCTCCAGGGTGGCCGCGTCCAGGTCAGCCATCGAGCCGATCGGCGTGTGGTGGTAGGGGTGGCCCTCCGGGTAGGCGAGCGCGGTCAGCTTCTCGAAGGCGGTGCCGTAGGGGACGTTGTCGTAGCGCTGGCGGCGCTCGTTCTTGACGACGTCCCGCTGGTTCTCCATGGACTCGTCGTCCAGGGCGGCGAGCAGGGAGCCCATGCGGTCGGCCTCCAGCCAGAGGGCGAGCTCCAGCTGGTGGGCGGGCATGGTCTCGAAGTAGTTGGTTCGCTCGAAGCTGGTGGTGCCGTTGAGCGAGCCGCCGGCGCCCTGGACGAACTCGAAGTGTCCGTTGCCCTTCACCTGGGCGGAGCCCTGGAACATCAAGTGCTCGAAAAGGTGAGCCAGGCCGGTACGTCCCTTGACTTCGTGCCGGGAGCCGACGTCGTACCAGAGGCAGACCGCCGCGACCGGGGTCAGGTGGTCCTCGGAGAGCACCACGCGCAGACCGTTGGCCAAGCGGTGCTCGGTCGCTGTCAGGCCTCCGGAGCCTGTCTCGGCCGTGGTCGTGTGACCCATGGGCATGTACGTCCCTTCACTCGCGTCACTCACTCGCGGAAGCGGTCTCGAACCGCGGTTTTCCTGCCGGTCCTGCCACTGTATGCAAGCGTGCCGGGACCCGGCGAAGTTCCCGCACCGCGTACGCCCACAGCGGATCGCGTAGCCTGCGTCCGACCCGCTCCCGAACGCCTCCGAGGCACCGGGGCGGGCCGCGGAGACCGGGGCCTGGCCCGGGTTGTCGGTGCCGCGGTCCACAATGGTCAGCGTCAGATCCCGTTCACGCATGAGCAAGGAGCCGGCAGCGATGGCCCGCCGCAGCACGAAGACCCCGCCGCCCGACGACTCGTACGAGGAGAGGATCCTCGACATCGACGTCGTGGACGAGATGCGCGGCTCCTACCTCGAGTACGCGTACTCGGTCATCTACTCGCGCGCCCTGCCGGACGCCCGCGACGGCCTGAAGCCGGTGCACCGCCGCATCGTCTACCAGATGAACGAGATGGGTGTGCGCCCCGACCGCGCCTATGTGAAGTGCGCGCGCGTGGTCGGCGAGGTCATGGGCAAGCTGCACCCGCACGGCGACGCGTCGATCTACGACGCGCTGGTGCGCATGGCCCAGCCGTTCTCGATGCGCGTCCCGCTGGTCGACGGCCACGGCAACTTCGGCTCGCTGGGCAACGACGACCCGCCGGCCGCCATGCGGTACACCGAGTGCCGGATGGCCGAGGCGACCAGCCTGATGACCGAGTCGATCGACGAGGACACGGTCGACTTCGCGCCCAACTACGACGGCCAGGAGCAGGAGCCGGTGGCACTGCCCGCCGCCTTCCCGAACCTGCTGGTCAACGGCTCGTCGGGGATCGCGGTCGGCATGGCGACGAACATGCCGCCGCACAACCTCGGCGAGGTGATCTCGGCCGCCCGCCATCTGATCCGGTATCCGAACGCGGACCTGGACACGCTGATGAAGCACGTCCCGGGCCCCGATCTGCCGACCGGCGGCCGGATCGTCGGCCTGGAGGGTGTCCGGGACGCCTACGAGACAGGCCGCGGCACCTTCAAGATCCGGGCCACGGTGGCGGTGGAGACGGTCACGGCCCGCCGCAAGGGCCTGGTCATCACCGAACTGCCCTTCACGGTCGGCCCCGAGAAGGTCATCGCCAAGATCAAGGACCTGGTCAACTCCAAGAAGCTGCAGGGCATCGCCGACGTCAAGGACCTCACCGACCGCGAGCACGGGCTGCGTCTGGTCGTCGAGATCAAGAACGGCTTCGTGCCGGAGGCGGTCCTGGAGCAGCTCTACAAGCTGACGCCGATGGAGGAGTCCTTCGGCATCAACAACGTCGCCCTGGTGGACGGCCAGCCGCTCACCCTGGGCCTGAAGGAACTGCTCGAGGTCTACCTCGACCACCGCTTCAACGTGGTCCGCCGCCGCAGCGAGTTCCGCCGCACCAAGCGCCGCGACCGCCTCCACCTGGTCGAGGGTCTGCTCACGGCCCTGGTCGACATCGACGAGGTCATCCGGCTGATCCGCTCCAGCGACAACAGCGCGCAGGCCAAGGAGCGCCTGATGGAGCGCTTCTCGCTGTCGGAGATCCAGACCCAGTACATCCTGGACACGCCGCTCCGCCGGCTGACCAGGTACGACCGCATCGAGCTGGACGCGGAGAAGGACAAGCTCACCACGGAGATCGCCGAGCTGACCCGGATCCTGGAGTCGGACGCGGAGCTGCGCAAGCTGGTCTCGACCGAACTGGCCGCGGTGGCGAAGAAGTTCGGCACCGAGCGGCGCACGGTCCTGCTGGAGGCCTCGGGTGCCCCGGCGGCCTTGGTGCCGCTCCAGGTGGCCGACGACCCGTGCCGGGTGCTGCTCTCCTCGACGGGCCTGCTGGCGCGCACGACGAACGGCGAGCCGTTCCCTGAGGACGCCGACGGCAAGCGGGCCAAGCACGACGTGATCGTCTCGGCGGTCCCGGCGACCGCCCGCGGCGAGGTCGGCGCGGTGACCTCGTCCGGCCGCCTGCTCCGGGTCAACGTGGTCGACCTCCCGCAGCTCCCGGAGACGGCGACCGCCCCGACCCTCGCGGGCGGCGCACCCCTGTCCGAGTTCCTCTCCCTGGAGGACGGCGAGTCGGTGGTCTGCCTGACCACGCTGGACGAGTCCTCACCGGGTCTCGCCCTCGGCACCGAGCAGGGCGTGGTCAAGCGCGTGGTCCCCGACTACCCGTCCAACAAGGACGAGTTGGAGGTCATCACCCTCAAGGAGGGCGACCGGATCGTCGGCGCGATGGAGCTGCGCACCGGCGAGGAGGACCTGGTGTTCATCACGGACGACGCGCAGCTGCTGCGCTACCAGGCCTCCCAGGTGCGCCCGCAGGGCCGTCCGGCGGGCGGTATGGCGGGCATCAAGCTCGTGGAGGGCGCGAAGGTCATCTCCTTCACCGCGGTGGACCCGGCGGCCGACGCGGTGGTCTTCACGGTGGCCGGTTCGCGCGGCACGCTCGACGACTCGGTGCAGACGACGGCCAAGCTGACCCCGTTCGACCAGTACCCGCGCAAGGGCCGGGCGACCGGCGGGGTGCGCTGCCAGCGGTTCCTGAAGGGCGAGGACTGCCTGGCCTTCGCCTGGGCGGGGCCGGTGCCGGCCAAGGCGGCCCAGAAGAACGGCACGCCGGCGGACCTTCCGGAGGCCGACCCGCGCCGGGACGGCTCGGGAGTCTCGCTGCCGAAGACGGTGTCGGTGGTGGCGGGCCCGGTCTAGGCCCCGTAGCCACCTTCCTCAGGGCCTTCCTCGAGGCCCCGTACATAGCGCAGGACGCCCCACATGCCGTGCTCGTCGGCGTGCGGGGCGTCGCTCGTGCACGCGTCCAGTTCCTTGCGCAGGGCGGGCACGTCGATGCCGGAGCCGATCAGCACGAGCTGCGTCAGCCGCTCCTCGTCCGGCCCCCAGGGCTCCGGGTAGAACCGCAGAAACCGCCCGACGGCATGCACGGCGTACCGGTTCCGGGTGTCGTACGGCCCGAAGCCGACGTACCCCTTGATCCGGTAGAGCCCCTCGGGCCGGCTGTCCAGGAAGGCCATGAGCCGACGGGGATCGAGGGGCCGATCGGAGACGAAGGACAGGCTGTCGTACCGGGTGTGCAGGTGTCCCGCGTGCTCGTCGCCTTCTCGATGCTCGTGCAGATCGTCGAAGGACAACTGCCCGATGCGCTCCTCGCCTGGCCGGCAGTCGAAGAGGAACTCGGGGTCGATACGGCCGTAGGTGGCCGGGACGACGGCGGCCCCGTGGTCGCTGAGCGACCACACGAGCCCCAGGACACGCTCGCCGCCCCGCTCGGCCCGGTCGAGCTTGTTGACCACGACCAGGTCGGCGAGGGCGAGGTGCCGGTCGATCTCGGGGTGCTTGGCGCGCGTGTCGTCGAACTCGGCGGCGTCGACGACCTCGACGAGTCCGCCGTAGACGATGCCGGGGTGCTCGCTGGCGAGCAGCATCCGGACGAGTTCCTGGGGCTCGGCGAGACCGCTCGCCTCGATGACGATGACGTCGGCACCGGTGGCGGGGTCGGCGAGCCGCTCCAGGTAGAGGTCCAGTTCACTCGCGTCGACGGCGCAGCACAGGCAGCCGTTGCCGAGCGAGACGGTGGAGTCGCCGAGGGCGCCGGCCACGGCCATCGCGTCGATCTCGATGGCCCCGAAGTCGTTGACGATCGCCCCGATCCGGCTGCCTCCGCTGCGGTGCAGCAGGTGATTGAGGAGCGTGGTCTTCCCGGAGCCCAGGAATCCGGCGAGCACGACTACCGGGATCTGCTGGGGGCTGCGGTGGTGCTCCAACGGGGGCCTCTTTCGTGCGGACGGGGGTGTGGGCCGGTCCAGGATAGGAAACGACCTGCCGCCGAGAACCGCGCCCGTCGCCCCGGCGTGCCGACCGGGGAACGACGGTTCGTGACGATCGCCGCAGAGGCCTACCGAGCCGCGGCCGCCACCCTCGGCTCCGGTCCCACATACCGTGCCACCGGCCGGATGATCTTCGAGTCCGCGGCCTGTTCCAGGATGTTGGCGCTCCAGCCGACCGCACGGGCCGCCGCGAACGTCGGGGTGAACATCTCCCGGGGCAGGCCGCAGAGTTCCATGACCACGCCCGCGTAGAACTCGACGTTGGTGTGCAGTTCGCGGCCGGGCTTCAGTTCGGCGAGGATGCGCTCCACATGGCGTTCGACCTCGACGGCGAACTCGACCCGCAAGCCGCCGAAGTCCTGCGCGATCTCGCGCAGCATGCGGGAACGCGGGTCCTCCGTACGGTAGATCGCATGTCCGAAGCCCATCACGCGGTCACCCGCCAGGACCCGTTCGCGGGTCCACGGGTCGATCCGGTCCGGCGTGCCGATCGCGTCCAGGGTGTCCAGCGCCCGGCTGGGCGCGCCCCCGTGCAGCGGCCCGGACAGCGCACCGACCGCTCCCACGAGGCAGGCAGCGACGTCCGCGCCGGTCGACGCGATGACGCGGGCGGTGAATGTTGATGCATTGAATCCATGATCAATAGTTGAGATCAAGTATTGCTCGACCGCACGCGCCTGCCGGGGATCCGGTTCCGAACCCGTCAACATGTACAGGTAGTTGGCCGCGTACGACAGGTCCGCGCGCGGCTCCACCGGGTCGAGCCCCTGCCCGAGCCGGTACAGCGCGGTGAGCAGCGTCGGTACGGCCGCACAGGCGGCGACCGTGTCGGCGCGGCGCTGGTCCGCGTCGATGTCGTACACCGGCCGGAATCCCCGCGCCGCGCCGAGCAGCGAGAGCGCGGTGCGCATCCCGGCCAGCGGTCCGGACCGGCCGCTCGCCGCGGCCACTGCGGGCAGGGCCGCCCGGACCCCGTCGGGCAGGTGTCGGAGTGCGGCGGTCTCGGCGGCGAACGCGGCGGCTCGCTCCGCGTCGGGCAGTTCGCCGTGGACCAAGAGGTGCCAGACGTCCTCGAAGCCCCGGGTGCGCGCGAGTTCGACGGCCGAGTACTGCCGATAGTGGTAGAAGCCCTCGATCCCCCGGACGTCCCCCACCTCGGTGTCCGTGACGACGACACCGGCGAGCCCACGCGGCACCTCGACAAGGGCCGACGCGCTCCTGTTGACGGTCATGACGTGCCTCCGTTTTCTCCCTGAACTTGATTCGACTGTCCATGCTTGACTATTCTTCTGTCAATATTGATCCAATCAATGCACCCCTGACACGACTACGGTGGCGCCATGCGCGATCAACAACCCTCTCCCGGCAGTCCCGCGCGGCGGCTGAGCACCAAGGAGACCGCCGAACTGCTCGGGGTGAAGCCCGAGACCGTGTACGCCTATGTGAGCCGCGGTCAGCTCAGCAGCAGGCGCGAGCCCGGTGGCCGCGCCAGCACCTTCGACGCCGGCGAGGTGGAGGCGCTCGCACGGCGCAACAGGCGTGAGGCCGTGGGGACTTCGGGCTCCGGCGGGGATCTCTCGGTGCGCACCCGGATCACCCTGATCGAGAAGGACCGCTACTTCTTCCGGGGTGTCGACGCGACCGAACTCGCCGCGCGCCACTCCTACGAGGAGGTGGCCGAGTGGCTGTGGACGGGCCGGATGACCCCGGGTGTGGCCCTCACCGCCCCGGAGGCCACCGTCGCCGTCGCCCGTCGGGCCGTCGACGCGTTGCCGGAGCACACCTCCCCCACCGACAGGTTGCGGGTCGCCACGATCGCCTCGGCCGCCGAGGACCCCCTGCGCTTCGACCTGTCCGAGGACGCCGTCCTCGGCACCGCGCGCGTGCTGATCCCCACGCTGGTCGCGGCGCTGCCGGTACAGCGCGAGCGCCGGCACGACGACGGCCCGCTGGCTCACCGGTTGTGGCGCCGGCTGACCGGCATCGACCCCAGCGACGCGGCGCTGCGCGTACTGGACACGGCGCTCGCCCTGCTCGTCGACCACGACCTGGCCGCCTCCACGCTGGCGGTCCGGCTCGCCGCCTCCGCACGCGCCCACGCGTACGCGGCCGTGTCGGCCGGGCTCGGCGTCCTCGAAGGCCCCCTGCACGGCGCCTCCAGCGGCCTCGCCCACCGGATGCTGCTCGACGTCCTCGACCAGGGCACCGCCGTCCCGGTGATCGCGGACGAACTCCGCGCGGGCCGCCGTATCCCCGGACTCGGCCACCGGCTCTACCAGGGCGAGGACCCACGCGCGCGTGTCCTGTTCGGCCTCCTGGAGGAGGTCCCCCGCGCGGAGCCCGCCCTGCTCGCGGCACGGGACATCGTCGCCACGACCGCCCGGCACGCTCCGCTGCACGCCAACGTCGACCTGGCGCTGGCCGTGTTCACGGCCTCCTGCGGCATGCCCGCCACCGCGGGCGAGACGATCTTCGCGGTCGCCCGGACGGCGGGATGGATCGCGCACGCCCTGGAGGAGTACGGGGAGCGCCCGCTGCGGATGCGACCCAGCGGTCACTACATCGGTCCGAAGCCGCCGCAGCCCCTGCCGGAGTAGTCCACCCCGGCAGCCCGCCGGAGAGGCGAACGCGCCGGGGCCGGAAGTCACTCCGGGCAAAGTCAGGTTAGGCTCACCTCCGTGAGTAGGTGCGCAACCGTCTCCCGGATGCTTGACGAGCCCGTTTCCGGCACCGCCGCCACCGCGACGACGTGGCTGCTGCTGGAACAGTCCGGCCCGTGGGGTGCCAAGGCGCTCACTTCGAGCCATCTGGACCCCGCGCTGGGCCGCGCTCTGGAGGCTGCCGCCAAGGGAACCGGCGTGCGGATCGCGCTCATCCGCCGCGCCGGCAGGCACGCCGATCCGGGCACCCCCGCCATGCGCCAGGTGTACGCCGCCCACACGGTCCCCGGGAACGTCTGGCTGCACAGCGCCGCCACCCGCGACCCCGGGCGGCTGCTCGGCCTCGACTTCGCCGCGCTCGGCGCGGGCGACCACCGTTCCTTCGGTACGGCGCTCGGCGGCCGGCCGCACGGGGGCAACCCCCTCGCGCTCGTCTGCACCAACGGCAAACGCGACCGCTGCTGCGCCCTGCTGGGCCGCCCGCTCGCCGCGGAGCTGGCCGCGTCCGGTGTGAACGGCATCTGGGAGGTCACCCATCTGGGTGGTCATCGCTTCTCGCCGACGGTGCTCGTCCTGCCGTACGGCTACGCGTACGGCCGCGCCGAGGCCCATGCCGTCAAGGAGGTCCTGCACGGCGCCCAGGAGGGCCGTGTGGTGCTGGACGGGTGCCGTGGGTGCTCCGCCTGGGAACGGCCCGGCCAGGCGGCCGAGCTGGCCGTGCGCGAGGCTGCGGGCGAGTACACGGCGGGCGTGCTGAGCGTCGTACTGACCGAGGGCGCGGCCCCGCACTGGGACGTCACCGTCGCCCACGCCGACGGCCGGCGCTGGCGGGTCGGCGTGGCCCAGGGCACCTCCCTGCCGCCCCGCGCGGAGAGCTGCGGAGTGTCGGTACTGGGGTCGCCGGCCCGGATGGACGTGGTGTCGCTGCGGGAACTGCGGACGACGACGGCTCTGGCGAGCTGACGCGACCGCGAAGCGTGAGCTGACGCGACTCCGAAGACGGATTTCCCCAAGAAATAGTCAAGAGATCCACGCCACACCCCTACGGCCGGGCCCGCACGCCCACGTACCGTCGTGGGTATGAGCCCCACTCCCCCCGTGCGCCGCCTGCGCCTCGGCCTGCCCCGACGGGCGTTCTCGCAGGTCCTGCTCATGCAGGTGGTGATCGCCGCGGGGGTCGCGGTGCTGGCGACCGGGCTCTTCCTGGCACCGCTGAGCAAACAGCTGGACCAGGAGGCGATGCGCCGGGCGCTGGCGATCGCGCAGACCACGGCCCAGGACCCGGAGATCGCCGAGGGTGTCCTCACCACCCGGCCGAGCACGACCGGCCCGGTGCAACGGGAGGCGGAGCGGATCCGGAAGGCCACCCACGCCGAGTACATCGTGGTGATGGACCGGCGGGGGTTCCGCTGGTCGCACACCACGCTCTCGGAGATCGGCCGCCATGTCTCGACCAGCCCGAGGGAGGCGCTGGCCGGCGAGGACGTCATGCAGATCGACAACGGCACCCTGGGCCGCTCCGCGCGCGGGAAGGTGCCGTTGTACGACGCGAAACACCGGATCATCGGTGCGGTCTCGGTCGGTATCGCGTACGACAGCGTGCGGGCGCGCCTGCTCAGCGCGATCCCCGGGCTGTTCGCCTACGCCGGCAGCGCTCTGGCGGTCGGTGCGCTGGCCGCCTGGCTGATCTCCCGGCGGGTCCAGCGGCAGACCCGCGATCTGGCCTTCTCCGACATCTCGGCGCTGCTCGCGGAGCGCGAGGCGATGCTGCACGGCATCCGGGAGGGCGTCGTCGCCCTCGACCGCAGCGGCCGCATCCGCCTGCTGAACGACGAGGCGAGACGGCTGCTCGGCATCGGCGACGAGGCCGTCGGCCGGTCTCCTGACGAGGCGCTCGGCGAAGGCCGTACGACCGATGTCCTGGCCGGCCGGGTGACCGGCACCGATCTGCTCACCGTGCGCGGCCAGCGGGTCCTGGTCGCCAACCGCATGCCCACCGACGACGGAGGCGCCGTCGCCACCCTGCGCGACCGCACCGAGCTGGAGCAACTCGGCCGCGAACTCGACTCCACGCGCGGGCTGATCGACGCCCTGCGCGCCCAGGACCACGAGCACGCCAACCGTATGCACACCCTGCTCGGGCTGCTGGAACTGGAGATGTACGACGACGCCGTGGACTTCGTCGGAGAGGTGGTGGGTGACCACCGGGTCACCGCCGAGCAGGTCACCGAGAAGATCCAGGACCCGCTGCTGGCCGCTCTCCTGGTCGGCAAGGCCACCGTCGCGGCCGAGCGCGGGGTCGCCCTGTGGGTGTCGGACCGCACCTGGCTCCCGGACCGGCTGATCGACCCCAGGGGCCTGGTCACGGTCGTGGGCAATCTCGTGGACAACGCGCTGGACGCGGTCGCCGGCACTCCGCACGCGCGCGTGGAGGTCGAGTTGCGCGCCGAGGGCCGCGCGGTCGTTCTCAGGGTGCGCGACACCGGGCCCGGGATCCCCGCGGAGCAGCGGGAGCTGGTCTTCACCGAGGGGTGGTCCACCAAGAAGCCGCCCGCGCACGGCAAACGCGGCATCGGGCTCTCGCTGGTGCGCCGGCTCGCCGAACGGCAGGGCGGCACCGCGGCCGTGGGAGAGGCGGACGGCGGGGGCGCGCAGTTCACGGTCGCGCTCCCCGAGGCACTGACCGAGCAGGAGTCGGAACCGGCGCTCGTCCCGGCCGACGAGGAGACGCGATGATCGAGGTCCTGGTCGTGGACGACGACACCCGGGTCGCCCGGGTCAACGCCGCCTACGTCGAGAAGGTGCCGGGCTTCCACGTGGCCGGCGAGGCCCACAACGCGGCGGAGGCGCTGCGCCAGCTGGAGACGCTGCCCCGTCTCGACCTGGTCCTCATGGACCACTACCTGCCCGACGACACGGGCCTCGCGGTGGTCCAGGAGATGCGCCGGCGCGGCCACCAGACCGACGTGATCATGGTGACGGCGGCCCGGGACGTGTCGACCGTGCAGGCGGCGATGCGGCACGGCGCCCTGCAGTACCTGGTCAAACCGTTCGCGTTCACGGGACTGCGCGCCAAGCTGGAGGCGTACGCCGAGCTGCGGCGCACCCTGGACGGCGGCGGCGAGGCCGAACAGGCAGAGGTGGACCGTATCTTCGGCGCCCTGTCCACGACGTCCGAGCCGGACCTGCCCAAAGGGCACTCCCCCACCACGGCCGAGCTGGTGCGCCAGTCCCTGATGAACGCCGAGGGCCCGCTGTCGGCCCAGGAGATCGCCGAGCGGACCGGGGTGAGCCGCCAGACCGCCCAGCGCTATCTGAAGCTCCTGGAGCGCACGGGACGGGCCCGGCTGACCCTCAAATACGGCGACGCGGGCCGCCCCGAACACCGTTACGTGTGGGCGACCCGCGGCTGAGCGGCTGAGCGAACCGAGGCCCGTGTCGTTACTTGGCGGCCTCGACGAACTCGGTCGTGTACGTCTTGGCGAGGTCGACATCGGCGTTCTGGATGTTCGGGTTGAACGCCTTGAGCACCTTCTCAACGGTCTCGGGACCGTTCTCGGGCATCACACCGTCGTCGGTGAACATCGGCAGCGTGCTCTTGATGGCTTCCGTGTAGAGGGTCTTGTCGCCCTGTGAGTAGTCGGCGGGCATCTTGGCCGCGATCTCGGAGGCGCTGTGGGTGGACATCCACTTGAGCGTCTTGACGAATGCATTGACCATTTTCTGGACGGTGTCCTTGTGCCCGTTGACCCAGTCCGTCTGCATGTACAGGCTTGACGAGGGGTACGGCCCGCCGAGCGCCTCCTGGGATCCCTCCGGGGTCCGCATGTCCAGGAGGATCTTGCCCGCCTTCTTGTCCAGGATCGTCGCGACGGTCGGGTCGGTCGTCATACCGCCGTCGATGGAGCCCTGCTGGAGCGCCGAGATGAAGGTCGGGCCCGCGCCGACGGCGACCGGCGTGAAATCGCTGACCTTCACGCCGTTCTTGACAGCGAGGTATTTGGTGAGGAAGTCGGTGGAGGAGCCGAGGCCGGTGACGCCGAGCTTCTTGCCCTTGAAGTCCTTGGGCGAGGTGATGTCTCCGGACGCCTTGGTGGAGACGACCTCCACCTCGCCGGGCGCGCGCGAGAACTGCACGACGGACTCCACTGACTTGCCCTTGGTCTGCAGGTCCAGCGTGTGGTCGTAGAAGCCGACGGCCCCCTGGACCTGACCGGAGACGAGCGCCGTCTCGGCCTGGACACCGGCCGGTTCGCTCAGCAGCTCCACGTCGAGGCCCTCGGCGTCGAAGTAGCCGAGCCGCTGGGTGAGCATCGCCGGCATGTAGATGACCTTGTCCAGGCCGCCGACCATGATCTTGACCTTCGTACCCTTGCCGGAGCCGGTGGAGGCCGTGCTCGCCGCGTCGTTGGCGCACGCGGTGAGGGAGGAGAGGGCGAGCAGCCCGGCGGCGGCCAGGGTGGTGTATCTGGCGGACTTGCGCATGACGGTTCACGTCCTTGTGAGAGGGCGGTGCGGGGTGGAGGAGAAAGGGGTGGTCAGCTGTCGGAGTCCGACGGCTTCCAGCGGAAGATGCGGCGCTCGGCGAAGGTGAGCAGCCCTTCGGCGGCGAGCGCGACGACGGCGAGGATGACCATCGCGGCGTAGACACCGGCCGCGTTGAAGGTGCCCTGCGACTGCGCGACGAGCAGGCCGATGCCCTTGGTGGCGCCGATGTACTCGCCGACGATGGCGCCGATGAGGGCGAAGCCGAAGCTGACGTGGAGACTGGTGAAGATCCACGAGGTGGCGGACGGGATGACGACCTGGAGGGTCACCCTGCGGTTGCTCGCGCCGAGGATCCGGGCGTTGGCGACGAGGTTGCGGTCGACCTCGCGGGCGCCCTGGAAGGCGTTGAAGAACACCGGGAAGAAGACCAGCACGACGGCCGAGGCGACCTTGGAGGACGCGCCGAGCCCGAACCAGATCACGAAGATCGGGGCGAGCACGATCCTGGGGATCGAGTTGAGCACCTTGATGTAGGGCCCGAGGACGTCGGCGAGGAAGGCGATCCGCCCGAGAGCGATACCGAAGACCACACCGGCGATGACACCGATGACCCAGCCGAGCAGCGCCTCGTAGAGCGTGTACCAGATCTGCTCGCCGAGGGAACCCTGGGCGGTCCCGTGCATCATCCAGGTCCAGATCTGGTCCCAGATCTTCGACGGCATCGAGAAGTTGAACGGATCGATGACCTTGGCCCGGGACAGGGCCTCCCACAGGCCGAGGACGGCCACCAGAAGGAGTACCCGTACGGCGAGCACGATCACCTTGCGTCTGCGAGCGGCCTGGGCCCGCGACCGGGCGCGGTCCGGGCCGGCCTTGACCGTGTCGACGACCGGTGTGCTGAGCGTCTCAGGCGACATTGGCGGCACCCCTCTCGCGGGTGATGCGGACCTCTTCGCCGAGGGACTCCCAGATCTCGCGGTAGATCTCGATGAACCGCGGCTCCAGACGCACCGACTCGACCTTGCGGGGGCGGGGCAGGTCGATGTCGAAGACCTGCTTCACGGTCGCGGGCCCGGCGGTCATGACGACGACCTTGTCGGCCAGCGCGATGGACTCCTCCAGGTCGTGGGTGACGAAGACGACCGAGGCGCCCGTGCCCTCCCACAGCTCAAGCAGCTCGTCCGACATCAGGGCCCGGGTCTGCACGTCGAGCGCGGAGAACGGCTCGTCCATGAGCAGGATCTCGGGGTCGTTGACGAAGGTCGCGGCGAGCGCCACGCGCTTGCGCTGCCCGCCGGAGAGCTGATGCGGATAACGGTCCTCGAAGGCGGCGAGACCGACCTTGGCCAGCCAGGCGCGGGCCTTCTCCTTGGCCTCCGCCTTGGGCACGCCCCGGAAGCGGGGCCCGGCCATCACGTTGGACAGCACCGTCCGCCAGGGGAAGGTGGCGTCCTGCTGGAAGACGAAGCCGACCTTGTCGCCGACGCCGACGACCGGCTCACCGGCCACCAGCACCTCGCCCTCACTGGGCTCCTCCAGCCCGCTGACCAGGGTCAGCGTGGTGGACTTACCGCAACCCGTCGGCCCTACGACGGCCACGAACTCACCACGCCCCACGGTGAGGTCGAGGTCGCGGACAGCCGTGTGCAGACCCCCCGACGGAGTCTTGAAGATCTTGCTAGCGCCCCGCAGCTCGATGGCGGGGCTGGTGTCTGCGCTCATGGGCCGGGACGGTAGGTGTGACCCGGACCACGGCAGCAGTCTTCTGGGCGCAAGCCGTTCTTTTGCTCGCAAGCATCTGTTGTGCTCTTTTTGCTCGCGCTACAACTGCGGAGCCGAAACACGGGCTTAACGCTCGCCGGCCTTGAAGGAGAGGCCTGATGATTGACGTCCTGGTGGTCGATGACGACTTCCGAGTCGCCGAGATAAACGCCAAGTACGTGGGAAAGGTTCCCGGCTTCCGGGTAGCCGCCCGCGCGCACAGTGCCGCCCAGGCCCTGGCCGCCGTGGAACGCGGCACCATCGACCTGGTCCTGCTGGACCACTACCTGCCGGACCAGACCGGCCTCGAACTCGTCCACCGGATGCGGGAACAGGGCCATGGCACCGACGTCATCATGATCACGGCCGCCAGCGACGTGACCACCGTTCAGAAGGCGATGCGCCTGGGCGCCCTGCACTACCTGGTCAAGCCGTTCACCTTCGCCGCCCTGCGCACCCGCCTCGACTCCTACGCGGCCCTGCGCCGCACCGTCGACCGGGTCGGCGGCCGGGGTCTGACCGGGCAGGAGCAGGTCGACCGGATCTTCGGCGCGCTGCGCACCTCACCGGCCCCGTCCGCGCCCGGGCTCCCCAGCGGCCACTCCGAACCCACCACCGACCTCATCTGCGGCGTCCTGCACCGCGCCGACCACCCGCTCTCCGCCCACGAGGTCGCCGCCGAGACCGGCCTCAGCCGCTCCACCGCCCAGCGCTACCTCCGCCATCTGGAACAGGCGGGCCGACTTCACCTCTCCCTGAAGTACGGCGACACGGGCCGCCCGGAGCACCGGTACGCCTGGGTGGCGCCGTAGCGGCTCCACCCACGGGTCAGACGGCCCCCCGCCCCGGTCAGCGACCGCACCTCGGTCTCCGCGTGCCTGGCCTCGTCCGGGACCTCATCCGAGGTGACGGTGCCCAGCCAGCCGGCGACGAAACCGAGCGGGATGGAGACGATCCCCGGGTTCTGCAACGGGAAGTACTGGAAGTCCACGCCCGGGAACAGCGCGCCCGGGCTTCCCGACACCACCGGCGACAGCACGACCAGTGCCAGGGCCGGAACCAGCCCGCCGTATACGGCCCATACCGCGCCGCGGGTCGTGAAATCCCGCCAGAACAGCGAGTACAGCAGTGCGGGCAGGTTCGCGGAGGCGGCCACCGCGAAGGCCAGCCCCACCAGGAAGGCGACGTTCATGTCGCGGGCCAGCAGACCGAGGGCGATCGCCACCACCCCGATGCCGACCGCGGCCGTGCGCGCCACCGCCACCTCGCTGCGCTGCTTGGCGTGCGGCCTGCGCAGAGAGGCGTACAGGTCATGGGCGACGGAGGCCGAGGAGGCGAGGGTGATCCCGGCGACCACCGCGAGGATCGTCGCGAAGGCGACGGCCGCGACCACCGCGAACAGAACCGTTCCGCCTGTGGAGCCCGCGCCACCGCCCAGATCGAGCGCCAGCAGCGGAACGGCCGTGTTCCCCGATGCGTTCGACGCGCGCACCGCGTCCGGTCCGACGAGGGCCGCCGCGCCGAAGCCGAGCACGATCGTCATCAGGTAGAAGCCGCCGATCAGCCCGATCGACCAGACCGCCGAACGCCGTGCCGCCCGCGCCGTGGGCACCGTGTAGAAACGGGACAGGATGTGCGGCAGCCCCGCCGTGCCCAGCACCAGCGCCAGCCCGAGGCTGATGAAGTCCAGTCGCGCGCTCCAGCTGCCGCCGTACTTGAGGCCCGGCGCCAGGAACGCCTGCCCGTGTCCGCTGCGGTCGGCTGCCGTGAGCAGCAGGCGGTCGATGTCGCCGTGGAACCGCAACAGCACCAGAACGGTCAGCACCACCGTCCCGCTGAGCAGCAGGACCGCCTTCACGATCTGGATCCAGGTGGTCGCCCGCATCCCTCCCAACGACACATAGATCACCATCAGCGCACCGACCCCGATGACCGTCCACGCCTGCGCGGCCTGGCTCGTCCGCCCCAGCAGCAGCGCCACCAGGCTGCCCGCCCCGACCATTTGCGCCACCAAATAGAGAACGGACACGGTGATCGAGGAAGTTCCCGCCGCGATCCGCACCGGCCGCTCCCGCATCCGCGCCGCGATCACATCGGCGAGCGTGAACCGCCCGCAGTTGCGGACCAGTTCGGCCACCAGGAACAGCACGACCAGCCAGGCGACCAGGAAGCCCACCACATACAGCAGCCCGTCGTAGCCGAAGAGCGCGATGAGCCCGGTCACACCCAGAAAGGAGGCCGCCGACATGTAGTCGCCCGCGATGGCAAAACCATTCTCCATCGGGGAGAAGAGCCGCCCGCCGACGTAGAACTCCTCCGCCGAACCATGCCGTCGCCGGCTCACCCACGTCGTGATCCCGAGCGTCACCGCGACGAACGCGCTGAACAGCAGCAACGCCAGCGTCTGATGGTGCCCCGTCATGACTCACCACCCCGAGCGCCCCGGGTCAGCTCCTGCGTGTCCCAGCGGAGCTCCAGCGCCGCACGGTCCCTGCGCAACCGCGCGTGCCGGGCGTAGGCCCAGGTGAGCAGGAACGTCGTGAGGAACTGTCCGAGGCCCACGACCATCGCCACGTTCACCGCCCCCGCGACGGGCCTGGCCATCAGCCCCGGCGCGGTCGTCGCGGTCACCACGTACCCCACGTACCAGGTGAGGAAGACGGCGACTCCCGGCACCACGAACCTCCGGTAGCGGCTGCGCACCTCCTGGAAGGCCGCGCTGCGCTGCACCTCCAGATACACGTCACGGGCGCGAACGGCCGCCCCCTCCCACTCCGTTCGCGCGGCCGGTACGGCGGGAGCCGGCACCCCGGTACCGTCCAGATCGCCCCAGCCGGAGGCCAGTGCGTCGTACCAGGGGTCCTCGTACCTGACTTCTCGGGAGGCCGTGCCGTACTCGCCCTGGTTCTCGTGCGTCTCGGCCGAACTCTCGGGACCGCCCCCGCCGTCGCGGTGACGATCGTTGCTTGACTGCATGCCCAAGGATGGACAGATCGGGAAGATCCCCGACACTTCTTCTCGCGGCTCTTCACCCCATTAGGTGACTCAATCCGCTGGTGGCCGTACCAGTCCCTTCCCATAGGCGTAACGAACCGCCTGGGCGCGGTCCTTGAGCCCCGTCTTGGAGAACAGGTTGTTGATGTGTGTCTTCACGGTCGCGGTGGAGACATGCAGCCGACGGGCGATCTCCTGGTTGGTGAGCCCCTCGGCGATCAGCACCAGGACCTCGGTCTCCCGCACGGTCAGCCCGTCGGGCGCTTCGGTGGCCACGGGCGCCGGTTCGGGCTGCGACAGCCTTTCCAGCAAACGCCGTTGGATGCTCGGCGACAGTCCCGCGTCCCCCGAGAGCACGCTCTGCACCGCCCGCACGATCTCGTCGCCACCCGCGTCCTTGGTGAGATAGCCACGGGCACCGGCTCTCAGCGCCGGAAACAGCGACTCGTCGTCCGCGAACGTGGTGAGCACCACGACCTGTGTCCCCGGGTACTCCGACCTGATCCGCCGGGTCGCCTCCACACCGTCGCAACGAGGCATCCGCAGGTCCATCAGCACCACGTCCGGGGCGAGTTCGGCGACCAGCCGCACCGCCTCCTCCCCGTCCCCCGCCGCTCCCACGACCTCCACGCCGGGCAGCAGGCCGAGGAGCATCACGATGCCTTCCCTGACCACTGTCTGGTCGTCGGCGACCACCACCCGCGCGGGCTTCTTCTCCCCCTCCGTCTCCGTCATACGGGCACCCTCAACGTCACCTCGAACCCCTCGTCATCACGCCCTGCCTCCAGCGACCCGCCCAGCAACTCGGCCCGTTCCCGCATACCCAGCAGACCGTATCCGCCGCCGACGTCGGTGAGTTCACCGGGACGACCACCCGAGTCCCGCACGTTCAGGGTCACCTCGCGCTCCTGGTAGTCAAGCCGTACCTGGACCTTGGCGCCATAGGCATGCTTGCGGACGTTCGTCAGCGCCTCCTGGGCGACGCGTCGTACGGTCTGCGAAGCTTCTGCGCGCAGGGCCTTGCGTTCACCCGTGACGGTGACCTCGGCGCCGTCGGTCGAAGCGACGATCTCGGTGAGGAACTCCTCCAGCGGGGTCAGCTCGCCGCGCAGGGCGGACAGGGCCTGGCGGGTCTCGGCGAGTCCGTCCCGGGCCATCCCCCGGGCAGCCACCACCCGTTCGAGAATCTGCTCCCGGTCGGCTCCGCGCTCGATCAGCAACCGCGCCGCCTCCAGGTGCACCATCTGGGCCGAGAGGCTGTGGGCCAGCACGTCGTGGATCTCCCGCGCGATCCTGGCCCGCTCCGCCAGCGCCGCCGACTCCGCCTCGGCCGCTCTCGCCGCGCGCTCCTGGGCCAGCAGCCGCTGAGCGTGGCCCCGGGCCTCGGCATCGAGTCTCATCACGTACCCGGCGAGTGCCATTCCGACGACGGTGGCCGCGGTGGTCAGCCACACGTCGTTGTTGAACGCGGAGTACGAGGCGAGGGCCACGGACGTGACTGGCACCGCGACCGCGATCGGCAGCCGCTCCAGGGCGGAGATGCCGCAGCCGCACCAGATCACGAGGGCAGGTCCCCGGAATCCGTTGGCCTCCGCCGCGACCGCGACGGCCAGGAGGACCCCGATGAGGAGCAGGGCCGGCACTAGCCGGTGGGCGTAGGTGGTCCGGTAGAAGCCCCAAGAGGCCACGGCGGTCACGCCGACACCCGCCACGGCCGCGGCCATGCTCCAGCCGTGGACGTGTGACTGGCTGAAGGCGCCCCACAGCAGCAGGGCCAGGAGCATCAGTCGCACGGCCCAGGCGAGCATGCGTCGGGGCGGGGAGATCGCCGCGCGGCTCAGTGCCTCACGCGAGGGCCAGCGTGTCCAGACGTTCTCCGTCACACGCCCTCCTTCCTGGTGACCCGGGCCATGCCGTCACCGTACGCCCGGGTCGGGCCGCCCGCGGATGGCGCGGAGGGGAGCGACTGCGCACGCCAGACGAGGATGCCGGCGCGAACCAGCAGGGTGACCGCCAGTCCGAGCATGAGGGCCGAGCTGTCCTGATGAACGCCGACGAGGGCGCCGAGGGCGACGAGACCGACGCGCACGGCTATCCCGACGAACCAGACGGCCGCGCTGGCCTTGGTGCTCTTGGTCCAGACGACCCCGTCGGGCTCCGTCCACATCCGGGTGGTCCAGGCCCAGGCGGCGCCTGTCCCGAGTCCCACCAGCATCTCGGCGCCGAGCAGCAAAGCGGATTCAGTGCCGTGCTGGGCATCGAGTATGCCGGGTTCGCGCAGCGCGACGACCGCGAGGATCACAGGCAGCAGCCACCAGCGCCGACCGGTGTCGACCGGGCGGGCGCGGAACTGGCGCACGATCACCACGACGACGACTGCCACGATCAGCAACGCATTGACGAGCCCGGCCATCAGAGCCTCCGTGAGCGGGAAGGGGCGGTGCCGGGAGCGGGAGCCGCCGACACCTCCGACGCTACGGAAATGCGCAGGTCAGCAGATCGGAGCGTGGGTGGATCACGGGTGGAATCCGACGAGCGGCTTCTCTCCACCCCCGGGTGGAGAGAAGCATGCGCGGGGCTGAGCGGACCGCTGCCGCCCGGCGGTCGGCGGGCGCCATGTCGGGAAGGCGACCGCGGGCGGCCGACAACGGGTGGGCGACGACGGGTGCGCGACGAGAGACAGGCGCCGACCGGTGGACGACGGGCGGCGGGCGCCGCTCAACTCACCGCCGCCCACCTTCACCTGCGCCCACCTCACCGCCCCGGCGGCCAAGCCCGGCGCAGCGGCTACGCGTCGATGCGCGACCGGTCCAGCGTCGCCGCCGAGCCGGAGATGAACTCCTTTCGGGGGGCCACGTCGTTGCCCATCAGCAGGTCGAAGACCTGCTCCGCCGCTTCGAGGTCGGAGAGGTTGATCCGGCGCAGGGTGCGGTGGCGCGGGTCCATGGTCGTCTCGGCCAGCTGGTCGGCGTCCATCTCGCCGAGACCCTTGTAGCGCTGGATGGAGTCCTTGTACCGGATGCCCTTGCTCTGGAACTCCATGAGCTTGTCGCGCAGCTCGCGGTCCGAGTACGTGTACACGTACTTGTCCTGGCCCTTCTTGGGCTGGACGATCTCGATGCGGTGCAGCGGCGGCACCGCCGCGAAGACCCGGCCGGCCTCGACCATGGGCCGCATGTAGCGCTGGAACAGCGTCAGCAGCAGGCAGCGGATGTGGGAGCCGTCGACATCGGCGTCGGTCATCATGATGATCTTGCCGTAGCGGGCCGCGTCGATGTCGAAGGTGCGGCCGGAGCCTGCCCCTATGACCTGGATGATCGCACCGCACTCGGCGTTCTTGAGCATGTCCGTCACCGAGGACCGCTGCACGTTGAGGATCTTGCCCCGGATCGGCAGCAGCGCCTGGAACTCAGAGTTCCGGGCCAGCTTCGCTGTACCGAGAGCGGAGTCGCCCTCGACGATGAAGAGCTCGCTGCGCTCGACGTCGTCGCTGCGGCAGTCGGCGAGCTTGGCCGGCAGGGACGAGGACTCCAGAGCCGTCTTCCGGCGCTGCGCGTCCTTGTGCTGGCGGGCGGCGATGCGGGTCCGCGCGGCTGCGACCGCCTTCTCCAGGACCACGCGGGCCTGGGCCGCCGAGTCCCGCTTGGTGGACGTGAGGAACGCCTTCAGTTCCTTGGTGACCACGTTGTTCACGATCCGGCGGGCCGCCGAGGTGCCGAGGACCTCCTTGGTCTGGCCCTCGAACTGCGGCTCGGCGAGGCGGACGGTGACGACGGCGGTGAGGCCCTCCAGGGCGTCGTCCTTGAGGATGTCGTCCTCGGCCACGCGCAGCAGCTTCTTGGCGCGCAGCACCTCGTTGAGGGTCTCGCGGACGGCCTGCTCGAAGCCGGCCACGTGGGTGCCGCCCTTGGGCGTGGCGATGATGTTGACGAATGACCTCACGGTCGCGTCGTAACCGGTGCCCCAGCGCAGCGCCACGTCGACGCCGAGTTCACGGGTGACCTCGGTGGGGGTCATCTGGCCGTGGTCGTCCAGGACCGGGACGGTCTCCTTGAAGGTGCCCTGTCCGGAGAACCGGAGGACGTCGCAGACCGGCTTGTCGGTGGCCAGGTACTCACAGAACTCGCTGATGCCGCCGTCGAAACGGAAGGACTCCTCGCCCTTGCTGCCGTCCGGGCCGAGGCCGTACTCGTCACGGACGACGATCGTCAGGCCGGGGACCAGGAACGCGGTCTGGCGGGCCCGCTGGTGGAGGGTCTCCAGAGTGAGCTTGGCGTCCTTGAGGAAGATCTGGCGGTCGGCCCAGTAACGCACGCGCGTGCCGCTGCGGGTCCTGGGGATCTTCTTGGTCTTGCGCAGCCCGCTCTTGGCCTCGAACTTCGCGTCCGGGCCGTCACCTGCGAAGACGCCCGGGACACCGCGGCGGAAGCTGATCGCGTGCACATGGCCGCCGCGGTCCACCTCGACGTCGAGCCGCGCGGAGAGCGCGTTGACCACCGAGGCGCCGACGCCGTGCAGACCGCCGGAGGCCGCGTAGGAGCCGCCGCCGAACTTGCCGCCGGCGTGCAGCTTGGTCATCACGACCTCGACGCCGGACAGGCCGGTCTTGGGCTCGACGTCCACGGGGATGCCGCGACCGTTGTCCCGGACCTCGACGGAGCCGTCGTCGTGGAGGATGACGTCGATGTGGTCGCCGTAGCCGCCCAGGGCCTCGTCCACGGCGTTGTCGATGATCTCCCAAAGGCAATGCATCAGACCGCGACTGTCGGTCGATCCGATGTACATACCGGGGCGCTTGCGCACTGCTTCGAGGCCCTCGAGGACGAGCAGGTGCCGCGCGGTGTAGTTGGAGCCGTCCCGGTCTGCTCCTGCCAGCAGCGCTGTGGACGGCACGGACGTGTCGGCGGTCACGCGGTTCGCTCCTCGCTGAATTTCAGTGGAGCCCCTTTTGGGTAAGGGGCCGGCTTCGGTTGCCGTTCAGAGGGTACCGAGGCCTGGTAGAGCCGTTGTAACGCCACCCTCGTCTTCAACTCACACTAGTCCACGGTCGTATGCGTGTTCGATCCCTCGATGGAGTGAAGTACATATCACGTTCCCTTCGAGGCATGAACCATTTAGGCTCCGGGCACGTCCTCACAAACAACCGGCAACCCGGCCGGGAGGATGAGACCGATGAACCGCGCGAACCCGTAAGCACCTAAGACGACGCAATACGGCACATTCGCCGCCAACCGGCAGCAGACGGCCACCTCGAAAGATTTTTTTCGAGGAGAAGCCCCGAGCGGGAACGTTTTCGGGCTGGTTGGATGTTGACCCTGGTACGACAGCTCGTCGAGCTAGAGAAGAGGCGACGTGACTACTGTTCTGACCCCCGCGAGCCACCTGACGGCCGCCGATCGCTGCGACCGCTGCGGCGCCCAGGCATACCTGCGCGTCGTGCTGCTCAGCGGCGGAGAACTGCTCTTCTGCGCCCACCACGGTCGCAAGTTCGAGCCGGAACTCAAGAAGATCGCCGCTGAGATACAGGACGAGACGGAGCGGCTGACGTCCGTTCCGAACACCGCCTCCGAAGATGATCGCTGACCTCTCGCACACACGACGAGCCAGCTCCGGTCCAGACCGGTGAACGGGCGGGGGGGGGCGGGGCCGGCGGGGCCGGCCGCGCCGGGCGCCACGGCCGCCCCCCCCCCGGGGGCCCGGGGCCCGGGGGGGGGGGGGGGGGGCGCGGCCGCGCC
>NZ_JBEZKI010000037.1:0-104251 GCF_040651615.1 Streptomyces sp. NPDC048417 | reverse complement strand
AAGTACATCCAGTACGACGACTTCCGGCCGGCACACCGAGAGCACGCACCGGACGCCGCTCCTTGACGGGCAAACGTTGCCTGCCGCGGCACTAGAAGGCGAGCGGTAGGGAGAGCGGGATCGGCGTCTGGCGCAGGCCCTCCAGTATCAAGTGGGGGAGGACTTCGAGGACTGCGTCCATGGCGTACTCCAGGGCAGCAGCGTCGGGGGACTTGCTT
Organism: Streptomyces sp. NPDC048417; assembly: GCF_040651615.1. Lineage (NCBI taxonomy): Bacteria > Bacillati > Actinomycetota > Actinomycetes > Kitasatosporales > Streptomycetaceae > Streptomyces > Streptomyces sp. NPDC048417. The sequence continues at coordinate 104,033 of NZ_JBEZKI010000037.1, read as the reverse complement.
GATGTCGAGTCCACTTGCGGGGTTCGTACCGGGCCGGCATCGAGAAGCTGTAGGGAAGCAGCCACCAGGACATCAGCGGACCGGGTGGTGATGTGGCGGGTTCGAACGCAGGCCGCACATGGCGGTGGGCGTTGAAGCGGACAAACACATCAACGGCCGGAAGTGGCATCTCCTGGTTGATCGGGACGGCCTGCTCGTCGACCTGCTTGTCACACCGGCCGACGTCCAGGACCGGGACGCGGCCCGCGTCCTGCTGACTTGCGCCAAGGGCTTCGTCCTGTTGTCCAAGCGCTGGGGGGTTGAACGGTCGAATTCATGGACGATGCGGGCCCCGCCGCAACGCGCGGGACTACGAGCGCCTCATGGCCCATGCCGAAGCCCACGTCCAGTGGGCCTTCATCACCCTCATGACCCGTCGCCTCACACGACGCAACCGCTGTACCGAGGCGGCCTCAACTCCCCGCGCCGCAGCCGCCTGACAATCCATCCGACCGTCGTTCGATTGGGCGTCCGTCGACGCTCAACCGAACGGCATACCCGATCAGCACCCAGCTCCATGACCTCGTGACCTACGAAAACGTGATGCGGCCCGGGGCGCGAAAAGCATTGGCGGTACCGTGGCTCGCGCCGACATCCTGTCCGCATGCTGATCAGGGAAGCCAACACCGAGGACTGGCCTGTCATTTGGCCCTTCTTCCACAAGATCGTTGCCGCTGGTGAGACCTTCACCTATCCGATCGATCTCAGCGAGGAGCAGGGCCGCGACTGGTGGCTCCTGCCGGCCCCGAACCGCACGGTCGTCGCCGTCGACGACGCCGGAACGGTCCTCGGCACGGCAAAGATGAACAACAACCACATGGGCAACAGCTCGCACATCGCGAGCGCCAGCTACATGGTCGACCCAGCGCACTCCGGGCAGGGCGTGGGCCGGGCACTGTGTGAGTACACGGTGGAGTGGGCGCGCGCGGCCGGCTTCCGGGCGATGCAGTTCAACGCGGTGGCCGAGACGAACGTGCATGCGGTGAAACTGTATCGGTCCATCGGCTTCGAGGTGCTGGGCACGTTGCCGGAAGGCTTCCGACATCCCTCGAAGGGCTACGTCGGGCTCCACATCATGCACCGCGCACTCTGAGCCACAGCAGAAAGGAGACAGACGACCCAGAACCCGCCCACCCGCCGTTCGGATCAGCGTCGACGGACCCCGGTCCGAATGGCAAGCACAGACCTGTCCCGCCGCATAGCCCCGTGAGCAGCGCAAAGAGGTCAGGCTGCAGCTGAACGCGCCCTATTCGGCGAGCAAGCCGACGACCTCCACCCGACGAAGATTCACGGCCGCCGACCTTGTCATCTCTCCTGCGGATAACCATTATCTTGGACCATCTCCGGCGAATGGGAAACAACGACTCGGCTCCTCCGTTGGTAATCACAGGCGGTGAATGCAGGGCCCGTGCGGTCCGACCGTCGACGGAAACCAACGACAAGGATCGGAGGGCTTCCGATGTCGCTTACGTCGGCCACGGGTCTGCGTTCGGACCGCATATCGGTTCGGAAGAGCCGAGCCGGTGAGCAGCTGCTTGCTACCGGCCGGTACGGTGCCGGGTTCTGGATGGTCGCGGCGGTGTTCGTGACGGCCATGGCCTTCTCCACCGTTCCCACTCCGCTGTACCCGCTGTACCAGGCGCACGACGGGTTCTCCACGTTCACGGTCACGGTCGTGTTCGCCGTCTACGCCCTCGGCGTGCTGACCAGCCTGCTGCTCGCCGGACACATTTCGGACTGGCTGGGCCGCAAGAAGGTCATGACGTCGGCGCTGGCACTAGAACTGCTCGCCGCCGCGTTGTTCCTGGCTACGCCGTCGCTGCCGGTGCTGATCGTCGCCCGGCTGGTCACCGGCCTCGGCGTCGGCATGCTGACGGCGACCGCCACCGCGTATCTGCAGGAACTGCACAGCGCCCACCGGCCCGGTTCCTCGATGCGACGGTTCGAGATCGTGTCGACCGTCGCCAACATCGGTGGGCTCGGCCTGGGCACCGTCTCCTCGGGCGTCCTCGCCCAGTACCTGGGAGCGCCGCTGCGGGTGCCGTACACGGTCTTCGCCGTTCTGCTGCTGACGGGCGCGGTCGCCATCGCGCTGACCCCCGAGACCGTCCGTCGGCCCGCCGCCAGGCCGGCCTACCGCCCCCAGCGGGTCGGAGCCACTCACGGAGTGCCTGGATATCTCGTGGTCGGCGCGGCCGGATTCACCTCCATGGCAGTGTTCGGCCTGTTCACCTCGGTGGTCCCCGGCTTCGTCGGCGGGACCCTGCACCACCCGTCCCGGGCACTGACCGGACTGATCGTGTTCGCGGTGTTCGCGGCCGCCGCGGCGGCCCAGACGGGCACCGGCCGACTAGGCGCCCGCACGCGTTGGTACGCCGGGCTGCTCGCCCAGGCCGTGGGCATGGCCGTCCTGGCGCTCGGTGTGCACCTCGCCAGCCTGCCCGTGTTTCTGTTCGCGGGGATCATCGCCGGGGCCGGAGCGGGAGTGCTGTTCAAGTCCGCCATCGGGCATGTGGCCGCTACGGCCGCCCCGGCCGGGCGCGGCGAGGCCCTCGCCGGAGTGTTCCTCGCCTCCTACCTCGGCCTGGCCCTGCTGCCTGTCGGCCTCGGCGTCGCCAGCCGCTCCATGAGCCTGACCAGTGCGACGAACTGGTTCACCGCCGTCGTACTCGCGCTGCTCGCCGCCATCGCCGTAACCACCCGCCGTCACGGCCCCACGGCCGAGGCCGTCTCCGCTCCGCCGGGTCCCGATGGCATCGAAGGAGGCGCCCGTCGTGCAGACCGTGACCACTGACCTCGCCAGCCAAGGACTTGACGCTGCCTCGGGACTTCGTCGCCTTCCAGGCCGGCACGAGGCCGCACTGCTCGCTGGTTGAGGTCTCGGTGACCTGCTGCTGGACCGATTTCTCAGAGCCCCTGCCCAGTCCCGTCGAGCCTGGTGCCTTCTCGTGCGATTCCTGCGGGATCAACAGGACTGCGTCATCTGGTACCTGCACCTCCGTCTGTCGGGCATACATCTGTAGTGCACTCCTATCTCGACTACGAATACGAGTACGAGGCGCGGCGCGATGGGGAAGAGACGGAGAGCAATCTCGACGATTCAGAGGAGCAAAGGGCCGCATGACCGCGCACTGAACGAGATCTTGTACGGGCGTCGGAGCGGGAACGCGTTCGCGAGCTCGATGGCGACGAGGGGCAGCGCCTGCTGCGGAGTGTCCGCCGTGGCACGGGGCCGGTGGTGACCTGGCGGCGGGCACAGATGGCGCTGTTGTCCGCGCGGGGCATGGCCGTGGCGAAGATCGCCGAGTGACGTTCGCCAGCGCGGACCGGGTCCGGGACGTGATCCACGGCTTCTACGCCGACGGCTTCGAATCGCTCTACTTGAAGTACAAGGGAGGCCGACCGGGAACCTTCAGCCTCCCGGAACCCCGGGAGATCAAGAAGATCGTCAAGTTCGGGCCGGCAAAGCGGGCCGACTTCCTGGTCGCTGAGGGGGTCGTCTCGACAGGCGGCCGCAGTCAGCCTGGAGGCGAGGTTGTGCTCGGCGGTAGTAACCCGGTTGCGAAGGGCTCGGTCGCCTGGACGAGGATGTCTGCATGAGCCGAGAGACAGACGAGGTACGTGAAGCGATTGCAGGCGAGCTGCGTCTGATGGACCCCAGCGTGCGTGCCACACGCTCGCTTGCCCAGCAGCTCCTGGACCCGGACTTCGTAGAGGTCGGCGCTTCGGGGCGGCGGTGGACCTATGAGGAGATGATCGCTGAGCTGCCCGAGCTGGACGGTGCTACTGAGAGCGGACCGCGCTACGAACCGTCACATTTTACCGGCGTCCTGCTGTCTCCCGGTCTGGTGCATCTCACCTACGAGACCACGTTGGATGGCAACCGGGCACGACGAAGTTCGCTCTGGCGCAAGCAAGGTGCGGCTTCGACGTGGCAGATGTACTACCACCAGGCCACGCCCGTCCCGCCCGCCACCATGTAGTTGCGAATCCCGGGCCATGAGAGGGGGTTGGAGCACCCGGCTTCACCTGCGAGGTGAAGGGGGAAGATCTCGACGGCGACATCAGGCCGGGGACACACCGCAGGTCAGGAGCGCCAACCACCCTCCTGGCCACCCGTCAATAACTTCCCCCGAGTCCAGTTGGTGTGACCGAGCGTGTGGCGCTTGAGACTCGGACTTTGGGTCTACGCGAGGCCACCGTTGCTCATCAGTAGTTGACCGTTGATCCACTCGCCCTCCCTGGAACACAGGAAGTCCACGAGGTGCGCGGTGTCCTGCGGAGTGCCCAACCGGCCGAGCGGCGTGCTGCGGAGGCAGTGCTCCCGGACTTCCTCAGGCATCCAGCCGGTGTCGACCGGCCCGGGGTTGATCGCGTTGGCGGTCACACCGAGGTGGGCGAGTTCGTGGGCGGCGGCCAGGGTGATGCGGTCCAGGGCTCCCTTGCTGGCCCCGTAGGGCAGGTTGCCGACGGTGTGATCACTGGTGAGGCTGACGATCCGGCCGGTTCCCCGTTCCGCGGCGAAGCGGCGTCCGAATTCGCGAATGAGCAGCCATGAGGCGCGCGCATTGACGGCGAAGTGCCGGTCGAAACTCTCGACGGTGGTGTCAAGCAGCCCGGAGTCGACGGACTCGCAGTGACTCATCACCAGCGCGGTGACACTGCCCATCTGCTGTTCGACCTCGTCGAAGACGCGTGCCGGGGTGTCCGGGTCCGCGAGATCCGCCTCGATCGCGGTGGTGGACGCACCGTGTTCGGCCAGAGATTGGCTGATCACTTCAGTCGCGCCGGGCTCGCTGCCCCAGCTCATGCGGGCGTCGTAGGGGGTCCAGTAGGTGAAGGCGATGTCCCAGCCCGATGCGGCAAGCCGACGGGCGATGCCCGCGCCGATACCGACGGTGCGGCCGACCCCGGTAATCAGGGCGAGCGGGCGGTCGGCCGAAGAGCCTGGTCCGTGGGCAGGCTGGTCATGATCGGTGTTCGTCGTCACGGGCCGGAATGGTTCACGAACGACACCGCGGCGTCAATCGTTTTCCTGTGACGGCGCGGCAAATGAGCAGGGGTGGGCGGGAGACGCGTCTCGCACTGAGGAACAGCGATCACGCTCCGTACGCAACCACGAGAAGTGGACCAGGGCCTTTGTTTTTGACGTCGGTTGGGGGTTTGCGGTGGGACTGTGAGGTGTGTTTCTCCCGCCGGGGCCTCATGGGTAACTCGCCGTCGAGGGCGAGGCGGACCAGGCACCACACAGGAGGGGCCACTGGGTGGCCGATCGGTAAATGAGTAGCGTGTTGTTACGGGTGTCGGAACACTGCCTCGGTGACCAGTACTGCACCGTCTCAACTGCTGCGCCCTCGCGCCCTCATACCCGGGGACCTTGTCGTCGTCGCGGCGCTGTCCGGGCCGCTCCATACCCAATACGCACCCGATCTCGAACAGGCGGTGGCCGAGATCGAACGGATGGGATTCCGGGTACGCCTCGCGCCGCTCCTCGAAGCCGGACGGCGCCGCTGGTGGAGCGCGGCGCGGCCGGACGAGATCGCCAGGGAGTTCAACGGTCTGCTGCGTGATCCCGAAGTGCGCGCGATCGTCGCGCACGACGGTGGCCAGACGGTGTTCGGATACCTCGACCTGATCGACTTCGACGCGATCAGGGCCGATCCCAAGCCGATCCTCGGCTACAGCGATATCTCACTGCTGCACCTGGTGCTCTACGCGCGCACGGGTCTGGTCGGGTTCCATGCCGACCTGGCCACGCCCGGTCTCGGCGGGCACTGGCAGAGAGCGTCCGCGGCCCGCCGGGAGGAGTTGGGGAGGCTGTACTCGACGCTGCTGACCGGCACGGAGCCGATCGGTGCGCTGCCCGCCGGCCCGTCGTGGGAATGCTGGCGTGCCGGACATGCCGAAGGTCCGCTGATCGGTGGGGTCATCAATCGGATCGTGCTGGCGCAGGCGACGCCTTTCGCGTTGCCGCTCGAATGCTTCGACGGCGCGGTGCTGTTCTGGGAGGAGCTGGGCGGCCAGGCATCGTACGTGTGGAGCCTTCTGCAGATACTGCGGCACAGCGGGATTCTCGATCGGATCTCCGGCATGGTCGTGGGCATTCCGGAGGCGATCGAGGGACTCGACTCGCCCGATGGCTCTCCGAGCCTGGCCGAGATCGTCCTCGACGTTCTCGGTGACCGCGACATCCCGGTCCTGGGCAACGTCGAGGTCGGGCACGCAGGCCCGAATCTGCCGATGCCGGTCGGTATCCGTGCCGCCCTCGATGCAGGGGAGCGGACGTTGTCGCTGCTCGAACCGGCGGTACGGCCGCACGCGTTGACGGGGCCGGTCGGCTGAACGCCTTCGGCAGCGACTGCGAGCCCGTTCCCGTGACCGTCCTCGGTGTGGACACGTTCCTGCCGACAGCATGCAGTTCGCCCTGGAGTCCGGCCGCCGGCTCTCGCCGGGCGGCTGCTACAGCATCCTGCCCTCCTAGCGGGGCGAAACCTCGGACGAGACGCACCTCAACCAGTACACGCTCAGCGAAGCCGAGATCCCCGGCGGCCTCGACGACATGATCAGCTACGTCGACGGCTACGTGAAGACGCTCGCCGCCGCGGTCCCGGACGAACACGTCGACCGGATCGCCCGGCTCCGCGGCACCACTGTCCACGTCGAAAGCATGGCCGCCCGAGGTGCCCCCTTCGACGAGTTGCACGCGGCCGACGCCCTGGACTGGACCCGGGCCTGCGTGGATGCCTCCCACATCCGCGCAAAAAAAGGGGGGCGAGGCGACCGGCCCGTCACCGGTCGACCGCGCAAAGACGGGCAGTAAACGCCATCTGATCTGCGACGGGAAGAACACCCCGTTCAAGGTCATCACCACCGCGGCCAACGGACCGCCTTCCGGCCTCGCGTAAAAGAAGAGCTGCTCGCCCGGCGGCATCTTGAAGCGGTCGAGAGATCCGTTCAGCCGATGGTGAAGCGCTGGTTCTGGGCGCCTCGGTCGCAGCGGGCAGTACGGTAGTAGCCGTTGTCCTGCTGGTAGAGGCAGCGGCCCGTGCCGACGCTTTGGAGCATGATGGCGCTGCGGGGGGCGGGCTGGACGGTGCGCCACTTCTGGTATGAGCCGCCGTTACAGCGCAGGGGGTAGACGTCGCCCCGGTCATTGCTGTCGAGGCAGCGGCCCCAGAAGTTGTTCTTAAGAGTGGTGCTGGTGTTGAGGCGGCCGTTCCACTGCCACAGGAGGCTGCCGCGTCCGGTGGTGCAGCGGTCGCCCTTGAGGCCGGTTTCGGAGGTCTCGCGCAGGCAGTCACCGTAGCGGTAGTTCGCGAAGCGGCTGGTGGCGGTGGCAGCCGAGGCGGGTGTGGGGGTGAGGAGGGGGAGGGCGAGGCCGGCTGCGGCGATGAGGGCGGCGAAGGCTTTCCGGGTCGGGCGGCGCACTGGGGGTCTCCTTACAGTGGTTTTCAGAGGTACCTCGACAGGATCCCCGAACACCACCGCCTACGTCTGAAAAATGGGGAAAACGCCGGATCGAGCCGCTCATGCCGGCCGTTCCGGTCCGGGGACGGCGCTGGGCCGATTACCGCGGCACGCTCGAGGCCATCGCGTGGAAGTACCGCACCAACTCGCCCTGGCGGGACCTCCCCGAGGACCTCGGCTCGTTCCAGACGGCCCATTAGCTGCTGATCAGGTGGGCCGTCGACGGCACGTGGGAGAAGGTCTTCGCCGCCGTCCTCGCCGCAGCGGATGCCGTCGACGACATCGGCTGGACCGTAGTGATCACTAATCGGACAGATACATCCGATCAACTGACCAACCCATCAAAGAGGCACGCTCTAGCAGAAAGTGATCAGCGTGGAGACGAAGAACGTCGCCGGCAACGCCGGCACCAGACCAGGCAGAAAGTGGGGGGTCCTCGGCCAGCGTGACTTCAGGCTTCTGTGGATCGGCGAAACGGTACGCGGTATCGGCAACAGCGTCACCGCGGTGGCCGTCCCCCTCGTCGCCGTCATCACCCTCGACAGCAGCGCCACCGCCGTGGGCATACTCACCGCCGCGGTCTGGCTGCCCTGGCTCCTGGTCGGCCTGCCCGCCGGAGCCTGGGTGGACCGGATACGGCGCCGCCCCCTGCTCATCGCGTGCGCCGTTCTCTCCGCCATCCTCTACGCCACCGTCCCGGTCGCGGCCTGGCTCGACGCGCTCACCTTCACCCACCTTCTCGCTGTCGTGCTGATCTGCGGCATCGCGGCCGTCTTCGTCCGCACCGCCGTGCACAGCTACCTGCCGACCGTGCTCACCGACGCCGACCTCCAGGAGGGCAACGCCCGCATCAGCGCCAGCGAATCCGCCACCGACGTGGTCGGCAAAGGCCTGGCCGGCCTGATCAGCCAGATCTTCGGCGCCGTCGCCGGCCTCCTCCTCGACGCCGTCACCTTCGTCCTGTCCGCACTCTGCCTCACCGGCATCAAGGCCAGGGAAACGAAGCCGGAACAGCCCGACCAACCGATCCCCCTGGGCCGGCAGATCGCCGAAGGCCTGCGCTTCGTGTTCAGCGACCGCTACCTGCGCCCCATCGTCACCTACGGCGCTCTGGTCAACTTCGCGCTCCTGGGCTACCAGGCCGTACAGGTCGTCTTTCTGGTACGAACCGTCGGTGCGAGCACCGCGACCGTCGGCGTGCTCCTGACCGCCGGCAGCATCGGCGGCATCGTCGGAGCCTCCGTCGCCCCCACCGTCGGGCGGCGCTTCGGTACCGCACGGGGCATGCTCGCCACACAGCTGCTCACCGGGCCCTTCGCCCTGCTGCTCCCTCTGACGACATCAGGCGCAGGACTGGCGTTCTTCGCTCTGGGTACCTTCGTCATCGGATTCGGCATCGTCACCTGCAACGTCGTCCTGGCCTCCTTCCGCCAGACCTACTGCCCGCCGCGCATCCTCGGCCGTGTCGTAGCCACCACGATGGTCATCAACCACAGCACCATCCCGGTCGGCGCACTGATCGGCGGCTTCCTCGGCGACGCACCCGGCCCGCGGCCCGCCATGTGGATCATGACCGCGGTCCTCGCCCCCTGCGGCCTCGTCCTCGCCCTCGGCCCCATGCGCTCCCAGCGAGACCTGCCCGCCACAGCCCGGCCCGAGCCCGGACCCGGCATCCAGGAGAAGGAACCCGCGTGACCGGCCGGGACCTCTTCGACCGCTCGCGAACGGGAAGGGGAACGGTGTCGGGAACACGCCGGTGGCTGGTCCTGCGGGAAGAGGGCGTGTCTGCTTCGTAGCATGAGGCGATGATCACGTCCGGCGGGCAGGGTCCTCACCAGCGGCGCGAGCGGCAGCGCAGGTTGTGCCGCCGTCTGTTCGCCCTCGGCGTTGCCGGGACCGGTGCGGTGGCCGTTGCGGTGTTCGTGTTCCGTGCCGGCTCCGAGGGGACAGCCTCCATCGGAACCGCCCGGGCCCCCCTACGGGCGACCGGGATCACGGCGTCCGGTGCACCGGGGCCGCCGCGTCCGACGGGCAGCGTGCGGATCGCTGCCGTGGGGGACATCGTGATGGGCTCGCTGCCGGACGACCTGCCACCGGACGGCGGCGCCTCGTTCTTCGACCCTGTCGACGACCTGCTCGCCGGCGACGTGGTGCTCGGGAACCTGGAGGGCACACTCACCACCGGCGGCTCCAGCAAGTGCGACTACATCGATGGCCCGAACTGCTTCGCGTTCCGCGCCCCGCCGTCCTACAGCCGCTGGCTCAAGAAGGCCGGGTTCACGGCCATGAACCTGGCGAACAATCACGTCGACGACTTCGGGGCGGAGGGGCGACGCGACACGTTCGCTGCGCTGCGCTCCGTAAACCTGCCCTTCACCGGCCGCCTGGGCCAGATCACCATCCAGCGGGTACGCGGCATCCGGGTCGCACTGATCGGGTTCGCTCCCGACCGAGGGGCGAACGACCTCACGGACATCCCCGCCGCACGGCGACTCACCGCCCGCGCCGCGAAGATGGCGGATATCGTGATCGTCACGATGCATGCCGGCGCGGAAGGCTCGGACCGCACGCATGTAGAACCCGGCACCGAGTATTTCCTCGGCGAGAACCGGGGCGACAGCTACCGCTTCAGCCGTGCGGTGATCGACGCCGGAGCCGATCTCGTGGTGGGCAGCGGCCCGCACGTGATGCGGGGGATGGAGTTCTACAGGGGCAGACTGATCGCCTACAGCCTGGGCAACTTCACCGGGTACGGCGTACTCGGCCTCGGCGGCACACTCTCGACCAGCGGCGTGCTGCAAGTCACCCTCCGCGCCGACGGCACCTACGTGTCCGGGCGACTGCGCCCGACCCAGATCGTGGAGCCCGGCACGCCGGAGCCGGGCGGCGAGGCAGTCGACCTCGTCTCCAGCGTGTCGGAGGAGGACTTCGGCTCGGACGCCGCCCACATCTCGACGGAAGGGACAATCCAGCGCTCTTCGCCGGGTACCGGAGACGGCTGAACTGCTTCGGGGCCGGTGGAGGCTCTGATGCGCTCGTGGTCTGATGGAGCCGGGTTCCTGGAGAACTGACCGTCCAGCAGTACCCGGAGGCTGTCATCGATCGACTGGCCCCCGTAAACCCCTGAGCCCGATTCCTGCCGGCCGGAGAGCGGTGACTGCCGACAGGCACGCCGAAGCGTGGCCGCCGGCTGGGCCACCTCTTCCCGGGCGATCCGAGCGGCATGCCACGCCATGTCACGCCACGCCACGTCCCCCGGACCGGAAAGGACATCGGGCCGACCCGTTCCCGGCCGGTCGGCCGGGAACGGGTCCGGTCACTCCTTGGCGGCGGCGAGGGCGGCCAACTCGCGGTTGACGGCGACTTGGTGCGCCTCAGCGTCCATACGCGCCTTCTTCGGGCTCCATCGACCCGCCATCACGAAGACGAAGGGCAGGAAGAGCACCTGGCCGCCGACGCAGATCCACCACCAGGTGCGCCATTCGCCGGGCCCGTCCTTCGACGCCTTCTGGACCTTGGCGCCGTACTCCTGCAGCAGTTTCAGCTGCGGCGCCGCCTTCTGCACGACGGCGAGGTTCTCCGGGCCGACCTCCTTGGCGGCGCGGGCGCCCAACGCGGGCGGCACGGTGGCCGGGGTGTACTTGTTCAGCTCGGCGAAGAGATCCGGGTGCGCGTTGACGATGGCCAGCGCGGGCGCCGCCTGCGCCGAGGCGACCTTGACCTCGGCGCCGTGCTCCACGAGCGGGGTCACGGAGGTGACCAGTACCGGGATGAAGGCCGCGGAGACGGCGACCACGATGCGCACCGTCCAGCCCCACACTGCCAGGCCCGCCGCGGTCGCCGCCGGGTTGTGCTTCTCCACCGTCTCGGTGAAGCTCGCCATCCAGGGTGCGTAGGCGATGCCGCTGAAGACGCCGATGCCGATGAACAGCCAGGCGAAGGAGTAGTAACCGGTCGTCAGGTGGGTGGCGCGGGTGGCGAAGATCGAGGTCACCACGACGGAGCCGACCGCCCCGACGATCATGAAGGGCTTGCGTACCTTCAGCCGGTCCGAGAGCAGGCCGACCAGGACCAGAGCGATGGCGTTCGCCGCCCAGTACCAGTTGGCCAGCGCGTTGGTGCGCTGCTCGCTGTAGCCGAAGACGGTCGAGAAGTAGACGACGAAGTTGCCGACCGCCGCGTAGTACAGCAGCAGGAACACGGCGATGGCGAAGGCCGAGCCCAGCACGTCCAGTCGCACCATCTGCCGCCACTCGCCGCGGCGTACCGCCTCGGTGTCCAGCCCCTTGGCGCGCGCCTCGACCAGCGCCCGGTCCCGCAGCGTCACCATGATCTGGTCGCGCAGCGCCGGGGACAGCTCGCGCAACGCGAAGATCGCGACGATGAAGACGACGAGCCCTGCGATCGCCGAATAGCGCAGTTCGTCCTGCCAGGTGGCGCTGTCGAGGGTGTTGCTGGTGACGGTGGTGACCACCAGGGAGCCGATGACCGGGCCCATCGTCCAATACCCCATAGCGGTGGCCCGGCCGAGCTGTGGGGAGAAGTCCCTGATCAGCGCGGGGGTGGCGACCAGCACAATGCCCTCGATGAAGCTGACGAGCGCGAAGAGCACCAGATAGGTGGTCTTGTTCGCCGCGTTCGGCAGTCCGAAGCAGACCAGCAACGCGGCGATCAGCAGCCCATAGACCACCAGATTCGCCCGGCCCCAGCGGTCCGCCAGACCCGCCACGAGCGAGGCGAAGGCCCCGACCGCGTTGCCGATCACCGAGACCCAGATGAAGTAGCGGTACGTCATACCGAAGTGCGTGATGATCGACGTCGCCACCGCGTACTGGATGTACAGCATGTAGTACAGGACGACAGTGGTGACGACCACGATCGCGAGATACCCCATACGGCGACCGGTGGGCGGGTAGTCCGCAAGTTCGCGGCGGTACAGCCGGGCCAGCGGGCCGCGGGCGTCCGCGGAGGGCACATCGGGCGCGGGTCTGTCGGCGTCGGACGGTGTCGTGGCGGCGGACATACGGCTCCTCCCAGGGATACCCGGAACAGGGTGTTTGCGTCGGTGCGACGAGGGTGCGCGGCGACCCGGCTCCGGGAGCGTGGCCAGAGGGTAGTACCGACTAGTCGGTACGCCTAGGGGGTCTGCACGAGGTCATGCACCTGGTTCGTCCCGACCCGGTCGTCGCCGGTCCGCTCGACCTCTTCGGCCATGGATCACCACCAACCCGCCGGCTCCTCCTCCAGCTCGGCGAACTGCTCACCGGACAGCTTGGACGGACAGCTTGGACGGACAGCTTGGGCAGCTTCGTCGACCCGCGAAGGCGAGCGCGCCACTCCCGCCCTCACGCCGGGCACGACGCCGACGTTCCACCGACCGCTCACTGACCCGCAGATCCTTCGCGATCCCGGCGGTTCTCTCCCCACGAGCAAACCGCTCTCGCCTGCCTCGTACCGGATCCGCTCGCGAAACCGCCGCCCCTCCACGGTCGGACCACCACACTGCGCACACCGCATCCCACCGGCCTACCGCAGGCTCGAAGGGCCTTCGGCTGCTGCCCGCCGCCCTACCGTTCCATTCGCCGGTCAAGGCCGTGGTCCATCATCGTTCAGTGAAGTGAAGACCTCCGGAGGGGGAAGGTCACAGAATGTGATGGACGGAGTGAGGGGCATGTACAACCTGCGCCGCCTGGAGGTGCTGCGGGAGTTGAAGTACCGCGGCACACTGGCCGCCGTTGCGGCGGCCATGTCCTACAGCCCCTCGGCCGTCTCCCAGCAGTTGACACTCCTGGAGTCCGAGGTCGGCGCACCGCTTCTGGAGCGGGAAGGGCGGGGCGTCAGGCTGACACCGCAGGCCGAGATCCTGGTAGCCCGTACGGAGAAGGCCCTGCGGGAGTTGGAGCGCGCCGAGGTGGAGATCGCGGTGTCGCTTCGGGAGGTGTCCGGAACTCTCAGGGTGGCGGCCTTCCAGACCGCGATGCTCGCGCTGATGCCCGCCGCACTGACCTGGTTGCGGGAGAATCATCCCGGGGTGAGGGTGGAGGCCACGCAGGCCGAGCCCGATGCGTCGTTGCCCGGCCTGCTCTCCCGGGACTTCGACCTTGTGATCGACGAGACGTTCCCCGGTCACGCACGACCGGCCCGCGCCTCAGAGGTCGAGCAGCACCACCTGTACGAGGACGCCATGCGGCTTGCCACCCCGGCGCCCGTCGCGGCCCTGGCCGAGGTGGCCGAGCGGCCCTGGGTGATGGAACCTGTCGGCACGCCCGCCCGTGCGTGGGCGACCGCCGTCTGCCACGCGGCCGGCTTCGAGCCGGACGTCGCCTACGTCTCTGCGGACATGCTGGCCCACGCACGGCTGGTCGAGCAGGGCCACGCGGTGGCCTTCCTGCCCGACATGCTGTGGTTCGACCGCACCCCCCACCTCGCCCTCGACGCCTCCGCCGTCCACGTTCGCACCGTGCTCGCGACCGTACGTGCCGGTGCCGGGGAGCACCCTCTGATCCGGACTTTCCTCTCCGCGCTCCGGTACGCGTCGGCAGACTGCCCGCGCGCACAGGGTGACCGCCCTGGAGCGGCGCCGGTCACGACGTCCGCCGGGGCCTTCGCTGCCGCGGATCACCTGGCTGTTGCGGGCGCGGGCCAGGCGCAGCGGCCGGAGTGCCGCATTGCGTCGGTTCGCGAAACATCTCCAGACAGTTATTCGTCAGTATTACTGATCCTTCATATCCAAAAACATTCACTTTACTGAACTGGCGATACTTGAGAACGTGAAAATGAAAGGGCTCTTCGGACAGATGGGAAGCAAAGGGCATGGACATCGACGCGCTCCGCCAGGACACGCCGGGTACCGCGAACCGGGTGCACCTCAACAACGCGGGGGCCGGTCTGCTGTCCCGTCGGACTCTCGCGGCCATGACCTCCCACCTGGAGCTGGAGGCCGCCGTCGGCGGTTACGAGGCCGCCGCCCAGGAACGGGACCGCATCAATGCCACCCGCGCGAACATTGCCCGGCTGGTGGGCGGACAGGCGGACGAGATCGCGTTGTTCGACAACTCCACCCACGCATGGAATGCGGCCTTCTACTCCATGAGGTTCAAGCCCGGCGACCGTATCCTCACCGGCCGGGCCGAGTACGGCAGCAGTGTGCTCGCCTACCTCCAGACCGCCCAGCGCACCGGCGCCGAGGTCGTCGTCGTGCCCGACGACGAGTCCGGACAGCTCGACACCACAACCCTGGCCAACCTGATCGACGGGCGCACCAAGCTCGTCGGCGTCAGCCACGTCCCCACCAGCGGCGGCCTGATCAACCCGGCGGCCGAGATCGGCCGGATCACTCGCGCGGCCGGCATCCCCTTCCTGCTGGACGCCACCCAGTCCGTCGGCCAGTTTCCCGTCGACGTCGACGAGATCGGCTGCGACCTGCTCACCGCCACCGGCCGCAAGTTCCTGCGGGGCCCGCGTGGAACGGGCTTTCTGTGGGTGCGTCCCGAGGCCCTGGAGTACCTGGACCCGTGCGTCACCGAGATCGAGGCCGCGACCTGGGACGGCAAGCGCGGCTTCACCTGGCACGACGGCGCGCGGCGCTTCGAGACGTGGGAAGTCAGCTACTCCAACGTCCTGGGTCTGAGCGAAGCCGTCCAGCAGGCTCTGGAGCTCGGCATGGACGAGATCGGCCGACGGGCCATCTTCCTGGGCGCGTATCTGCGCGACCGCCTCGAGGCACTGCCCGGTGTCACCACCTACGACCTCGGCCGCAACCGGTGCGCCATCGTGACCGCAAAGGTCGACGCCGTCCCCACGGCCGACGTCGCCTCGACGCTCACGAAGCAGGGGATCAACGTCACCACGACCGTTGCCGAGCACACCCAGTTCGACACCGAACACCGAGGCGTCCACCCCTTGGTGCGGCTTTCCCCGCACTACTACAACACCGAGGCCGAACTCGACCGTGCAGTCGAGGTCATGGCCGAATTGGCCCGCACCGCCGGCTGATGCGCCGCTCCATACCTCCGGAGACCTCCGTGCGCCCGAAGCCGGCCGCCGGCCTCGCTCGCCTGCCCGCGGTACGGGTGGCCTGACGACGTCTGCTCACCACGCGGCCGCCGTGGCCGACGTCGCCGCCGTCTTCGCGGCCGCGCGACGTCGCGTCGCCGTGGACGTACCGTCAGTCCTCCAGGCGGACCGGCATCAGGATCGAGAAGGTGCCCTCGTCGCCGGGGCGGCGGATCGCGATCGGCGCTGTGGGGGTGCCGAACTCCAGAATCAGTCGGTCCCGGGCTCCGGCGGTCAGCGCGTCCAGCAGGAACTCACGGTTGACGGCGACCCGGTTCGGGTCTTCGTCAGCGTCAGTGCAGATGGTCACCGTGCCGCCGTCCTCCACTCTGAGCACGCTGAGGTCGTGCGCTCCGTCTTGTCCAAAGCGGACAGGACCGGTTTCCAGGGCGTTCCGGAAGGCCGCCACCTCGACGACGGTGCGGCGCCCTGCGACCTGGGGGAGAAGACGACGGTAGTCGGGGAAGGCGTGGTCGAGGCATTGACCGGCTGCCTGCCGGTCCCCGGCCTCCAGTGTCACGCGGCCACCGTCGACAGAAAGTCGCACGGGCCCTTCGCTCTCCAACAGCGCCCGCATTGCGTCGGCGAGGGGGGTGGGCACGAGGACCTGCACTCGGCTCCCGTCGTGCCCGGCGACAGCGGCCTGCGCGAGAGCCATTCGGTACCGGTCGGTTGCCACGGCATGGAGGCTCTCGCCCTCAATGTCGAACAGGACCCCGCCGAGCATCGGCAACTCGGGGTCGGTGCTCGCCGCGAAACGAACCGTGTCCAGCGCGGCTGCCAACTCGGGTGCGGCGACGGACAGCCGGACGGTGGTGCTGTGGAGCGAGGTCATGACGTTCTCCCGGTGATCGAGTAGTGCTCGGAGCGTGGAGAACTCGCCGCGGGCATCGGACAGACTCCGTTCGAGGCGGCGCAGATGCGCCGTCAGCAGCTTCCGGACCAGATCGGTGTCCGCGCCGGACCAACTGGCCAGCACCAGCCGGATGTCCGCCAACGGCATCCCGGCCCGGCGCAAGCGGGCCAGCAGCCTGGCCTCTTCGAGCTGCTCGGGCTCGTACCAGCGATAACCGCTCACCGGATCCACCCAGGCCGGGACCAGCACGCCGGCGCGGTCATAGAACCGCAGGGCGCTCACGCCCAGGCCGCTGTCGCGAGCCATCTCGCCAATGCTGCGCATGTCGTTCTCCACATCCAGCACTCTGGGCCCTGCACAAGGTCGAGGGTCAACTCGGCTCCATCCGCAGCCGCTCGCTGAGCGTCACGGATCAAGGGGATTGAACACAACTACTGAAGACCCAGGCGTCGATCAGTTGCCGCGTGGTGCGGCTGACGTGCGTGTTCACGTCGTCCCAGACCAAGACGACGGGGCCGCCGAGTTGCTGGTGCGGCTGTGTCGAACGCCCGATGCCAACGCCCGCCGCCGGCGGTTCGCCGGAGACCGGCGCAAGGGACACCTTCGTGATCCATACTCTGTGGAGGCGGTTCGGGGGAGGGCGTGTCCTTGCAGCACAGCGGTGGGATGGGACGAGCAGTCAAGGGAGCAGCGGCCGTTGTCGTTGCCGCTGTCCTGATACAGCTCAGGCTTCGAGACCTTGGTCGATTCAGCTGGCTGGTGCGGTGACCGCGAAGGTTCACCGGGTGGGGTCGAACTGATGACTCCCCTCACCAGTACAGTCGGCGCACCGAAGGAGCAGAGGAGCCCGGTGAGCACGAGTGACAGCAACGCAGATGGCCACCGTCGGCGGGCCGTGGCCATCAGGCGGACACAGGCCGGGCTGTTCGGAGTCGTCGTCCTGTTGGTGGGATTCCGTATCTGGGAGCGAGAGCATGGCGGTGGGTCGAGCTCGATCGTGTTCGGGCTGATGGCCGCATCGGCACTGTCTGTCGGCGTGCTGGAACGTTATCGGGTCAACGCTGCCAAACGATCTCGGTGACTCACCTTCCAGGTGGTTCAGGCTGCCGCTGGCAGCGGCCGACCGACCCAGCGGATCACGTCCCGGACGCGGACCGCGCCGGCGAACGTCACCTCGGCGATCTCTGTCACGGGCATGCCCTGCGCGGACGGTAGCACCATCTGCTCTCGCCGCCAGGTCACCACCGACCCGGTCCCCTTGCGGACGATCCGCAGCAGGCGCCTGCCGTCGTCGCCGTCGATCCCACGAACCCGCACGCGTTCAGCCGCGTGCTCATTCTGACCGTCCAGTTCCGGACCACGACAGGCCGCAGACCTGGCTGCTGACGGATCAGAGGGGAAAGACAGAATGGGAATCATGGATGCTGGACTCGCTGCACTGCTCGGCGCCTGCGTAGGTTCCCTCGCCACCATCGGCGCGGCGTTGGTGAACGGGCGTGCGGCGGCGCGCTCGCAAGGTGACCAGTGGCGCAGGCAGCACCGCAGGGACGCCTACGCGAACTACCTCGGTGCTCTTCACGACCGAGACATCGCTATGGACGCGGTGTTCGGTGCACTCCAGCCGGAGACTCCTGACCTGCGGGACGTAGACGACAAGGTCCACCGTTTCGTCGCCTTGGCTCGGGAGGTACACCGTGCCGCGGAAGTCGTCATCCTCGAAGGTCCGTTTCCCACGGTGGAAGCAGCCGATCGTGTGGCGCGCGCATCCGGTGACCTCTCCAGCGTGATGCGTCGGATGGTGAGGAACGCCCATGCCGAGGACTTCTCCCAGAAGGTGGTGGACACCGCTCTCGCCGCCGAGCGGGAGCGCGCCCTCTACCAGGCCGTGAAGGACTTCCGCGCAGCAGCCAGCGATGTCCTCGGCAACGCGAACTGACCCCTCCGCCCATGCACCACCAGGCGACGCGGTGTGGCCCGGCGTAGTGCGGCCGGCCGGCCGACAACATCAAGCGCGGTCATCCCAAGGACCCCCGCTACGACCTCAAGCAGCTCCGGACCGGCCTCGCGGTGACCGGCGACGGCGATGTCCCGCTGCCGTCCCGCGTCATCGACGGCGGAGCCGCGGAGATCTCCCAGACCACCGGCACCATGGACAGTCTGTACGCGATGGCCGGGCCACAGTACGCGAACTCCATGCAAAGAAGCGACAATCGCTTGCAGGATCCGTACTGATAGATGGAAGGAAGCGTCCAACGACTTGTCCGGCCGTCCTGCCGCGCCCTAATGTCCCGGTACGCAGCGGCACGGCACGTTCCCGCCGTGCTGCCGTGCACCGAGCTGCCCTCGGTGACCTCCGCTCCTAGAGAAACGAGAATCCGATGGCGCGCTACACCAACCACGTGGCTGCGGAGCGGCTGAGGGGGCGTGCCCGAAGACCGGCTCGGACCCTCGTGGCGCTGACCGCGGCCGCCGCCGGACTCGTGCTCGGGCTCGGCGCTCCGGCCCCGGCGGCCTCGGGGCACGGTGGCCGTGCGGGCACCCCGGCGGTGACCCGGGCCGGGCTCGATCCCGCCCTCGTCGCGGGGCGGGGCGCCACGGTGGATTTCGTCGAACAGGAGGCGGAGAACGCGGCGACGAACGGCACCGTCATAGGCCCCGACCGCACCGCGTACACGCTGCCCTCGGAGGCATCCGGCCGCACGGCGGTGCGCCTGAAACCGGGCCAGTACGTCGAGTTCACCCTGCCGCGCGCGGCCAACGCCCTCACTGTGCGGTACAGCATCCCCGACGCTCCGGAAGGCGGCGGCATCACCGCGCCCCTCGATGTCTCCGTGGGCGGCGGCCGCCGCACCACGATGACCCTCACCTCGCAGTACTCCTGGCTCTACAACCAGTACCCGTTCAGCAACGACCCTCAAGGCGACCTGCTGCACCCCGACTGGTGGATCACCGAATGCGGTTGCGTTCCCGCCGCCACCAGCCCGACGCCCACCATCGACAAGCCGTTCAGGCCAAGCCACTTCTACGACGAACAGAGACTGCTGCTCGGCAAGCGGTACGCGGCCGGTGACACCGTCCGCCTCACCGCGCCCAAGAACACCAACGCGGCCTGGACCGTGATCGACCTGCTCGACACCCAACTCGTGGGCGCGCCGCATGTCGAGAAGCATGCCGCGAACGTCATCGCGTTCGGGGCCGATCCCACCGGCCGGCGTGACGCGGGCGACGCCTTCGACCGGGCCATCGCCTCCGCCAGGAAACGCCACCTCAAGGTGTACCTGCCGCCGGGCACGTACCAGGTGAACCGTCACATCACCGTGGACGACGTGACGATCGTCGGGGCCGGCAGCTGGTACACGATCGTCAAGGGCCACCAGGTCACCCTCGACACCCCCGCCCCCGACGGCTCGGTTCACACCGGTGTGGGCTTCTACGGCAAGGACGCCGCGGACGGCGGCAGCCACGACGTCCACCTGTCAGGCTTCGCCGTCGAGGGCGACGTACGCGAACGCATCGACACCGACCAGGTCAACGCCCTCGGCGGGGCGCTCAGCGATTCGACGATCGACGGTCTCTACCTCCACCACACCAAGGTCGGCATGTGGTTCGACGGCCCGATGACCCGTCTGCGTGTCACTGACACCGTGATCGCCGACCAGATCGCCGACGGCCTCAACTTCCATACCGGCGTGACCGATTCGAGTGTCTCCAACACCTTCGTCCGCAACACCGGCGACGACGGTCTGGCCATGTGGTCGGAGAAGACGGGCGACGCGCGCAACGTCTTCGCCCACAACACCGTGCAGACCCCGGTCCTCGCCAACGGCATCGCCCTGTACGGCGGCACCGACAACACGGTCACCGGCAACCTCATAGCCGACCCCATCAGAGAGGGCAGCGCCATCCAGGTCGGCTCCCGGTTCGGCGCGCAGCCGTTCACCGGACAGCTGAAGATCACGGACAACACCACAGTCCGTTCAGGGCCGTTCGAGCTCAACTGGAAGATCGGCCTGGGAGCCATCTGGTTCTACGCCCTGGAACGGGACATCGACGCCGACATCCAGGTCACCGGCGACCATTTCCTCGACAACACCTACAACGCGATCATGCTGGTCTCCGACTTCCCGGTGAAGGACAAGTACGCGATCCGAGGCGTCCGTTTCAAGGACGTCCGCGTGGACGGCACCGGTACCTCCGTGCTCAGCGCCCGCTCCGCCGGATCGGCGTCCTTCGAGAACGTGGACGCCCGTAACGTCGGCGCGGTCGGCATCAACAACTGCGGATCCTTCAACTTTCCCGCCTCCGGCTCCGAGTTCGCGGTGAACGACCTCGGCGGCAACGACGGAGGTGGCACGACCGGCCCCTGGCTGGCGTCCTGGGAACTGCCGAACACCATCACCTGCGACGACCGTCCCCCGGTGGCCCCGCCACCGGCCCCGGCACCTTGGTGAGGCACGACGGGCGAAGTAGCCACACCATCGCAGGGAGACGGACCGTGTCCACGGGTGGGAGGCCGAGTGCGTGCCGGGGGGGCCTGCGAGACGACCGGGAGCAGGCCGCCGTGGAAGCCCGTAGCCGGTCTCGCGGCCGACGCGCGCGGGAGTGACAGGGAAAAGCGTTAGGTCCGGGTGGAGAAGGCGCTCGAAACCCTCGGGGCCGGTATCGGCCCCGAGGATGACGCTGCCGAGTACGGCTGGGCCGTGGACGCGCGGTGCTCGCTCTGCTGCATCGTGGGCGCTGTACGGCGTTACCGACTCCACCGCTCCGAACCAGCCAACCAGGTCTCGCCCGGCCCGTGCCCCGTCAAAACCCCCGCCCATACGGCTTCTGTTGCGGGGCTGGAATCGCCGGGCGCCGGTGATCGTGGACGCCCTGCGCGGAACCGCGTGGCCGGGATCGGGTGAGGTGGTCACCGCCACGTCGCCCGTCCCACCCCTTGAAGGGCGTTGATCGCCCGGTGCCGTGACGTACCGTGCCGGGGGCGTCCTCGGCACGCCCGGAAGGTGACCGTGGCTCGCGGCGTCACCGATGTCGTGCAGGCGCGGCGATCACCCTCCGCAGGGCGGCGGAGGGGTGACACGGCGCCTAGACGGTGCCGCGCGCGGGTGGTCAGTCCCGTCCGGGGCGCGGTAGGACCTGGACCGTGTCGCCGACGGCACGCTCGCCGGTGGCGTCGGACGTGACGTTGACGAGCCTGCCGTCGACGGCCATGGCGGTGGAGCCGCCGCCGTCCAGGTTGAGTGCCTGTACCGCGCCGAGTGAGCGCATGAACCGGGCGGCCTCGCCGAGCGTGAAGCCCTCGCTGACACCGGGCTGCCGGCCGTCGACGGTCACGAGCAGCAGCCGCCCGCGACCGTCGACGCCGGCCAGGGTGCGCGGCTGGCGCACGTTGGACCAGGCGAACCCGAAGGAGAGGTCGAGCGGGTCGAGTGTGCCCTCGGTGGCTGCGTCGATGTGGACCCGGCCGTCCTCGACCAGAGTCGGGGCCGCGCTGACGATGCTGTCGTCGGGCCCGAGCCGGACCTGCCTGCCCGAGGCGTCCCGCACCGTCTCCCGCAGCTCCAGCCGGCTGCCCGTTCCGGCGTGCCCGGCGAGCCAGGCGGCTGCGGCCCCGGTGCCCTGGAGGACCGAGCCGCCGACGGGCACGGAGCCGCCCCGGTCACCACGGGATACGACGACACCGTGCTGGTCGAGGACCACCTGGACGCCGGCGCCGGTCGGCAGTGGCGCCCCGAACTCGGAGGTGAACTTCACCAGGTCGTCCGCGAGCGAGCAGGTGATGTCCTGGCGGGGGAGTTCGGTGGGCACGGCGCCGGGGCGGCCGCAGTTGCGCACCTTGCCCGGGATCCGGTTGATGCCCTCCACCGCGCGGACGGCGGAGCCGGAACGGACGGTCACGGTGGTGGTCAGGTCCGCGACCCGGAGGTGCCGTCCGCCGTCGGCGAGGATCAGCGCGGCACGGGAACCGACCGCCATGGACTGCAACTCGCCGCGCACCGCGGACAGTCCGGCCGAGGTGCCCTGGACGCCGTCCGCGTCGGAGGTGACGAAGAATCCGCCGTTGACGCCGACGAGGGAGCCCAGACGGGCGGCCACCGTCGAGGTCTTCTCGCGGTCGGCGGCGTCGCCGCCGTCGCTCACCTCGATCGTGCCGCGCAGCCGGGCCGGATCGACGACGGCCACGTGGATGCGTTCCGCGTCGGCGCGCCGGCGTCCGTCGTAGCCCGTCCACTCGACGGAGGTACGGAAGCCGGCGGCCGACACCGCCGAGGCCAGCGTCACCGCCTCGGCCTGCGTGGCGTACCGGCCGACCCTGACCTGCCACCCCATCGTGCCGTGCGGCGTGTCGGCGTACTGGTCCCACGTCACCCGCTCGACGCGTGGCGCGAGCCCGGCGGCCCGCAACTGCCCGGCAGCGGTGTCGGCCCAGCCGCGGTCACCCAGCGGGGCCCAGGTGGCGGCACCCGTGAGGCGGTTGACGGCCGGAGCCTGGACGGTGACCGTCCACACGCCGGCGGCCCGCGGGTCGCTGAGCACCCCGGTACGGACCTCGATCCCGGGCGCCACGTACCGAGTGGTCCACGCGACGGCATTCGCGGTGGCGTTCCCGGCCCGCGCGCTCGCGCCGGCCGGCGGAACGAACGCGAGCAGCGCCAGCACGGTGCCCAGCACGAAACCGCGTCCCGCCTTCCGGCGCACACCCCGTACCGCGCACCCGAACGTCTCGGCTCTGACAGACATGCCTCTCCTGACGTACGACTCGGCTTGTGCGGTGCCACCTGTCATAGCCGCCCCGCCCTGCCATCCCAGACCGACGCGAAGGCCCCTGCGTGAAGCGGCGGACACGGGGTGGAAAAGCCTGTCTTACATCCGACACACCCTCACGTCCCGCCCTGTGAGCGAGCATCCGCCCCCGCGACCTCCCCGTACCGTGCACGGCTGACTCGAAGCCGTGTCGTTCACCGTGCCCCGCGCTCGGGGTGTTCCCTGCCTGTGCGGCCGGAGAAGGCGCGGGTGGGTTCGGGCGGCACGACACCGTGCGTACGTGGTGCCGAAGACCCCACCCTCAGATATGGACGGCCCGTTCATTTCATGGTTATATGAACGAGCCGTTCATTTGGAAGCGCCTGAAAGGGAGACCCCCCATGAGCACCCCCACCACCGACCGTGTCGCACTGGTCACCGGAGGCTCGGGCGGCATCGGCCGCATCGCGGCCGAGCGGCTCGCCAAGGACGGTTTCGCGGTCGCCGTGCAGTACGCGGGAAACAGGACCAGGGCCGAGGACACTGTGGCCGCGATCACCGCCGCCGGCGGCAGGGCCCTGGCAGTGGGAGGCGATGTCGCCGACGAGAACGCGATGAGCGCGGCGTTCGACGCGGTCGAGTCGGTCTTCGGCGGCATCGACGTGGTCGTGAACACCGCCGGCATCATGATCCTGGCACCGATCGCGACGTTCGACCTCGCGGACCTGGACCGGATGCACCGCACGAACATCCGCGGCACCTTCGTCGTCTCCCAGCAGGCCGCACGCAGGGTCCGCCCGGGTGGCGCGATCGTCAACTTCTCGACCTCGGTGGTCCGCACCCAGCTGCCGGGTTACGGCGCCTACGTCGCCGGCAAGGCCGCAGTCGAGGGCCTGACCCTCATCCTGGCCCGTGAGCTGCGCGGCCGGGACATCACCGTCAACGCCGTCGCGCCCGGCCCCACCGCCACACCGCTGTTTTTGGACGGCAAGGACGACGCCACCATCGCGAACTTCGCCAAGGCGACCCCGCTCGAGCGACTGGGCCGGCCCGAGGACATCGCCGAGGTCGTCTCGTTCCTGGCCGGCCCCGCGCGCTGGGTCAACGGGCAGGTCCTCTACGCCAACGGCGGACTCGCCTGACCCCCGCCGCGCACGCACCACCCTGCCTCTCCACCGTCACTGCGGAAAGGAACCACGTTCATGTCCACAACCGGCAACGTCGTCGTCATCACCGGCGCCTCCAGCGGTTTCGGAGCACTCACCGCCCGTGCACTGGCGGACGCCGGCCACACCGTCTACGCCGGCATGCGCCAGACCACCGGCCGCAACGCGCCCCAGGTCCAGGCCGCCGCCGACCACGCCGACGAGCACCACGTCGACCTGCGGTCCATCGAGCTCGACGTGAATTCCCAGCTCTCCGTCGACACCGCCGTCGCACGGATCGAGGCCGAGCACGGCCACATCGACGTGCTCGTCCACAACGCCGGCCACATGGTGACCGGGCCGGCCGAGGCCTTCACCCCCGACCAGCTCGCCGAGCTCTACGACGTGAACGTCCTGTCCACCCAGCGCGTCAACCGCGCCGTGCTGCCGGGTATGCGCCGGCGCCGGCAAGGACTGGTGCTCTGGGTGTCCAGCACCAGCGTCAAAGGCGGCACCCCGCCCTACCTCGCCCCCTACTTCGCAGCCAAGGCCGCCATGGACTCCCTCGCGGTGTCCTACGCCGGCGAACTCGCCCGCTGGGGCGTGGAGACCTCGATCGTCGTCCCCGGCTCGTTCACCAGCGGCACCAACCACTTCGCTCACTCCGGCCACCCCGACGACACCACCGTCGAGGCCGAGTACGAGAGCCGGTACCCCGGCCTGATGGACCAGGTGGCGACCAGACTCGCCGCCCTCGCCCCCGAGGACGCGCCCGCGTCGCTGGTCTCCGACGAGATCGCCCGCATCGTCGCCCTGCCCGCTGGACGGCGCCCCTACCGCGTGCACATCGACCCTGCCGACGACGGATCCCAGGAGGTCTCCGAGACCGCCGACCGTATTCGCCGCGGGTTCCTCACCCGCATGGGCCTTGCCGACCTGCTCACCGTCCAGAGCTGAAACCCTGGTCCGGGACGGCAAGAGGGACGTCAGGCCCCGCGTCCTGGCCCCACTCACCGACGAGGCACTTACCATGAACATCATCGATATCCCCGCCGCCATCCAGACCTTCGTCGAGGCGACCAACCGAGGCGACGCCGAGGCATTCGCCACCGCGTTCACGCACGACGCCGAGCTCAGCGACTGGGGTCGCGAGTACCACGGCCGCGACGGCGTGCGCGCCTGGGACCGGACCGACAACATCGGCGTACAGGCACACTTCGCGCTGGACGCGATCGAGCCCGGCGCGTCATCCGACACCTTTGTCGCCACCCTGACCGTGACCGGCAACGGCTACAACGGCACCGGCCCCATGACCTTCCGCCTGCGCGACGGGCTGATCGCCAGCCTGCGGATCGCTCCGTGACACCGCGCGTGACATGACACACGCAGACCCGACGCGGGCAGCGCCCACCTGGAATCCGACACGACACGGCCCCCCGGCAACCGAGCAGGAGCACACATGGCGAACGATGCGAACCGACCCGCTGCCGGGGAGGGCAACGCTCGCGGACGGGGGCGCCGGCCCGCGGACGAGGTCCGGGCAGACGTTCTGCGCACCGTCGGGGACCTGCTGCTCAGCGAAGGCATCGGCGACGTCACCTTCGAACGTGTCGCCCGGGCATCGGGCGTCAGCAAGACCACCCTCTACAAATGGTGGCCCTCCAGAGGCGCGCTCTCCCTGGACGGCTACTTCCACGCCGTCGAGGACACGCTCGCCTTCCCCGACACCGGGGACATCCGCGCCGACCTGCTCGCCCAGCTCCGCGCCTTCGCCCAGGTCATGACCCAGACCCCGGGCGGTCGCATACTGGCCGAGCTCATCGGCGAGTCACAGACGGACCAGGACCTGGCCACCGCCTACCGGAAGCTGTACTCGTCGCAGCGGCGCCGGCTGGCGGGAGAACGCCTCCACCGAGCCCAGGAACTCGGCCAGATCCGCACCGACATCGACGTGCGGATCCTCGTCGACCAGCTGTGGGGCGCCGTCTACCACCGACTGCTCATCCCCGACGAACCCATCACCGACGACTTCATCGTCGGACTCGTGGGCAACCTGCTGGACGGAGTCCGCCCGAGGTAGTCCGGTGATGAACCCGGTGACAGCGGCGGGAATGCGGTCCGCCGCCGTCCGAAAGACGGCGGCGGACCGCACCCCTTTCATGGATGGCGGCGGACCGCACCCTTTTCACGGGCGGAGCAGGACACTCGGCGCAGCGCGGGGAGGCGTTCGCCGACTCCGGGCGGGCGTCAGGCGCACCCGGCCGGGGTGGCCCGTGAGGCGTCGGAGATCAGCGCCTGTTGGGCCGTCCTGAGCCGTTGGACGTCGGGCTTGACGACCTTGCGGTCGTACGTCAGCAGGCCGTTCAGCTCACCCTCGACGTCCGAGATCTGGGTGTACACCGCGCCGTTGCCGCCCTTGCAGGCCAGCGCGTGGACCTCGGCGAGCTTGGCCAGGTAGTCGTCGGTGTAGGTCGCCGGGTCGACGTCGA
Source organism: Streptomyces sp. NPDC048417 (assembly GCF_040651615.1). NCBI lineage: Bacteria > Bacillati > Actinomycetota > Actinomycetes > Kitasatosporales > Streptomycetaceae > Streptomyces > Streptomyces sp. NPDC048417. Next base: position 77,238 of record NZ_JBEZKI010000037.1, on the reverse strand, counting down.
CGTACGACTGCTGCACGGACCAGGCGTGTCCCGGTACGGCGAGGCCGAGGCCGCCGTACTCACCGCTGACCAGGGCACGTTGACCGTCGGGGTGGGGCGGCAGGGCCGGACTGGGATAACCGTGTTCGTCCATGATGTCGCCGGTGCCGCCGTCGTCGCCGAGGTTGAGCCCGGACATGGAGTTGACCAGCCGGGTAGGGTCCCAGGACTTGGCCTGGTCGGCGATCCGGGCCATGTCGTACTGGCCCCAGCCCTCGTTGAAGGTGACCCACATGACGACCGACGGGCTGCTGAAGTGCTCGTCGATCATCTGCTCCATCTCGCGCTCGTACTCGGCGCGCGCCTGGGCGGACGGGTTCACTCCGGCCGTCATCGCGGGCATGTCCTGCCACACCATCAGGCCGAGCCGGTCGGCCCAGTAGAACCAGCGGTCGGGCTCGACCTTGATGTGCTTGCGCACCGCGTTGAAGCCCATGCTCTTGTGCATCTTCAGGTCGTAGGCGAGAGCCTCGTCCGTCGGGGCGGTGTACAGGCCGTCCGGCCAGAAGCCCTGGTCCAGGGTGGCCATCATGAAGATCGGCTCGCCGTTGAGGAGGGTGCGCGGGACACCGTTCACCTTCTCGACCTTGATCGACCGCATCCCGAAGTAGCTGCCGACACGATCGGCTCCGACGCTCACCTTCAGGTCGTAGAGGAACGGGTCGTCGGGCGACCACAGACGCGGGTTCCGGATGCGCAGGGTCAGGGGCGTGCCGCTGCGGCCGGTGACGGTGGCCACCTTGCGCTTGCCCTCGTAGGCCGTCGCCGTGACGGGCAGGCCGTCCCGGACGCCCTGCGGCTCGACGGTGAGCGTGCCGGCGTCGACGTTCGGGGTGAGCCTGAGCTGGTCGACGTGGTCGGCGGCCACCGGTTCCATCCACACCGTCTGCCAGATACCGGAGGTCGGCGTGTACCAGATGCCGCTGGGGTCCAGGCGCTGCTTGCCGACCGGCGGGTTCTCGCCGTCGGCCGCGTCGGTGGGGTCGTAGACGCCGACGATCAGCTCCTGGGGGCGGCCGGGCTTCAGCGCGTCGGTGATGTCGGCGCTGAACTTGTCGTATCCGCCCTGGTGTTCGGCCACCTTGGTGCCGTTGACATACACCTCCGCCCGCCAGTCGACCGCGCCGAAGTTCAGCTGCAGCTTCTTGCCGGAGCCGATCTTCCAGCCGGCCGGGACGGTGAAGGTACGCCGGTACCACATGCGGTCCTCGTGCCGTTCGAGCCCGGACAGCTGCGACTCGACGGGGTACGGGACGAGGATCTTCTCGCCGAGCTTCCTGCCCACCGGCGGCTGTTCTCCCGCCGTGGCCGCGGCGAACTGCCAGGTGCCGTTGAGGTTCTGCCAGGCACCACGCGTGAGTTGGGGCCTCGGGTACTCCGGGTGGGCGTTGCTCGGCCCGACCTTGTCGGCCCACTTGGTGCGCAACTCGTACGTCGACCTGTTGGCACCGCTGCTCCAGAACGAGCTGACAACGTTGCCACTCGCGCCGGTCAGGCCCCCTTGACCGTCGTAGCGCAGGTCGGCGAGACCTGACGCGGTGCCGGTCTTGTTGCCGACGACGGGCTCCTTCAGCGTGATCAGCAGCTTCCGGGGGTCGGCGGAGTCCAGCCGGGCATCGCCCAGAGGCCAGGCGGCGCCCCCGATCACGGCGTCGAGGTGCTCGCCGAGACCGGCCGGCGGCGCGCTGAGCGGCTGCGCGAACTCGAGGGCGAGGGTACGGCCGCTCGTCAGGACGGCGGTGGAGACGGCTCCGTCGTAGTCGTAGCCGTCGGGCAGGCGGAACGCGGACTGCGGTACGGCGGTCTTGGTGCCGCCGGGCGGGGTCCAGCGCAGGTGGAGGTTGGAGCCGCCGTAGTGCTCGAAGTACTCGACCTTGATGTCGTAGGCCTTGCCCGCCGTCAACTCGATGAGCTGGCCGGTCTGTTCGCGGTCCCAGTCGTCCACCCAGTGGTCGATGACCGCCTTCCCGTCGACCCACAGCCGGAAGCCGTTGTCGCCGATGATCGAGAATGTTGTGGGGCCGGACTTCTCAGGGACGATCTTCCCGGTCCAGCGGACGCTGACGTCGTCCGACTGGCCGGTGGCGAAGTTCAGACGCGGCTCCAGGGTGTCGAAGTCGAGGTTCGGGTCGAACCCGGTGGCTTTGAGCTCGTGGAAGTCGAAGGCGCCCGGGGCGGACTGGGTGTAGTACTCGCCCTTGAGGCCGTGGACTTCGACGGGATCGTCGGCCGCGGTGGCGGCGGGTGCCGCGGTGAGGCCGGCGAGGCCCAGTGCCGCGGCGAGCAGCAGGGCGAGGCGTTGTCCGAGAGGTCTGATGCGCACGAATCCTCCTTGGGTGAGGAAGGGTGGCGGCTCGTTGCTTCAGTCTGTACAACGTTGGAAGGAACGGCAGTTGGCATGAGAGCACGGCTCTCGACCTCTGTCCAGGGGCATGACAATCCCCGGGGTACGGGGCACTCATCGATGCTGAGGAGATCCCTTGCGGGTCAGCCTGAGGGACGTGGCGGAACGCGCGGGCGTTTCGATCAAGACCGTGTCCAACGTTGTGAACAACTATCCGCACGTCACCCCGGCCATGCGCGCCAGGGTGCAGGCGGCGATCGACGAGCTCGGTTACCGGCCCAACCTGACCGCGCGACATCTGCGCAAGGGCCGGACGGGGATCATCGCGCTCGCCGTTCCCGAGCTCGGCAACCCGTACTTCGCGGAGCTGGCCGGCGCCGTGATCGACGCGGCCGCGGAGCACGAGTTCACCGTCCTGCTCGACCACACCCGGGGCGAGCGCGAACAGGAGATCCTGGTCAGCCAGGGGTTCCGGGGCGGTGTGATCGACGGGCTGATCCTCAGCCCACTGACCCTGGAGGCCGAGGATCTGCAGGGCCGGTCCGGCGACGTACCGCTGGTGCTGCTCGGTGAGCGCGAGTACGGCCTGCCCTTCGACCACATCGCGATCGACAACGTGGCGGCGGCCCGGTGCGCGGTGCGTCATCTGCTGGGCCGCGGCCGGACCCGGATCGCCTACCTCGGCGTGCGCACCGACTCCCTGAACCAGCCCGCCCACCTGCGACTGGACGGCTGGCGCGCGGAGTTGGCGACGGCCGGGGTACCCGCGCCGGACAGCCTGGTGGTGCCCGTCGGCGGCTGGGACCGGGACGACGGGGCGCGTGCGATGGCCGAGTTGCTTGACTCCGGCGTGCGTCCGGACGCCGTCTTCGCCTTCAACGACCTGATCGCGATCGGGGCGATGCGGGTGTTGCACGAGCGGGGTCTGCGGGTGCCCTGGGACGTGGCGGTGGTGGGTTTCGACGACATCGCGGAGGGGCGTTTCGGCGCCGTCACCCTGACGACGGTGTCGCCGGACAAGCAGGCCATCGCGAAGATGGCCGTGGCCTCGCTGCTGCGCAGTCTTTCGGGCCGCGAGGAGCCCGGCGGGCGCGAACTGACCGCGAAGTTCGAGCTCGTCGAGCGGGAGAGCACCTTGGGCCGACGGTGACGAGATTTCGGACGGAAGGCTTTACACGGCTCTTCCAACGATGTAAAAACCTCCCCTGAACGACGAGCACGCCGAGTTGACGCAAGAGCAAGCCTCCCCGAGAGCGCTCTCAGCTCCGGGGCCGTGCCGTTTGGGGACACTCATGAAGCCCACCGCACTCGTCCGTCGCACCTCCGCGCGAACGCTTCTCGCCGCCGGCCTCGTCACGAGCCTCGCGCTCGCGACCGGATGCACCAAGTCCGAGGACGACTCGGGCACGAAGCCCTCCGCCTCGAAGCAGGGCGACGCCGGCCAGGTGGTCGCCTCGCCCGGCGCCGCCTCGGGGCCGACCTGCACCATCGACGCCTACGGCGGCCGGAAACTCGATCTGAAAAGCGCCACCGTCGGCTTCTCCCAGTCCGAGAAGGAGGCCAACCCCTTCCGGATCGCGGAGACCGCCTCCATCAAGGCCGAAGCCAAAGCCCAGGGCGTCAGACTGCTCACCGCCAACGCCCAGTCGCAGTTCTCCAAGCAGATCAGCGACGTCCAGGACCTCATCGCCAAGGGCGCGAACCTGCTGGTCATCGCCCCGCTCAACTCCGACGGCTGGGAACCGGTGCTGCGCGCCGCGGCCGCCAGGCACATCCCGATCGTGACCATCGACCGCAAGATCAACGCAGCGGCCTGCAAGGACTATGTCAGCTTCATCGGCTCAGACTTCGTCGAACAGGGCAAACGGGCCGCGGACCAGATGATCGAAGCGACCGGCGGCAAGGGCGAGATCGCCATCCTCCTCGGCGCGGCCGGCAACAACGTGACCACCGAGCGCACCAAGGGCTTCGAGGACCGCATCAAGGAGAAGGCACCCGGCCTGAAGGTCGTGTTCCGTCAGACCGGCGAATTCGCCCGCGAGAAGGGCCAGTCGGTCACTGAGAACCTCATCCAGTCCAAGCCCGGCATCACCGGGATCTACGCCGAGAACGACGAGATGGGTCTCGGCGCCGTCAACGCCCTCAAGGGCGCGGGCAAGAAGGCCGGCGACGTCAAGATCGTGACCATCGACGGAACCCGCAACGCCGTACAGAGCATCGTGGACGGATGGATCTACGCGGTGATCGAGTCCAACCCGCGCTTCGGGCCGCTCGCCTTCCAGACCCTCGACACCTTCACCAAGGGCGAGAAGGTCGGGCAGGACATCGTTATCAAGGACAGCGCCTACGACAGGAGCAACGCCCGGTCGGACCTCGGCAAGGCCTACTGACGTGCTCTCGGTCACCCAGCTGTCCAAGACCTTCCCCGGCGTGCGCGCGCTGTCCGACGTGGACTTCACCGCGCGCGCCGGAGAGGTGCACGCGCTCGTCGGCGAGAACGGCGCGGGCAAGTCGACGCTCATCAAGGTGCTCACCGGGGTGTACCGGCCCGACCACGGCGAGTTGAGGTACGCCGGAGAACCGGTCCGCTTCAGCACACCGCTGCAGGCCCAGCAGGCGGGCATCTCCACCATCTACCAGGAGGTCAACCTCGTCCCGCTGATGAGCGTGGCCCGCAACCTGTTCCTCGGCCGCGAACCGCTGGGCCGCCTGGGCCTGATCGACTTCCGCCGCATGCACCGCGAGGCCGACGAGGCACTGCGCGGACTCGGCATCCGGGTCGACGTGCACCGGCCGCTGCGCGAACTCGGCGTCGGCACCCAGCAGATGGTCGCGCTCGCCCGTGCCGTCGCCGTCGAGGCCCGCGTCGTCATCATGGACGAGCCGACCTCCTCCCTCGAACCACGTGAGGTGCAGACCCTGTTCGAGGTGATCCGCATGCTGCGCGAGCGCGGCGTCGCGGTCGTCTACGTCAGCCACCGCATGGACGAGCTGTACGAACTCTGCGACGCGATCACCGTCCTGCGCGACGGACGCGTCGTGCACACCGGCCCGCTCGCCGAGCTCGACCGGCTGCGGCTGGTGGCCATGATGCTCGGCCGCGAGATCGGCGAGGTGCGGGCGGAGGGCCTGACCAAGTTCACCGGCTCGCACGACACCGAGGCCGAACCGCTGCTGACCGCAACCGAGTTGACGGTACGTCACCGTCTGCGGGACGTGTCGCTGTCGGTCCGGCCCGGCGAGGTCGTGGGCCTGGGCGGGCTGCTCGGCTCCGGCCGCAGCGAGACCGCGAAGGCCATCGCCGGGGCCCTGCCCACCGACACCGGCCGGGTCGTCGTCGCCGGCGTCCCGGTACGGGCGGGCTCGACCGCGGCCGCCATCCGCGCCGGCATCAGCCTGCTGCCGGAGGACCGCAAGAGCGAGGGCATCATGCCGGGTCTGTCGGTCCGCGAGAACATCGCCCTCGCCGCGCTGCCCGGGCTGTCCCGCTTCGGCCTCGTCGACGACGCCCGCGTCGACCGGATCGTGGACACGTTCATGGAACGGCTCCGGATCAAGGCCGCGGGAGCGCACCAGAAGGTCGGCGAACTCTCCGGCGGCAACCAGCAGAAGGTCCTGCTGGCCCGCTGGCTGGCCCTGCACCCCAAGGTCCTGCTCCTGGACGAGCCGACCCGCGGCATCGACGTCGGCGCCAAGGCCGAGGTGCAGGCACTCATCGACGAACTCGCCGACGACGGCCTCGCCGTGCTGCTGATCTCCTCCGACCCCGAGGAACTGATCGAGGGCAGCGACCGTGTGGTGGTCCTCAAGGACGGCGTCGTGGTCCGCGAGCTGACCGGTGAGGCCGTCAACGAGGGCGAGCTGATGCGCGCCATCGCCGCCGTACCCGCTGGAGAAAGCGATGACTGAACTCACCCTCGGGCGCGGCACGCTGGACCGTGCCCGGCTGCTGCGCCTGCTCCAGGACTACGGCGTGTACACCGGCGTCCTGGTGCTCCTGCTGTTCAACCTCGCCTTCACCCCCCACTTCGCCTCCGCGGAGAACTTCCGCACCCAGGCGGTCCAGGTCGCCCCCGTTCTGATCGTCGCGCTGGGCATGGCGCTGGCGATCGGCACCGAGGGCGTCGATCTGTCGGTGGGCTCGGTGATGGCCCTGGCCACCTCCCTGCTCTCGCTCTACCTGGGCTACGGACCCTGGATCGCCACGTTGCTCGCGGTGATCATGGGTGCCGTGGTCGGCGTCGCGAACGGCGCGCTGATCGCGTTCGTCGGCGTCCAGCCCATCGTCGCCACCCTCGCCCTGATGGTCGCCGGACGCGGACTGGCCCTGGTCCTGCTGCCCCAGCTCAAGGACGTACGCGACCCCGGACTTGCGGTACTCGGCTCCGGCGCCGTCCTTGGCGTGCCCTACCTGATCCTCATCGCCGCGGCGCTCGCGGTGCTGGTCGCGTTCGTGATGCGCCGCACCACCTTCGGACGGCAGGTCCTGGCCATCGGCGACAGCCGCCCGGCGGCCCGACTCGCCGGACTCCCGGTACGCCGGGTCCTGGTCGTGGTCTACGTCTGCTCCGGCGCCCTCGCCGCGATCGCGGGCGTGCTCGCCACCGCCCGCCTCGCCGCGAGCGACCCCACCTCCCTCGGCACCCTGATGGAACTGTCCGCCATCACCGCCGTGGTCGTCGGCGGCACCCCGCTCAGCGGCGGACGGGTGCGCGTCGGCGGCACCGTCGCGGGTGCCGCGCTCATCCAGCTGCTCACCACCACCCTCATCAAGCACGATCTGCCGCCGTCGTGGACCCAGATCGCCCAGGCCGTGGTGATCGTCCTCGCCGTCTGCGCGGCCCGGGAACGAGGCAGGCGATGACCACGCAGACCGAAGAGGCCGGAATGCCGACCGACACCATGAGCCGCAAGGGCGCCGGTCCCGGGCGCATGAACCGTTCCGAGCGGCTGAGCGGGCTCGCGCAGCAACACGGCGCCCTGGTCACCCTCCTGATCGCCATGGCCGTGGCGTCGCTGAGCTTCGACACCTTCCTCACGGGCGACAACCTGGAGAACATGGCGCTGTCCTCGGCGTTCCTCGCCGTGGTCGCCCTCGGCATGACGTTCGTGATCGTCACCGGCGGCATCGACCTGTCGGTGGGCTCGCTGTTCGCCCTCGGCGGCGTCCTCGCCGCCTGGGGCTCGCAGTACGGCACGGCGGTGGCCCTGCTGCTGCCGCTTGCCGTCTGCGGACTGATCGGCCTGGTCAACGGAGTACTGATCGCGCACGCCCGGCTGGCGCCGTTCATCGTCACCCTGGCGGCGATGCTGGGCGCCCGGGGCATCCTGCTGGCCATCACCGACGAGGGCTCGAAGACGTATCTCGTCGACAAGGACTCCTTCTTCGCCACTCTCGGACAGGGCTCCTTGGGCGGCATCGGAGTGCCCGTGTGGATCACCGTGGCGCTGTTCGTGCTCGGCGCCGTCGTGCTGCGCCGGACCAGATTCGGGCAGTACGTCTACGCGGTCGGCGGCAACGAGGACGCGGGAGCCCTGATGGGGGCACCGGTGGCCCGTACGAAGATCTCCGTCTACACGCTCTCGGGCCTGTGCGCCGGGCTCGCCGGCGCACTCAACGCCGCCTGGCTGCTGTCCGGCGTGACCATTCTCGGCAGCGGCATGGAGCTGGAGGCCATTTCCGCCGTGGTCATCGGCGGCACCCTGCTCAGCGGCGGTTTCGGCTTCATCAGCGGCTCCCTCGTCGGGGTGCTGCTGCTGAAGGTCATCCAGAACGTGATCAACCAGATCGGCTCGCTCGACTCGGCCTACCAGCAGGTCGTCAGCGGAGCCTTCCTGGCCGTGGTGGTGGTTGCCCAGACGTGGCTGGGCCGGAGACGGAGAGTGCTGTGAAACCATCCTTGCCGAGATTTCCCCGCAGGCTGGGCCGCCCCGTCGTCGTCGGGACGGTGGCCATGGCGGCACTGGGGCTCTGCCTGGGCACCCCGGGCGTGGGGGCGGCGGACACCAGAAGCCGGCCGAGCGACCCTGCCGCCGTGACCGTACAGGACGCCCGCTTCGAAGTCCTGTCACCGACATTGATCCGGACGGAGTACGCGGGGGACGGCCGCTTCGAGGACAGCCCCACCTTCAACGCCGTCGGCCGGGAATCCTTCACACCGCCCCCCTACACCTCGTCCGTCAGCGACGGTGTCCTGACCATCACCACCAGCGCCATGACCCTGCGCTACCGGATCGGCTCCGGACCCTTCGACGCCGACAACCTGACGACGTCCTTCAAGGCAGGGCAGACGCCGGTGCTCACGGCACCCTGGCAGCACGACGTCTGCACCGTCGGCGCCTTGTGCGAGGCGGAGGACCAGCTGTACGACGGTCCGGGCCTGGCCACGGATCACAGCGGGTTCACCGGCAAGGGCTTCCTCGCCGGTTTCGAAGTGGCCAACAACTCCCTGGCCGCGGACGTGCAGGCCTCGTCCGCCGGTACCTACGACCTCGCCGTGCGCTATGCCAACGCGGCAGGCAGCGACGGCCACCACGAGGCACGCACCCTCAGCCTCAGCGTGGACGGCGGCGCCGACAAGACATTCACGCTTCCCGCGACATCGGACTGGAACACCTGGGGCGTGGCCCGCCTGCCGCTGACGCTCGGCGCCGGTCCGCACACCGTCAGACTCCACCGCGCCGCCACCGACTCCGGCAGCGTCAACGTCGACAGCCTCGCCCTCCTCGCCACCGGAGCCACCTACCCCACCCGAGCGCAGACCACGGTCAACGGCTGCCGTTTCGGCACCAGTTGCGAGGCCGAGGACGCCCTCCTGTCGGGCTCCGCGATCATCGCCACCGATCACAGGAGTCATGCCGGCTACGGCTTCACCGCCGAACTCAACCAGGGATCCGGTATCTCGGACCGGATCACCGGCGTACCCGGCGACGGCACCTACCTGCTGAACCTGCGCTACGCCAACGGCACCGGCAGCGACGGCCTGCACCAGCCACGGACGATCGAAGTCCGCACCGGCAACGGCGCCTCCCACACCCTCACGCTCCCGGCCACCGACAACTGGGACACCTGGCAGTCGGCCTCCTTCCCCGTCGAGTTGAAGGCGGGCACCGACCAAGTAACCCTGAACTGCCCGGAGTCCACCAGCTGCCACGTCAACCTGGACACCGTCGCCCTGAGCCGGCAAGGAGAGGCCGCCCCCGCGCCCCACCTCGCCCTGGGCGGCTACCGTCGCAGCCTCGACGGACTCAACGGCGACACCGAACCCACCCCCTGGACCACGCCCGGTCTCCTGCACCGCGACGGCTGGTACCTGCTCGACGACACAGCCTCCGCGGTCTACGACACCGGCACCAAGAAGGCCACTCCACGCCCCGCCCACGGCGGCCGGCCCTACCAGGACGGCTACCTCTTCGGCTTCGGACACGACTACCAGCAGGGCCTGTCCGACCTCGCCATGCTGACCGGGCCGTCACAGTTGCTGCCCCGCTGGGCCTACGGCGTCTGGTACTCCGAATACATCGACCGCACGGCGAACGACTACGAGAACACCATCCTGCCCGCGTTCCGCGCCGCGGACGTCCCTCTGGACGTGCTGGTCACGGACACCGATTTCAAGTCGCCGAACACCTGGAGCGGGTGGAACTTCGACCCGGCCAAGTTCCCCGACCCCAAGGCCTTCTTCGACTGGTCCACCGGCCAAGGGCTGCACAACACCCTGAACGTGCACCCGAGCATCCTCGGCTCCGACCCGCAGTTCGCGAAGGCCCAGAGCACGGCCAAGGGCAAGCTGAGAAAGGGCGGTTGCGCAGGCAGCGCCGGCTCGGACTGCTACACCTTCGACTTCGGCGATCCCGACCAGCTCAAGGCCTACCTCGACCTGCACCGTCCGATGGACCAGGCCGGCAACGACTTCTGGTGGCTCGACTGGTGCTGCGACGCCTCCCGCTCCTCCCAGTCCGGAGCCACCCCGGACGCATGGATCAACCAGAAGTACGCCGACCTCACCTCCGAGACCAGCGACCGCGGCTTCGTCCTGTCCCGCGCCTACGGCTCCCTCCAGGCCGGCGGCTACAGCGGCGGCGTAGGCCTGCCCACCGGCCCCTGGGCCGACAAGCGCAGTACGCTCCACTTCACCGGTGACACGACCTCGAACTGGGGCACCCTGCGCGCCGAAATCGGCTATACGCCGGGGGAGTCGGCCGCCACCGGCCTCGCCGCCGTCGGTCACGACATCGGCGGCCACAACGACGGATACGGCATCCCCGGAGCCGAGACGTACACCTCGAACGGCCAGACCCACCGCACCACCAAGCTGCCCGACGACCTGTACACACGGTGGGTGCAGTTCGGCACCTTCCAGCCCGTCGACCGTCTGCACAGCAACCACAGCGACCGCCTGCCCTGGCAGTACGGTCCCGAAGCACAGAATTCCGCGGAGAAGTTCCTCCGGCTGCGCGAGGCGCTCGTGCCGTACACGTACACCCTGGCGCACGAGGCCAACACCACCGGCACCCCGATCGTCCGCCCGTTGTACCTGCAGTACCCGGAGGAGGAGAACGCCTACACCAAGGCGGACAGCGAGTACCTCTTCGGCCCCGACATGCTGATCGCACCCGTCACCACACCCGGCAGCGACACCACCACGTCGGTGTGGTTCCCTCCCGGCCAGTGGACGGACTACTTCACCGGCCGCACCTACACCGCACCCGCCGGCGGAGCCACGCACGACATCACGACCACTCTGGACACCATGCCGGTCTTCGTCCGGGCAGGCGGTATCGTCATCACCCGGTCCGACAACGTGCCCAACGACGCCCTGAGCCCGCTCGACAAGGTCAGCATCACAGTGGCCCCGGGAGCATCCGGCGCGTTCTCTCTCTACGAGGACGACGGCACCACCTCGCATTCCGGTCGTACGGCAACCACCCGGATCCGCTATACCGCGCACAAGGACGCACACCTGCTGAAGATCGCCGCTGCCAAGGGAACCTTCCGAGGACAGGCGGCCCGCCGAACCTGGACCGTGTCCTTCCTCGGCGTGAACGAACCACCGAGGGAGGTAACCGCGGGCGGCACCCGGTTGACCACCTCGGCCTGGCACTGGGACGCCGACAGCCACGTACTGCGGATCACCACCCCCGCGCACAGCATCCGCGTTGCCACGGCCATCGCGTACAAGTAGAAGGCCGGGACTGGTGCGGGCCCTGCCGCGCATGTCGTGCTTGGCGGCAGGGCCTGTCATACCTCGGCGCGGTCGGCGACCTCACCCGCTTGTGCCACACCCGGTCGGGGTCACCCACCGATCAGCCGTGTCGACAACGCCACGGGTCACTGCACCTCGTCGGCCAGGGCCGGGGACTCGGGCTTCTCCTCGGGGGCGGCCCCGGTGCCGGTGACGATACGGCGGATCGTCTCCAGCGGCAGCTTCGGCGAACCGTCCGTATACAGGAGGCCGTTGGTCTCCTGGGCGGTGTCCATGAACTGCGTGTAGCAGAAGCCCGCGACGATCGGGCTCTTGTGCAGTACCCCGAAGATCTCGCCGAGCAGAGCGGCGTACTGCGTGTCCGAGCTGGTCCGCGTGTAGGAGAACTCGTCCTCCTCGGCGCCCACGGAAAGACCGCCGAACTCCGTGACCATCAGAGGGACTTCACCGGAGCGGTAGCGCTCCGTCTGCCGCGCGCCGAGGGAGAGGGTCCGCCCGGCCGGGCCCGGCGAGGCCAGCAGCGCTTCGAACCCGGCGGCGTCGCCGTAGCGGCGGGTGAGCAGCGCGGGGTCGGAGGAGTAGTCGTGCACACCCATGATGTCGCTGTCGGTGTGCTCCCAGCCCTCGTTGGACATGACCGGGCGGGTCGGGTCCAGGGCGCGGGTCAGGTTCGCGAGCGCGACCGTGTAGGCCTGCTGCGCCGGATCGTTGGCGACGTCGGAGCAGCCCCAGCTCTCGTTGACCGGCACCCAGGTGACGATCGAGGGGTGGCTGCGGTCACGCCGCACCATCTCCAGCCACTCACGGGTGAGCAGCTCCACGGCCTCGGTGCCGTACTCGTACGCGGCCCCGGTCTCGCCCCACACCAGCAGGCCGAGCCGGTCGGCCCAGTACAGGAAGCGGGGGTCCTCGGCCTTCTGGTGGATACGGACCGCGTTGAAGCCCATCGCCTTGATCAGCTCGACCTCGCGGCGCAGTTCTCCGGTGCCGGAGTTCGCGATCAGGGTGTCGGGGCGGTAGCCCTGGTTGAGGACCGAACGCACGTAGTAGGGGCGGTTGTTGAGCAGGAAGGCGCCCCGGCCGACGCCGGCGCTGCGCAGGCCGACGTAGCTGGCCACGGTGTCGAGCACCTGGGAGGTGACGGCGTCCCGGACGGTCACCCGCGCGTCGATCAGCGTGGGCCGCTCGGGGCTCCACAGCAGATCCTCGCGGTCGATGCCGTTGCGCAGGGCGGGGACGACGAGATCGATGCGGCTGCGCGGGGTGCGGACTGCGGTGGTGGACTGGGCGAGCACCTCGCCGTCGTGGCTGAGGACGATCTCGACGCTGACCGGGGCGGCGGGCCCCGAGGCCAGGGTGATCTCGGCCTCGACGCCGCGCGTCGGGTCGGGGGTCCAGGCCAGGTCGGTGACGTGCTGAGCGGAGACGGTCTCGGTCCACACGGTCTGCCAGATGCCGCTGGTCCGCTCGTACCAGACCGCGTGCGGCCGGTCCTGCCAGTCCTGCTTGCCGCGCGGCTGTGCCAGGTCGGCCGGGTGGTCCTCGGCGCGGACGACGAGGACGTGCTCGTCGGTGCCGGGGCGCAGGGCGTCGGTGACGTCGGCGGTGAAGGGTGTCTGACCGCCCACGTGCTCGGCGACCAGGCGGCCGTCGAGCCAGACCTTGGCCCGGTGGTCGACGGCGCCGAAGTGCACCAGGGCCCGGTCGCCACCGCTGGCGGCGAGGACCTCGTGGGGTATGCGGCGGCGGTACCAGACCACCGCGTGCGGCGCGGTCTCGCCGATGCCGGAGGCGGGGGCCTCGGGCGGGAAGGGCACGGTGATCTCCCGGTCGAACGCGCCGGCCGTCTCCGGGGAGAACCATGCGTCGCGCTCGCCCTGGCAGGCGTCGTCGTACCCGAAGTCCCAGACGCCGTCGAGGCTGTGCCACCGCTCCCGCTGCAGGATCGGCCTCGGATACGTCCCGTCCTGCTCGATCGCGCTCACGGACCCTCCTCCTGCCTTTTCCGGAATTCCCGGCATAGGCGTTTCTACGACTCGAAGCCCTGCCATCATGTGTGATCGTTTGCATCGATGCAAGGTCCTGCCGGGATGCGACGCTGAGACGGACCCGGGTACGGCAGACTCTGAGAGCCTGCCGGGCGCCCGACCTGGGCCGCCCGGCAGGCCCTGAGAGGGCCGGCACGACGGGAAGGAGGCCCCAGTGGCCAAGGTGCGGATGCGGGACGTGGCCGAGCACGCCGGGGTGTCGGTGCGGACGGTGTCGAACGTGGTCAACGGCTTCTCGCACGTCAGCCCCGACACCCGCGCCAAGGTGCAGCGCTCGCTCGACGAGCTGGGATACCGCATGGACTACCTGGCCCGTGGCCTGCGCTCGGGCCGCACCGGCTTCATCGCTCTCGCGGTGCCGTTCCTCGCCGAGCCCTACTTCGCCGAGCTGGCCCAGGCGGTGATCCGGGCCGCGGGCCGGCGCGGCATCACGGTGCTCGTCGAGTCGACCGCGGGCGACAGTGAGGTGGAGCGCCGGATCATCGAGGGCGGTCTGACCAATGTCGCCGACGGTGTGCTGCTGAGCGCCCTGACCCTGCCGGCCAGCGACATCGCCGCCAAGAAGCCGGACTTTCCGCTGGTCATGCTGGGTGAGCACAGCGTCGGCGACCAGTTCCCGCGGGTCGGCATCGACAACGTGGCGGCCGCGCGCACCGCCGTCGAGCACTTGCTGGAGCAGGGCTGCCGCTGGATCGTCGCGCTCGGCCGCAACGGCAGCGAGAACGGCCGCCAGCGCACCGAGGGGTACGAGCAGGCGATGTCCGCGGCCCGGGTGCGGCGGGTGAACTGGCTGGTCGTACCGGTCGAGGACTGGACCAGGGAGCAGGGTTACGTGGCCGTGCGCGAGCTGCTGGAAGGCAACGGCCCGCTCCCCGACGCGATCTTCGCCTTCAACGACGCGCTCGCCGTCGGTGCGCTGCGGGCCCTTGACGCCTCTGGCGTCCGGGTGCCCGAGGACGTCGCCGTCGTCGGTATCGACGCCGTTCAGGAGTCCGCCTACACCCACCCGCCGCTCACCTCCATCGCCCCCGATCTCGACGCCATCGCCGAGCGTTCGCTGGCCCTGCTGGAGGAGCAGATGCAGGCTCCCGATGGGTCCGCTGAGGCCGCGTCGAGCGAGAACGCGCAGGTGGGAACGGTGGTGGCGGCCCCCCAGGAGGCCACGCCGTACCGGCTGGTCGTCCGGGAGTCCTCGCGCCGCGAGCCCGAGCCGGAATGAGCCGCGGCGGCGACAGCGGGCCGAGGGGGGACTTCTTGCCGACGTTCTATTGCATCGTTGCAAATCGTGTGCGAGGGTCTGCGCCATCGAGTTCACATCGAATTAACGAGGTGAATACCCCTATGAGCGGAGCGATGGCGCGCCGACGGTTTCTTGCCCTCGGTGGTGGCCTTGCCCTGACCGGAGGGCTCGCGGCGTGTTCCTCCCCGCTCGCGTCCGGCCTGACGGGCTCACAGCCGGACACGGCGGATGTCATCTTCTGGAACCTCTTCACCGGCGGTGACGGCGCCAACATGGTGCTGATGGAGAAGGCGTTCCAGAAGGCCAACCCGGGCACGACGGTCGAGGCGACCGTCCTGGGGTGGGGCAATCCGTACTACACGAAGCTGGCACTGGCCACCGCGAGCGGCACGCCGCCGGACGTCGGCATCACCCACCTCTCGCGGCTTCCGCTCCTGGCCGCCTCCGGCCTGCTGGAGCCGATCGAGCGGACCCCCCTCGGTGAACTGGGTGTCACGCAGGACAAGTTCACGCCGGCGGCCTGGAAGAAGGCCACCGTGGACGGCACCGTGTACGCGGTCCCGCTCGACACGCACCCCTTCGTCCTCTATTACAACGTGGACATCGCCCGCAAGGCCGGCCTGCTGAACGCCGCAGGCGACGATCTCGTGCCCCTCAAGGGCAAGGAGGACTTCGTCGGCGCGGTGAAGGCGATGAAGGACGCGGGCGGCGCCCAGTACGGCGCGGTCATGTCGATCACGGCCGACCCGTCCACGGCCTGGCGCTTCTTCAGCATGGTCTACTCCGGCCTCGCCGGCCCGATCGTCACCGACTCCGGCACGAAGATCGCCATCGACGACGAGGCGATGCAGGAGACGGTCGCCTTCATGCAGAGCCTGACCGGTCCGAACCTGATGCCGAAGAACCTCACCGGAGCCGGCGCCAACGCCCTCTTCAGCACCGGGAAAGCCGGCTTCCTCTTCGACGGCGAGTGGCAGATCCCCACGTACCGGCAGGTCAAGAACCTGAAGTTCAACGTCGTGCCTTTCCCGGCGCTGCTCGGCCCGAAGCCGGTGGCGTACGCCGACTCGCATGCACTCGTCCTGCCGCGCAACGACCGTGGCAGCGAGACCCGCACCCGCAACGCGGCGAAGTTCGTCAGGAGCCTCCTCGACAGCAGCGCGGTGTGGGCCGAGGGCGGACACATCCCGGCCTGGCTGCCGACGCAGCGCAGCAAGGCGTTCCTCGACCAGTCGCCGCAACGCAACTACGTCGAGGCCGCGTTCAACGCCCAGTACGACCCGGTGGCCTGGTACACCGGCGCCGGCTCGGACTTCCAGGGCGTGATCGGCGGGACGGTCATCGAGGCGCTCGCCGGGCGGATCACGCCCAAGGGCATGGCGGCCGCGATGCGCTCGGCCCTGAAGCGGTACACCACGTCCCGACCGCCGGTCACGATGAAGTAGGAGGCAGTCACCATGACGACCGTCGTCCCGACGCGACCGGCACGAGCCGCATCCCCGACAGACCTCACCACCGACCGGCCCACCCCTTCCGAACGCCGGGCAGGCAGACTCCTCACCGCCCCCTTCCTCGTGATCTACCTGCTGTTCCTGGTCGGCCCGCTGCTCGTCGGCGTGGTACTGAGCTTCTTCAACACCACCACCGTCAAGAGCGGCCTCGGGGACTTCGTCGGCCTGTCGAACTACCACGAGGTGCTCACCGACTCCCTCTTCTGGGAGAGCATGTGGCACTCGGTGCTCTTCACACTGCTGACCACACCCCCGCTGGTGATCCTCGCCCTGGGCGTCGCCATCCTGGCCTCGCGGATGCGCCGCGGCCGGCTCTTCTACCGCATCGCCTTCTTCGTGCCGTACGTCGTGCCGTCCTCGGTGGTCACCCTGGTCTTCCTGTGGATGTACACCCCGCAGATCGGCCTCATCCCGAAGGTCTTCGACGCCGTCGGACTCCCGGTACCTGACTTCATCGGCAGCACCTCGGGCGGCTGGACCGCCGTCGTGCTGATGACCGTGTGGTGGACGTTCGGCTTCAACTTCGTCCTCTACACCGCCGCGATCCAGGACGTCCCCGCAGACGTCTACGAGGCGGCGGCGATCGACGGCGCGAGCCCCTGGCAGCAGATCCGCCACATCACGGTGCCGCTGCTCGGCCGGAC
The DNA here is from genome assembly GCF_040651615.1 of Streptomyces sp. NPDC048417. Lineage (NCBI taxonomy): Bacteria > Bacillati > Actinomycetota > Actinomycetes > Kitasatosporales > Streptomycetaceae > Streptomyces > Streptomyces sp. NPDC048417. The sequence continues at coordinate 60,206 of NZ_JBEZKI010000037.1, read as the reverse complement.
CACCAGCCTGGTGCTGATCCTGCAGATCCTCGCCTCGCTCAAGGTGTTCGACCAGATCTACCAGCTGCTCGGCGGCGGACCCAACCAATCCACCCGACCGGTCATCGAGTACATCTACGACACCGGCTTCACCGCCTACCGAGGTGGCTACGGCGCTGCCGCCACCATGGTGTATTTCGTCATCATCGTCGCGATCTCGGCGGCCTGGTACGGGCTGCGGCGCCGTCGCGCGACCGGCAGCGCGGCCTGAGCGGAGGACCCATGACCACCATCACCCAGCCGCAGACCGCCGAACCGAAGGGCGCGGTCAACGGCGCCAAGCTCTTCAACCGGCTCTGCGCCGTGTGCCTGACCCTGTTCGCCCTGATCTGGCTGGTGCCCTTCGCCTGGGCACTGATCACCTCACTGCGCGACGACGCCGCCATCACCCAGAGCCCCACCTCGGTCTTCGCCGGCGGCTGGTCGCTGGACGCGTACTCGACCGCCTGGGACAACCACCCGATCGGCACCTGGTATCTGAACAGCCTGGTGATCTCGGTACTCGCCGTGATCTTCACGGTGGCCTTCTGCTCGATGGCCGGATTCGCGCTGGCCTTTCTCCGCTTCCGGGGGCGGGCCCTGGTGATGGCCGTCGTCGCGGCCGGCCTGATGCTGCCGACCGAGGCGCTGGTGCTGCCCCAGTTCATCGAGTACCGGTCGTTCCACCTGCTCGGCACGTTCTGGGCGCTGGTCCTGCCGTCGGTCGCGGCACCGATCTCGGTGTTCGTCTTCCACTCCTTCTTCCGCGGCATCCCCACGGCGTTGATCGAGGCGGCCCGCATCGACGGCGCGAGCTGGTGGCGGGTCTATGCCACCGTCTGCATGCCGATCTGCCGCCCCGCGGTGTCCACGGTCGCGATCCTCACCTTCATCGGCTCCTGGAACTCGTTCCTGTGGCCACTGCTGGTCCTCAGCCAGACCAAGTCCCAGACCATCCCGGTCGGTCTCGCCTCACTGGTGGACCCCACCAGCCCCCAGTACGCCGAGATCATGGCCTCCTCGGTCCTCGGCTTCATCCCGCTCATCGCGGTCTTCCTGGTCTTCCAGCGGCAGATCGTCCAGGGAATCGCAACGACGGGCATCAAGTGACACACCCGGCCCCGCCATCGCGCCTGACGTGGTGAGCAACTCGTTCCACGGGTGATCGGACCGTTCAAGATGCGCGGTCCCCGCTGCGGTGAACTCATGGGGTACGGCATGGTTTCCACGGTCCGTCGGTGCCGTGGACCACGCCGTACCCGTTCGGAACACCGCAGGAGGGCTGCCATGGTCAGTACCCCGGACAGGACACTCAATGGCAGGGTCGCCTTCGGCGGCGGCGCATCCCGCAACCTCGGCGGTCTGAGAAAGAGCGGCTCGCGGGCCCCTGCCGGCTTGAGCGCAGACCAACGGCATCACAGCTCGTCGCCCCGGATCCTGACCCGCCCAACGCTCGCCGCAACTGTGATGTTGATCTCATGGTTACGGAAAGTGGTGACGGTGTGAAACCGGTGAGGGGTTGGTAAACGCCATTCACAGGCTACGCACAGGATTCATCTAGCCTCCTCCTCGCGCCGAGGCTACCGACCGTAACTTCCCCTGTCCGTAACGTCCTTGCCATGAGAATCAGCGTTATGTCCATGGTGGCGTCCGCTCCTGGACGGACCTGGCCAGTCCGTATGTCCGGGAGCGCTCGGCGTGTCCACGGGGGGAGCGCCAACACCATGTGAGGGCCCATGTGAGGGCCCATGTGCGGGCCTGACCTGTCCCTCCCAGGAGTGCGCCTCCAGCAGCCACCCCAACAGAGAGGGATACGCGTGTTGCGTAGACCTGTACGCCGTCATTTCAGACGCCCCAGATGGACGGCGGGCCTAGCGACTCCGGTCGTCCCGGTCCTCTCCCTCGCTCTCCTCGCGACCGGAGCGGTACAGCCGGCTTCGGCCGTCGCCGGTGATCCACGCACTGCTCCGGCCGCCGACTCCTACGACGGGTACGACGCCAAGGCAGCCGAGCAACTGCGTTTCGACCAGTGTCTGATGGCCGACGGCCTACGCAGAGGCGGGCCGAACATGTACGGCCTGTCCAGTGCTTCCTTGCCGTTTGCCGGCGGACCAGTTGCACCAGAAGGCGGACCGCTCCTGGGGCACCGGCGCGTTCGCCCAGTCATTGCACAAGGACAGCGACGACTCCGACGCCTGGGTGAAGAAGACCGACGACACCCGCCAGGCATGGGGCACCACCGTCAGCGGCCTGGACAGCTATCCCGGCGCCCCCGCGAAGGAGAACCTCTTCGACAAGACGGGGCTGCTTCCCTGTCTCTACCAGTCGTACTTCAAGTCGATCGACCTGCTGTCGCCTTTCTACGACCCGTCACCGCAGGCGGACGACAAGACGAAGAAGGCCGTTCTCGCGATAGGTGACCCGCTGTACACCAACGGCGGGACGAGCCAGGAGCAGGAAGCCTGGAAGCTGTGGAAGAAGAACTCCGGCGACCCGGTCCCGAACGAGATCTTCGTCCCGCGGGTGTTCGCTGAGGACGCCCGTATCTTCCTCGCTTCCGGGGGCTTCCCCAGGACCGCGCCGACGCCGGAGTCCCCGGAGTTCCGTATCGCGGTGGAGGACCTCAAAGCCCGGTTCGCCTCGTGCGCCTGGCACGACCCGGTCGACCCCGACCGGGTGCTGGGCAAGGAGGTGGCGCAGGCGTCCGCCGAGTGGCAGTTGTGGGCCACGTACGATGGCGGCCACACCCTGCGCAACCCCAACTCGGTCAAGTGCCTGGAGGTGCTGAACGGCAGCAACGCCGACGGCACGAAGATCCAGATCCGCGACTGCGGCGGTGCCAAGGCCCAGCAGTGGAAGTTCGACGTGCGCAGCGCCGGTCCGCTGGTGAACGCGGCGTCCGGCAAGTGCCTGCACCTGCCGACGTTCGACAACAGCAAGGACGCTGTCTCGTCAACGTGCAATGGCTAGGCGGCACAGAAGTTCCGGATCGTCGCCAAGACCCACACCGCAGTGCGCCGGCCAAGGCCGATGTGGACAAGGCCAAGGCGGCCATCACCGCCGCGCAGGCGGAGGCGAAGAAGCAGCTCGCCGTGGTCAAGGCGCAGCTGACCACGGCACAGAAGGCCGCGACCACGTCGGACACCGCGCTCCAAGCCGCCTATGCCGTCGCTGATGCGGCGGGTGCTCCGCGGGGCCGGGGTCTGCTGGTCGGTTTGCAGAAGGACCAGGTCATCAAGGGTGCGGCTGCCGCACTCCAGGCGCTGGAGAAGGCCGGCGAGACCGCGGAGGCCGCAACGCGTGCCGCGGCCGGGGACAGCGCGACCATCGCGCAGCGCGCCCTGGCACAGGCGGCACAGTCGAACGCGGAGTTCCGCAAGAAGGCCGCCGAGGCGGCCGAGGTGCAGGCCAAGGCCGCGGCCGACGCGGCCAAGGTCCACAGGGACAACGCCAAGAAGGACAAGGAGACCGCGGAGGCCAAACTCGCTGTCGCGGTGAAGTCCGAGGGCGACGCCAAGGCGGCCGCCGCCGACGCGCACGCCAAGCGCCTCGCGGCCGAGGCCGAGGAGAAGACGGCCAAGGCGGAGAAGGAGAACGCCGCCGCCAGCCGGGCCGAGGCCCTCGAGCACCGCAAGAACGCCGAGTCCGAGGCGACAAAGGCAAAGGACGTCAAGGACAGGGCCGAGGCCGCCGAGAAGACCGCCGAGGACCGGCGGGACGACGCGGTCAAGGCCAAGGACAACGCCCCCGCCGGACCCGGCTCGTCCCCCGTGCGTGGGCCGCCGGTCACGGCGGTCCGGCTCCGCGAGCGGTGGCCGAGCCCGTCGGCCACGCCATGCCAGGGGCCGCGCGGGTCCCGGACATACGGGTCTCGTGCCGTGCGGTTCTCGGGGCGCGGCGGTGGTGACGGTGGGTCCCGGCACCGGGCGGGCAGGGCATCCCGTTCCCTCGGTGCGTCCCGTCCGCTACGCCCGACTACAGGTCCAGCAGCGCCTGCTCGACGGCTTCCGTCAGAGCCGGGTGGATGTACAGGACGTCGTGCCCGATCCGGTCCACCGTCAGTCCCAGGGACATGGCCTGGATCAGGGGCTGGACGAGCGTCGCGGCCTGGGGCCCGATGATGTGCGCGCCCAGGAGCATGCGATCGGCCGGACTCGCGAGGAGTTTGACGAAACTGGTGGTGTCCTCCAGGGCCCATCCGTAGGCGGTCTGGGCGTAGTCGCGGACGCTCACCAGGCAGTCGATGCCGCGCCGCCGCGCCTCCTGTTCCGTGAGACCGACACTGGCGATCTGCGGACTGGTGAACACCGCGTGCGGCGCCACCCTGTTCGGCAGCGTGCGCACGTCCTGCGGATGGAGGATGTTGTGCCGCACCAGCCGGGACTCGGCGTTCGCCACGTGCTTGAGCTGGAAGTGGTTCACCGCGTCGCCGAGTGCCCACACCCCGGGCACGGACGTGCGGTAGGTGTCGTCGGTGACGATGTGACCGTGTTCGTCCAGCTCCAGCCCGCCGTCGACGGCCCGCAACCGGTCGGTGTTGGGCCTGCGGCCGACGCACACCAGCAGCATGTCGGCCTCGACGGCGTGCTCACCCTCCGGACCCGTCACCAGCGCCGCCACACCGTCCCCCTTCGGCGCGACCGAGGTGACCTCGGCGCCGAGCAGCACACGGTGCCGCTGTGAGGCAAGCTCGGTGAAGCGCTGCGACACCTGCTCGTCCTCCGCCATGAGCAGGCGTGGCCCGCGCTGCACGATCGTGATGTCCACGCCGAACGACGCGAACACGTGGCCGAACTCGGCCGCGATGAAGCCGCCGCCGAGCATCAGCATGGACGCGGGCAGGGCGTCGATCCGCATGATCGTGTCCGAGGTGTGGAAGGCGACGGTGTCGAGGCCGGGGATGTCCGGCACCACCGGCCGCGACCCGACAGCGACGACGAACGTCTCGGCGGTGATCCGCTCCGTCCCGACCTCCAGCACCTTCGGGGCGACGAAGCGGGCCGCCTCGGTGAAGACGTCGACGCCCTGGCCTCTGCGGTACTCCACCGCACTCTCGTGCAGCGGATCGATGCGGTCGAACACGCGGTCCCGGACGGACTTCCAGTCGACGTGCGCGACGCTCGCGTGGACGCCGAGGCGCCGTGCCGCCCGCGCGCCCTCGGCGGCGTCCGCGGCGACGACGAACATCTTGCTCGGTATGCACCCCCGGTTCAGACACGTGCCGCCGAAACGGTCCGGTTCGACGATGGCGGTCCGGAGGCGATCGAATTCCTCGGACAGCAGCATGTTGCCGCTGCCTGCCCCCAGGATGACGAGATCGTAGTGCCGCATGTCTTCCACCTTCCGTGGGCGGGACACCGGCCTTGCGCCGCATGGCTGTGAGCGTGCGGTCCTACTGATCACAATTCTGTCCGCATGCGCCGCTTTCCACCACTGCCGGACGTGAGGGCGGGCCGGCCCGCGGCCGGCGCGTGAACTGATCACCAATGCGCCGCGTCACACGCGCGGTCCGCTCAGGCTCAACCTGCAACTGCGCGACTCCCGCCTGCTGTGCGAGGTCGAGGACACGGAGTCCTCCAGCCCCGCGCGCGGCGCAGCGGACCCGGATGCGGAGAACGGCCGGGGCATCGAGCTCCTCGACCTGCTCGCGGACGCTTGGGGCAGTGTCCGGACCGCCACCGGCAAGGCCATGTGGTTCGAGCTGCAGGCCGAAAGTCATCCTGGTGAGACGGTGGCACCGTGATGATGGTGGCCTGTGGTAGTCGCGGTCGGCCGAAGTCCCAAGGCGGCGCTGTCAACGAGTGGACACGACCAAGAACGGAGAGTTCGGCCAACGCGAACGCATCGTCCACGAACGGTCGGAGACGGCCTGCCGTCGGTCGGGTCCGGAGTCCAGGACGAGGTCCGACCGTTGCGTTCCGCACTGACCGTGTACAGGACCGCGATCGCAATCGGTGCCGGAGGGCGGGTCCGGTGCCCCGCTTCACGGACAGGCACCTAGTAGGTACCCTCTCTGGTATGCCATCGCTGAACGTGTCCTTCACCGACGAGGAACTCGAAGGTGTGCGGGCTGCGGCCGCCGCCGAGGGCAAGAGCCTCAAGCAGTACCTGCACGACCTCGGAATCCGCGAGATGCAGCGCAAACAGTTCGTCGCGGGCGCCACCGAATGGGCGGAGCGGCTGCGCGGCGAGTTCGACGAGGCCTTCCCCGACGAAGTGCCGCCCGCCGAACGCGGCAACGGGGCCGCTGCCGCCTGATGCCGCCCCTCTACATCGACGTCTCCTGGCTGCTGGACGTCCAGGAGAACGCGCTCGGCCACGACGACCTGACCGTGGCGGACTACTCCGCGCTGGTCGCCGCCGTCGCCCGCCACAAGACCCGGATGCCCACCCTCGCGACAGCCGACCCGGACACGGCCTGGCGCGCAGCGGCCCTGCTGCACACGATCGTGCGCCTGGAGCCGCTCCCGCACCGCAACAGCCTGTACGCCGCGTTCATCGCCGCCCAGTACATGGCGCAGGCCGGCGAAGGCATCGATCCTCCCTACGGTGCCCTGTCGGACCTGGTCGGCAAGGTCCGCGACATCCGTATCAGCGTCCAGGACGTCGCCGACCAGCTGCGCGACTGGAAGCTGTAGCGCCGGCGCCGGTGCGGAATCGACAGGGCAGTCGTGGCCTGCTGATCTTTGCCTTTCCATCCTGGGGAAACGGCTGCGGATGTCCGCCGGAGGGCGCCTCAGTCCGCAGGCCCGCCGCCGACCGGGATGCCCAGCCGGTGGGCCACGGTGGTCAGGGCCGGCCCCAGGGGGAGCGCGACCCGGGTGAGGGCGTGCGGGTCGCCCCGGGTCGGGTCCTGGTTGACGATCAACACCTGCTTTCCCTCCTGGTGCGCCTGGCGGACGAACCGGAGCCCGGACATCACCGTCAGCGAGGAGCCCAGGACCAGCAGTGAGGACGCTTCACGGACCAGCCGTCGGCAGTGCTCGACGCGCTGTGGCGGAACCGCCTCGCCGAAGAACACCACGTCTGGTTTGAGTACGCCGCCGCAGTCGGCGCAGGGCACGACGCGGAAATCCCCGACCTGCGCGTCGGTGAGGTCGGCGTCACCATCCGGGTTGATCCCGGCGGCCACGGGGTCGAAGCCGGGGTTCTCGGCCTCCAGCCGCCGGGCGAGTTCGCGGCGCGGGCTGAAGGCGCCGCAGGAGAGACAGACGACCCGGTCGAGGCTGCCGTGGAGTTCCACGACGCCCTCGCTGCCGGCGGCCTGGTGCAGGCCGTCGACGTTCTGGGTGATCAGACCCGAGACGCGGGCGTGCCGTGCGTAAGCGGCCACGGCCCGGTGCCCGGCGTTGGGGAGGGCCCGGCCGAAGGTGCGCCAGCCGAGGTGGCTGCGCGCCCAGTAGCGGCGCCGCGCGTGGGCGCTGGCGGTGAAGTCCTGGTAGGTCATCGGGGTGTGCCGGCTCAGGCTCCCGCCCTTGCCCCGGTAGTCCGGGATGCCTGATTCCGTGGAGATGCCCGCGCCGCTGAGCACCAGCACACCGCCGGTGCTCAGCGCGTCGACGACCGGTTGCAGGTCGGTGGTTCCCGGCCGCAGATCCGCGGCGGGGGTCCAGCTCAGGGTGGGGCGCATGCGCATGCTGTCAGGGTACGGAGTCGGCGGCGGCGCAGGGCCGGCGCAGGTGGGGGCAGGACGACCCGGCACTCGCGGAATCATGGTCCGCGGCTCCGGCAGCCACGGCAAGACCACCACGGTCTGCGCCGTCACAGCGGCATTCCAGGACACCTGGCTCGACCTGCACCACTCCCTCAAATCGAACACGATCGAGGGCACTTTGGAGCTCCATGCGCTGATCCTGGACGACACCGACCGGCTGCGCATGCGCTGGGCCGATGACCTGGACGTCCTGGGCCTGAGCCGATCGCTGATGAGCCTTCAGGTCACAACGGGGATACACCGTCCAGACACGAGTCCCAGGTGGCAGGCTCGCTCCGGCGCCGGGCGGGGTCGTCTATCCCCGGGCGCCCGTCACCCGCGACCTGGCCGACGCCACCAGGGAACTGGCGGGCCGCTCCGGCCGGGTGGCGTCCGTCTGCTCAGGGGCGTTCGTCCTGGGCGCCACCGGCCTCCTGGACGGCAAGCGCGCGACCACCCACTGGAAGATCGCGCGCGAACTCGCCGAGCGCCACCCGAAGATCCGCGTCGAACCCGACGCCATCTACGTGCGCGACGGCACCACCTACACCTCGGCGGGCGTCACGGCCGGCATCGACCGTGCGCTGGCCCTCGTCGAGGAGGACCACGGCGCCGACGTCAGCCGGGACGTCGCCCGCGCCCTGGTCGTCTATCTGCAACGCGCGGGCGGCCAGTCGCAGTTCTCCGCGCCGCTGCAGGGCCCACCGCCCCGGTCCCCGGCCCTGCGCACGGTCGTCGACCTGGTGACGGCGGATCCCGGAGGCAACCACTCGCTCGACGAGCTCGCCGGACATCTCCACCTCAGCCCCCGCCATCTCACGCGCCTGTTCCGGGAGGAGCTGTCCACCACACCGGCCCGGTACGTCGAGTCGATCCGTTTCGACATCGCCAAGTCCCTGCTCGACCAGGGGCACACCGCGACCCAGGCGGCCTCGCTGGCCGGGTTCCCGAGCTACGAAAGCGTCCGTCGCGTCTTCGCCCGGGAGCTCTCCATCGCCCCCGCGGCCTACCAGCGCCGCTTCAGCACCGCCCGTCGCGCCCGGTGACTCCGATCCGGATGGGTCCGCCGCCGTCGCCGCGGGGCCCCAGGCTGACGTGACGGGAAGGCAGGTGTCGCGGGCCGGCGGACTCTGAGCGCGCGCCCGCTGCCGCGGCTACGACCATGACGAGTACCGTCGGCTCGTCGGGGATCTCGGTGTGAAGCCACTGACCGCCCGCCGGGGCACCAAACACTTGCTCTGGGCTGGGCGCCCGATGTTGAGTCGTGGCACGTGCCTCTGCCCATCTGCCCTGGTTCCGCCGCCTGCGCATCCGCTGGGAGATCCGGGACGTCCACGAAGCGTTCCTCATCCTCGGGTGCGTACTCATCTGCTGGCGACACCTGAACGCGATCCGGTAGGAACTCCGTGACACAAGTACGACATCGGCTGAGCGGCACCACCAGGGCCGTGCGCTTCCGTGTGAAGATCGCGATGTGAACGGCATACGATTTCGCCTCGCCGCTGATGCCGACTTGGCTTCCATCGTTCGGCTACGCGACGATGCTGCTCGATGGATGCTCGCTCAGGGGATCACCGGCCAGTGGCAGTGTCGGGTGCAATGCAGCATCCCCAGTGAGGGCGGCGCCCGAGGCCGGGGCTTCTTGCGGTGCGAGGCGCGCGACGGCGTTGGGCGCCTCTGGGTACCCATTCCGTGAGGAGTTTCAGGCGCGCCGTGTTGGGCGTTTACCTACTCCTCGGCGATCCGGTGACGATCCGTGGAGATCGGCGCAAGGCGACGCCTTCGTGATCCATACTCTGTGTCGGCAGGTTCGGGGAGGGCATGTCCATGCAGCACAGTTGCGGGATTGCACGAGTAGTCAGGGGAGCAGCGGCCGTCGTCGTCGCGACCGTCCTGGTGAGCGGTTGTTCGTCAGACGATCCAGCGCAGGCCAAGGGGTGGCAACGGGACTACTGCACCAAGCTGGGGTCCTGGCAGGATGCGGCGCACGCCGCAACAACCGACGAAGCGGACGGCGATACCGGTGACGGGCAGAGTCAGTCGCCCGAGCTCGACAACACCGAGTGGGCAGGGCGTGCGGTCATCGAGGCCTCAAAAAGGCTGGACCGGGCAGGACTGGAACACGGTGGCACCCGCATCCTCGATGACACCGTCAACGCGGTTGACGGCGACGAGGGGGCTGAGGGGCGAGCAGTGTCTTACTGCGACAGCGCAGGCTTCGAGACCTCGGTCAGTTGGCCTGGCTAGTACTGCGAGCGCATAGACACCTCGGGCGCTTGAGAAGGCAAGGTCGTGGTGGTGAGTCCGTGTGTAGCCTGTCGACCTGTTCGAACAGGCAGAGGGCTGAGGGTGGACGCGGAACGCCGGCACGGAGGCATTCAGCTCCCTGATGGGTCGTGGTGGGACTGGGACGTCATCGCCTGGAACGCCGCTGAGCTCCGGCTGGCGGCCGGGCATGACCTCGCCTGTCACCATGGGCTGGAGCTGGTCTTCGCCCATCCCGCGCTCGTCAGGTGCCCGACGCAGTTCCACGACCCGGTGTTCCGTGCGCCGACGAGCGAGGAACTGGCGCGAGTCACTGGTCAGATCGGTGAAGAGCCGCTGATTCTCGTCGCGTTCGAGGCGGACGCGGGCGGACCGGAGCCCGTCTCCTGTCTCATCGCCGCGGAACACGTCGAGGTCGTGCAGGAAACAGTTCTGCGGTACTGGCGCGATGACACGGCCCCTGATCAGCGGTTTGCGCCGTGGGTGCGGCCGCCGGGGCCGCGGGCGAGCTAAGCGGCCACCAGGGCAGACGCTGACGGGAAGGCAACGGCCTCATCGAAGCAGCGGCCGCGCTGGAGGCAGTGGTACAGCTGGCCGAATCATGCGCTTGCAGAGGTTGCGATGGGCGGCGGCGTGCCAGTCCCCGTGGTCGTCCCGCCGCCTGCGGCAGCGGGACTTGGCACCGGGGGAAGCGGTGACTGCGGAGAACGCCCAGAGATAGCCGGCATGGTTGAAGCGGTCGTTCTTGACCCACCGCCTGGTGATGGACGACTTCCTGCAATCTGGAACAGAACGCTCTTCAAGTACTCGTCGTGCCGGTAGCGGCCGCCCGACGGCTCGGTCATCGCTGTCACCGTCCACCGGTCGCCACGGCCGGCGCGTCGCGCGGCACCCGAGGGCTGAGCCGGCGGGCATTCCCCGCAATGGATGAATGCTCCACCTCTGACGCGCAAGATGGATGTTCTACCTGCTGGCGCAGATCACCGGCCCGGCTTTAGCGTCGGCACACCCTCCCAGGACGGCTCCCGCTCCCACCGCACACCCCTGCGGCGAAGGCGGGGCCGTTCTCCCCTCGCGCCATCACGCGCTCCATCGCCCGCGTCCGGGCCCAAGCACTTCGCTGGAGCACACTCTTGTCCGAGAATTCCCCCGCCACGTCGTCGCAGTCTCTCACCGAGGTGGAGACCTACGGCGTCGAGCGCATCCCCGACGCGGACCGCACCGCGTCGCCGCTCGACCTGTTCAGAGTCGCCTTCGGCGGTGCGAACACCTTCTCCACCTGCGTCCTCGGGGCCTTCCCGATTCTCTTCGGCCTCTCCTTCTGGCAAGGGCTCGCGGCCACTCTCCTCGGAGTCGTCGTCGGCGCGCTGATCCTGTGCCCGATGGCGGTCTTCGGCCCGGTCAACGGCACCAACAACGCCGTCGCCTCCTCTGCGCACCTGGGTGTGCACGGCCGCGTCGTCGGTTCGTTCCTGTCGCTGCTCACGGCCGTCGCGTTCTTCTCGATCTCGGTGTGGAGTTCCGGAGACGCTCTGGTCGGCGGCGCGCACCGGCTGTTCGGACTGGAGCAGAACAACCTGTCGTACGTGGTCGCGTACGGGCTCTTCGGCTTCCTGGTGCTCGCGGTGTGCGTGTACGGGTTCCGGTTCATGCTGTTCGTCAACAAGATCGCGGTGACCTCGGCGACCCTGCTCTTCCTGCTCGGAGCGATCGCTTTCGCCGGTGATTTCGATCCCTCGTACGCCGGTGCCTTCACGGCCTCGGCCGACTCGGCGACGCAGGCACTGTTCTGGCCCTCCTTCATCGGCTCGGCGCTGATCGTGCTGTCGAACCCGGTGTCCTTCGGCGCGTTCCTCGGCGACTGGTCGCGCTACATTCCGGCGGACACGGCGCGGCGCAAGGTAGTCGGCGCCGCGTTCCTGTCCCAGATCGCGACCCTGCTGCCGTTCGTGTTCGGGCTCGCGACCGCGAGCATCATCGCGACCAAGGCACCGAAGTACGTCGACCCGGCGGCTCCGGACTTCGTGGGCGGTCTGCTGGCCATCTCACCGAGCTGGTTCTTCCTGCCGGTGTGTCTGCTCGCCCTGATCGGCGGCATGTCGACCGGTACGACGTCCTTGTACGGCACCGGGCTCGACTTCTCGTCGGTGTTCCCGAAGCTGTCGCGGGTCCAGGCGACGGTCCTGGTCGGAGTCCTGTCGATCGCGTTCATCTTCATCGGCCGGTTCGGCTTCAACCTGGTGCAGTCCATCTCGACGTTCGCCACGATGATCATCACCTGCACCACGCCCTGGATGGTCGTGATGATGCTCGGGTTCTACAACCGGCGCGGTTGGTACGACCCGGACGCGCTCCAGGTCTTCAACCGCCGCCAGCGTGGCGGCCGTTACTGGTTCACGCACGGCTGGAACTGGCGCGGCATGACGGCCTGGTGGGTGGGTGCCGTGGTCGGTGTGCTGTTCACCGACATCCCAGGCCAGTTCGTCGGACCGCTGGGCGATCTCGTCAACGGCATCGACATCAGCCTGCCGCTGTCGCTGGCTGTTGCCGCGGTGCTGTACCTGACGCTGCTGCGGATGTTCCCCGAGCCACGGGCGGTGTACGGGCCCGACGGCCCGCGGCTGGCCCGTACGATCGATGTTCCGGTGCCGCCGATCACCGGTCCTGGTACGGAGAGCGAGGGCACGCCCGCCCTCGCCGTCGAAGGCAGTTGATGCGCTGATGGAGAGCTGGCTCGACCTGTCCGTGCCCGTGGCCACCGGGATGCCCGGCTACCCCGGTGACCCGGAGGTGGAGGTCTCCAGGGCGTTGCGGGTCGCCGAGCACGGGGTGAACGTCCTCCGGCTGCACATGGGGTCGCAGTCCGGAACGCATGTCGACGCGCCGTACCACGTGGACGAGGCGTGGCCCACGCTGGACGATCTGCCGCTGGAGCGGTTCGCGGGGCCGGCGGTCGTCGCCGATGTCCGCGGTCTGCCCGCGCGGGCGCCGATCACTTGCGACCTGCTCATCTCCGCCCTGGGCCTGCTGCGGCTGCGGCCCGGCTCGATCCTGTTGCTGGCCACCGGGTGGTCGCGGCACTGGGGAACCGAGGACTACCTCGCCCATCCCTGGCTCACGCCCGAGGCGGCGCAGGCCGTGGTCGCGGCGGACTGTCTCACCGTCGGGATCGACGCGCTGAGCGTCGATCCGACCGGTCCCGCGGATCTGCCCTCGCACCGGGTGCTGTGCGGAGCGGGCGCTGTGATCGCCGAGAACCTGACCGGGCTCGGACGCGTCGCGGACGCGCAGGCCGAGGGATGTCCGGTCGAGGTCTTCCTGTTTCCGATGCGCCTCGCGGGCGCCGACGGGGGCCCGGTCCGGGCGACGGCCCGCATCACGTCCCCCGCGCGCTAGGTGTAGATCACGGGTGTCCGGCATCGGCGGGCGGGACTCCAGCCGGCCGCGTCGCCGACCCGTCCGAAGAACACGGCTAGGCCGAGTCGCGGATCACCAGCTCCGGGTCGAAGATGACCGATGTCGCATCGGTGCGGCCGGCGTGGATGTGCTCGTCGAGCAGGCGGGCCATCTCCGCCGCCATGTCCTCCACCGGCTGGCGGATCGTGGTCAGCCGGGGCCGGCAGGTCACGGCGATGCTGGAGTCGTCGAAGCCGACGACCGCGACGTCCTCGGGGACTCGGCGTCCGCGCTCCCGTACCACCTGGCAGGCGCCCTGCGCCATGAGGTCGTTGGCGGCGAAAACGCCGTCCGTGTCGGGGTGGCGGGCCAGCAGGTGCGACATGGCCGCGAGACCGCTGTCCAGGGTGAACCCGCCCTCGGCGACCGGGACGTAGGGGTGGCCGTGGCGGGCGAGTGTGTCACGGAACCCGGCAAGGCGCTCCTGGCTCGCCGCCACGTCCAGGGGGCCGCAGACCGTGGCGGGTCGGCGACAGCCCCGCGCGAGGAGGTGCTCCGCGGCGAGGCGCCCGCCGTCCCGGTGCGCCAGGTCCACGTAGCTGAGCGGGACCGGACGGGAGGGACGAGCGAAGAGCACCGCGGGAAGCCGGGCGTCGGCGAGAAGGGCGGGGAGCGGGTCGTCCGCGTGGGTGGAGACCACGAGGGCGCCGTCGGCACGGCCCTGGCGCAGGTAGGTCAGCACCTCCTCCCGTGCCTGGGCGGACTCGGCGAACATGAGGACAGGGTGCATCGAGCGGGGGCGCAGGAAGCCGACGATCCCGCTGACGACCCGTCCGAAGAAGGGGTCCGCGAACACCGATGCGGCGAAGGCGTCCTGGCCGGCGTCGCTGGTGTCCCCGGCGCCGGACATCACCAGGGCGACGGTCTCGGCCCGCCGGATCACCAGGGAACGGGCGGCCCGGTTGGGCGCGTAACCCGTCCGCTCGATGGCCCCGCGGACCACCTGCTGTATCTCGGGATCCACGTTGCGGATGCCGTTGACGACCCGGGACACGGTCGCCCGGGAGACACCGGCCTCCCGGGCGACGTCCTCCAGAGTCGGGGCCCTTCTGCTCATGCAGGCACCCTAACGGACCTGCGAATCCGGAAATAGAGCGCTCTCCCGGAGCGGGGCGTGCACTCCGGGAGAGGTCCGTCCGTCAGGCGTAGACGCCGAACTCGTACAGTGAGTAGCCCCAACCGGTACCCCGCGCCGTGCCGTTGATGCGGACGTAGCGGCCGGTCCCGGTGACGTCGAAGTCGTCGATCCCGCCGTCGCCGTCGGACACGGTGTGTACGGTCTGCCAGTTCTGGCCGTCGTCGGAGGTCTGGATGGTGTAGGCCTTGGCGTACGAGGCCTCCCAGGACAGCTGGACGTGCCGGAACGTGGTGCGGGTGCCGAGGTCGACCTGGAGCCACTGGGGGTCGCTCCAGTCACTGGCCCAGCGCGTGGCCTGATCGCCGTCGACCGCGTTGGCCGCAGTGCACGGGCAGTCGCCGTAACTCGCCTGGTAGGACGAGGCGGTGGCGGGTTTGCCCCGTGCCACATTGTTGCCGGACGGAATCGGCGGGACGACGCGGACCGAGCGGGTCTCGACGCCGACGTTGCCCCGGCCGTCCGTCGCCTTGACGTAGACCTTCCAGACGCCGGGGCGGTCGGGCGCGGTGATCTTGAGGCGACCGCCGCCGAGGTCGGTGGAGGGCAGTGAGGCCAGGTTCTTGCTCTGGTCGATGTAGTTGCTGTTGTCGAGGACCTCGTAGGAGATCCGGTCGCCGTCGGGGTCGGAGGCCTTCACGGCCAGGACGAGGTCACGTCCGGCCTGCACCTGGCCCGCGCCGCCCTCCACGGTCAGGTCGGAGATGACGGGCGGGGTGTCGTCGTGGCTGGTGTCGCCGCCGTAGGCCTTCTTCACGGCGTAGTACGACAGGCGCTTCTGGCCGGCGGGGAGCAGGTTGAACCAGATGCCGCCGAAGTCGTACTCGGTGCCGTAGTGGAACATCGTGGCGCCGAGCGCGACCCCCTTGTGCCCGGTGACGCAGCCCCAGGCCCGTGTGTAGCCCTCGGCCTTGGCCTGGTCGGAGGGCTCCGACGGGACGCCGTTGGCGTCGTCGGGGACCTCCCACTCGCCGGCCGGCCCGGTCTCGGTGACGATGTAGGGCTTGGTGTAACCCCCTTGTTGCCAGGCGGACTTGATGTCGCAGACCGCGTTGTAGGAGTTCACGGCGTACAGGTCGAGGTCCGGCGCGTTCTTCTTGAAGTAGGGCCAGGCGCCGACCCAGGCGTCGGTGGACGTGACCGGGTGGTTGGGATCGACGGCGTGGATCTTCTTGGTGATGTCGTTGACGAGGGTGGTGTAGGCGTCGCGCTGTCTCTCCAGTTCGTCGCCGCTGTAGCAGTTCTGCAGCCCGAGGACCGACTCGTTGCCGACGTCCCACATGAGCACGCCGGGGTTGTCCTTGTAGGTCTGGACCCACTTGGGGAACTCATCGAGCACTTGGTTCTTGTAGGCGGTGTCGGTCAGGTAGTTGACGCAGCCGCCGCTGCCGGGACCGCCGCCCGGCTGCAGCCAGAAGCCCGCGACGACCTTGATGCCGTGGGCGGCCGCGGAGTCGAACAGCGGCTTGCTGGCGGCGTCGGTGCCCCAGGTGCGGATCGTGTTGACGCCCATGGACTGGAGGTCCGGGAGGTACTTGTCGGCGTCCGCGACGCTCGGGCCCCAGGTCAGGCCCTTGACCTGGTACGGCTGCCCGTCCACCGTCAGCTGCCAGGCGCCCTGGCTCCCGGTGACCTTGACGACGCTGCCCGCGGCGTGGGCCTCGGCGGCAGGCAGAGCGGCGAGGAATCCGGCGGTCAGCACGCCGGCGGTGAGGGGTGCCGCGATGCGGCGGGTGCGGGTGCGGGTGCGGGGTCGTGGGGTCATGCGTGAACTCCTCAAGGCAGTCGGTAGTGCTCGTCGAGCGCGGCGCCCGCCTCCGGGTGGGTCTCGTCGTAGCCGCGCGCGTCGCACTGGAGCCCGCCGACGACGCAGTGGTCGACCAGGGCCTTGAGCGTGGGGGCGTCCCAGGCGTTGAAGAAGTCGTAGTGGAAGCTGTGACCCGTTCCGCTGGACAGCCGCACCTTCGACATGTCGCCGTTGACCGGGAAGGCCATCTTGAACTCGATCATCGGCAGCGCCACCGGGTGGTCTGCCGGGCACATGTTGTCGTTCGTGCCGGGCTTGACCACGGGGTAGGCCATGTGGCTCTTGTGGTCGGGGGTGTCGAGGTACTTGCCGTCCCAGCAACTGGGCGCCTGGAAGCGGATGTTGAGTTGGACGTCCGCGCGGTCGGGGCAGGTCGCCGGGAACTCGGTGTTGAAGTAGCTGTCACCGCACTCCCAGCCCTCGACGAAGCCGGGGTGGTGCCGGAACTCGTCGGCGCTCTGCATGGGGCTGCCGACGACGAAGCGCAGGCCCTTGGGGAAGGGCCGGACGCTGGTGTAGTCGGTGACGCCGGCCTTGTAGTAGATGACCTGCGGGCCGACGGGCAGGATCTGCTGGTCGCCGTTGTAGAGGGTGGGCATCCAGTAGCCGGACAGGTCGCCGGGGGCCTTGCACGTGGTGCCGCCGGCCGACAGCGAGGCGGTCGTGCTGTTGGCGTCGGTCGTCGTGTTGCCCATGAAGGTGTGGTCGTGGGACTTGCCCGGCTGCTGCGGGTAGACGATGGGGTCGTCCGGCCTGGTGTGGGTGACCGAGCAGTTGGCCTGGAACTCGTGGAAGTAGCGGTGCGGCGGATCCTGGGTGGACGGCGTCACGCCGGTGACGGGCGGGTTCGCGGGGATGTAGCCGTCGCCGTCCGGATCCTCCGGGGAGTTGGCCGTGGACGCCGCCATCGCATGACCGGAGTGGGCGGCCGCGAACGACTGCGCGGCGGCGCTGTGCGGTGCGGGCGGCCCGGCGCTGACGGCGACGCCGCCGAGGCCGAGCGAGGTCAGCAGGAGCGCGCCGGTGATCAGCGTGGCTGACAGGCCTTTCGATCTCCGTGGCATGGAGACCTCCTCCTGAACGGTGGGGGTGTCAGAGGTCGTCGCCGGGAGTCCCCATGACGTGACGTCAGGCGAGCTGAAGTGGGGGCGCCGGGAGACGTTCGGGAGAGCGCTCTCCCGCCGAGGAGTGTTGAGGGCATGTCATCAAGGTGTCAAGGGATCCGGCAGAAGAGGACCCGGAAAGATTTCAGCTTCAGAGGGCTTGCCGAGCGTCGAAACTCATTAGTTAAATCAAGTCATGAACTAAGCGCAGCCGCAGCGTCCTTGGTGTGCTCTGCGGTGGCGCCCTGCAGGCTCCCCTCCCAACGCAACCGCCGAGACCCCGATGAGACTCAGATCCGTTGGCGTCGCCATCGCTGCCAAGCGACGATGCCCGCCCTTCCCGTTCCCCGGCCGACCACTTGCCGTCGATCGGTTCGGAGGCCGCATCGAGGGGCGGCCCCGATTCACATCGCCCTCATCGGTTGCGCCACTTCCAGGGCGGAGGCGCAGTTCATCCGGAATGATGCCGCCCGGGTTGAGTACCGGGCACCGGTGGAGCTGAGTAGTTGCGCTCACGCCCCGGCCCCAGCCGGCCCTCAAGGATGAAGATCTCATCATTGAGACCGGGAGACCTCATGCTCAGCCGCCTTGCCGACGTCCTGCTGCCGGCCGTCGGCCGACTCACCGTGACCGCCGACACCGGTGCCGCCTTCGCGCCCGGCAGCATCATCGTCGTCAACCACACCTCCCTCGCCGATCCGGCCATCGTTCTGGCCGCGCTGCGCCGCCTGGGCGCCGAGCCGGCCGTCATGGCGGCCGCGGGCCTGTGGCGCATCCCCCTGCTGGGTCGCGCGCTCGCCCGCGAAGGGCACATCCCGGTACACCGCAACGACCGCCGTGCTGCTCGCTGCCTCGACCTCTCCGCAGCCGCCCTGGGTGAAGGACGCATGGTCCTCATCTACGGCGAAGGCAGACTCCCGCTCCGCACCGACGCCGCCGAAGCCGCGCCCGCCGCCTTCCGCAGCGGCCTGGCGCGGCTGGCCGAACGCACCGGCGCCCGCGTCGTACCCGTCGGCCAGGCAGGAGCCCGGCGCATCACCTCGGGCAGGACCGGCAGGCAGATCGCAGGGCTGGTCACCGCACCACTGCGCCGCCCGTCCCTGCACGTCCACGTCGGGGCACCGATCACACTCACCGGTGACCGGGCAGCGTGTACCGCACAGGCCCACGGCGCGGTGACGGCCGCATGGAGGACGGCGGCCGGACACCTCGGCGAGCCTGCCGCACCGGCAGCCCGTCGAAGCTGACCGGCAAGGCGCTGACGCATTCCGTACGACGGTTCCATCGCGCGCATGGTCGCGACCGGCTCACTACCGGTCGGCCTGCCCGACAGCGTTCCGTGGCGCGACCAGAGGTTCCCCTGCGAGCCCTTGGAGGGCCGCTCTTCCCCTGTTTGAGACGAACTGGTCGCGCGACTGCACGCGTTCAACCTGAGCCGTGGTCGTCGCCGACTCCGCGACCAGGTTCGGGCCGAGGGGGCCACTGCAGCAACCAAAACCGGTCGCGCAGGCAGTCCAGCTTCTCGTAGCCGCCGCTTCGATTCGCTGCGCTTCCGGACTGGCAGCCATCCGGCGCCGATCGCGGCGCACCAGCGTGATCACCGCGGCGGCCACGACGGACACGAGGGCTATCGCAGTTATCACCAGGTAAACCATCGTCACCCGTACTCGCCCCAGACCGCTCATCACGATCCGGGTCCCGGCGCTGATCACCGAAGACTCCCCAGGCGCCGTACCCATTCGGCTGTCGCCGTAGACCGGATACTGAGCAACTGCTCACTGTCGGCCACCATCGTCACGACGACGGTGCTCGCGCCAGCCCGGAATCCCCCGGTTGTCTGCGTTTCGAGGCATCGAGCTGGACCGCCGGAACAGGGAGCGTTCTCCCTCGGGAAGAGGACCGCACCTCCAGGGCAGGCGAACAAGACGATCCGGTTCTAACATCGGACAGATACCGCTCCGGACGGTGAAGCGTTCCCCCTGGGCTGGCTCGAAGAACTGAGGCGCTATGAAGTACGTCGAGACCACGGCGCGCCCCGGACAGGCAGCTTCCGGCATTCCCGATGTGGACGTCACTCTGCACGTCAACGGCGATGTCTGTCGCCTGCGGATCGATTCCCGAGTGACACTCCTCGACGCACTGCGCGACCACCTCGGTCTCACAGGAGCCAAGAAGGGCTGTGACCAGGGTGCCTGCGGCGCCTGCACCATCCTCGTCGAGGGAAAGCGCATCGTCGCCTGCCTGGCGCTGGCGGCCCAGTACGAGGGGCAGGAGATCACCACCATCGAGGGGCTGTCCGACAACGACGAGCCGCACCCGATGCAAGCGGCGTTCGCGCGGCACGACGCCTTCCAGTGCGGCTACTGCACTCCCGGGCAGATCATGTCCGCCGTCTCCTTGATGGCCGAGGGCCGGGCCCGCAGCGACGAGGACGTGTGTGAGTTCATGAGCGGCAACATCTGCCGCTGTGGCGCGTATCCCAACATTCGCGCGGCGATCCGCGAGGTCGCGTCGGAGGGAAACGATGCATCCCTTTGAGTACGTGCGCGCTTCCGCCGCCGACGAAGCGATCGCGACCGTGTCCCGCGACCGGCACGCGTCGTACCTCGCCGGCGGGACGACCCAGCTGGACCTGATGAAGGACGGCGTCCTGCGCCCCGAGCGCCTGGTCGACATCACCAGGCTGCCGCTCAGGGGAATCATGCGCACGGCCACGTCGGTGCACGTCGGGGCGCTGACCACAATGGAGGAGCTCGCCGCGGACCCTGCCCTGAACGAACGGCTCCCGTTCGTTCGGGAGGCCCTGCTGCTCGGCGCGTCGACGCAGCTGAGGAACATGGCCACCATCGGCGGCAACCTGCTCCAGCGCGCCCGGTGCCGCTACTTCAGGGATCCGGCGGTCGCCGCGTGCAACAAGCGGAACCCGGGATCGGGGTGCGCCGCGATCACCGGCGCCCAGCGCATGCACGCGATCCTCGGCACCAGCGCGCACTGCATCGCCCTGCACGCCTCGGACGTCGCCGTCCCCCTGGTGGCACTCGACGCGGTCGTCCGGATACAGGGCGAGGACGGCCCGCGCTCCGTCCCGCTGACCCAGTTCTACCTCCCGCCCGGGACCACACCCGACGTCGAGAACATGCTGAGGCACGGTGAGCTGATCACCGAGGTCGAGATCCCTCTGCTTCCCGAAGGGACCCGGTCCCACTATCTGAAGGTGCGCGACCGCGCCTCCTACGAGTTCGCCCTCACGTCCGCGGGCGTGGCCGTACGACTCGACGGCGACGTGATCACCGAGGCCCGGATCGCGCTGGGCGGTGTGGGCACGATCCCCTGGCGGGCCTGGGGCGCGGAGAGCGTGCTGCGTGGCTGCCGGGTGAACGGCGAGAACTTCAGGACGGCCGCGGAGGCCGCCCTGGAGGGCGCCAGGACCCTGCCGGGAACCGCGTTCAAGGTCGAGCTGGCCAAACGCACGCTGGTCCGCACCCTCGAAACCGTCGCGGGAGGCCACCCATGACGAGCCTCGCAACACCCACCTCCGTCGGAGCTGGCCTCGACCGGGTGGACGCCCCCCTGAAGACCACGGGGACGGCGCACTACCCCAACGACTTCAGCTACCCGGGGCTGGTGCACGCCACCCTGGTGGGCAGCACGATCGCGGCCGGACGCATCCGCGGCATCGACGCCTCCGCCGCACAGGCGGCCCCGGGCGTCATCACCGTCATCACGCACCTGACGGCGCCACGGCTGGAACGTGGACCCATGACACTGCTCGGGCAGTCCCCGCCGGCCCCCCTGCAGGACGACCGGATCCTGCACTACGGGCAGCACATCGCCGTCGTCGTCGCGGACAGCCCGGAGCGGGCCCGGTACGCCGCCTCCCTCGTGCGCGTGACGTACGAACCCGCCGATCCGCTCCTCGACGTACGGGACCCCCGGGCGGAGGTCGTCGAGAACCCGTGGGGGCGGGACACCCGGCGTGGAGACGTGGCCGCGGGCTTCGACCGGGCCGACGTGGTGGTCGAGGGGGAGTACAGCACCCCGGACAACACCAACAACCCGCTCGGGCTCATGACCACGATCGCCTCGTGGCACGGCGACTCCGTCACCATCCACGACTCCACCCAGTGGCCCCACAACGTCCGCACCTCGATCGCCCGGATCTTCGGCATCCCCGAGAGCGGCATCCGGGTCCTCGCGCCCTTCGTGGGCGGCGGCTTCGGCGCCGGACTGCGGGTGTGGTCGCACACCGTGCTGACCGTCCTGGCGGCACGTGAGGTGAAGCACCCGGTCAAACTGGTGCTGACGCGCCCGCAGATGTTCACCTCGGTCGGTCACCGCCCCAACAGCGTCCAGCACGTCAGGATCGGCGCCACCTCGTCCGGTGACCTGGTCGCGATCGAGCACCACGGACTCTCCTCGGTGGCGATGGAGGACGACGACTACGAGCCCGTCTCCCTGTGCTCGGCGGTGTCCTACGCCTGCCCCAACGTCGTGACACGCGACCGCCAGGCCAGGCTCAACATCCCGTGCCCGGGATCCATGCGCGCGCCCGCGGAGGCGCAGGGGAACTTCGCCCTGGAATCCGCGATCGACGAACTGGCCCACACCCTCGGCATCGACCCGCTCGAACTGCGCCTGCGCAACTTCGCCTGTACCCACCCCGTGCTCGGCCTGCCGTGGTCGAGCAACTCCCTGCGGGAGTGCTACACCGAAGGCGCCGAGAGGTTCGGCTGGTCCCGTCGCACACCGGGCATCGGCTCGCTGCGCGACGGCCGGTGGCTGGTCGGCTACGGCATGGCGAGTGCGTCGTACCCCTTCTACCAGGTGCCCTGCCAGGCGCGGGCATCGGTGCGCCGCGACGGATCGGCCTATGTGCGCAGCGCCGCCACGGACATCGGCACCGGCACGTACACGGTCATGACACAGCTGGCGGCCGAACTCCTGGGCCTGGACATCGGGAAGGTCCGCTTCGACCTCGGCGACTCCGACATGCCCTACGCCCCGCAGGCCGGGGGGTCCGGGCTGACCGGGGCTCTGGCGAACGCCGTTCACACGGCTTGCCGCAACCTCGTCGGGGCGTTCCTCGACGTGGTGCGGGACGACGACGCCTCCCCGCTGCGAGGCGCGGAGCCGGACGAGGTGCAGGTGGCCGACGGCCGCCTGCACCTCGTCGACGATCCCGGCGCCGGCGAGGCCTATGCTGACATCCTCGCCCGTCACGGCCTGGAGGAACTCAGTGCGGACGGCCGCAGCACACCGCCCGACGCCCAGCGGCTCGGCATGGCCACCGCCGGCGCCTTCGGCGCCAAGTTCGTCGAGGTGCGCATCGACCCGCAGCTCGGGCTGTTGCGCGTCGCGCGCGTCGTGTCGGCGATCGACGGCGGCCGCATTCTCAACGAGAAGACCGCCACCAGCCAGATCGTCGGCGGCACCGTCGGAGGCATCAGCCAGGCGATCTTCGAGGAGACCGTCACCGACGCCGGGACGGGACGCATCGCCAACGCGACGTTCGGCGACTACCTGGTGCCGGTGAACGCGGACATCCCTGACATGGAGGTCATCTTCTGCGGCGGGGCCGACCGGGCGACCGAGGTCGGCACCAAGGGCATCGGCGAGGTCGGACTGGTCGGCCTCGCCGCTGCCATCGGCAACGCCGTACACCACGCGACGGGCCGCCGTCTGAGGTCGCTTCCGTTCACCATCGACCAGCTGATGCTCTGAATCAGCAGGCCGCGCAGGCCGCGGAGGCCAGCCGGTCGGTGGTCCGGGAGCCGGAGCGCTTCGTGCTCCAGTGGGCGAGCGGTATGAGGGCGGCCACCAGGGTCTCGCCGTCCGGTGCCAGCCGGTACTGGATCTGCATGGGCGTGCTGGGGATCACCGTGCGTTCGATGAGGCCCGCCGCCTCCAGTTCCTTGAGCCGCTGCGAGAGCAGGCGGTCGGAGATCCCCTCGATCACCGCGCGGTATTCGCCGAAGCGCCTGGCACTCTGGCCGGCGGCGTGCAGCACCGAGCCCGTCCAACGGCGGCCGATGAGTTCGAGCAGACGCTGCCGACCTCCCTCGCCGGCCACGTGCACGTACGGTCGCGGGACCCCTGAACCAGCCGTGGCAGCCCTTCGCGCTGCTGCCGACGGCTCCCGCACGGGCACCCGGTCGCTCCAGGAACTGGTTTAGGAGGCGTAGGCCTTGCGTTCCTTGGCGTTCCAGGGCAGGCGCCGGAGTCCCAGGCCTCGGCGAGCGGACCGGGTGGTCAACGTCCAGCTCGCTTGCAACGTCGAGACAGCGGTCGTCGTACAGCTGCCGCCGCTCAGCGCGCACTTCCCGCCGACCTCGGGGGCGGTGACGGCTTCCTCCGGAAGGAGCTCGGGGCCGGTGTCAGCGAGGCCGACGAACCACAGCTCAGCAAACCGACTCTCGCCAGGCTCGAATGACCCACCACTACCCCGTTGATGACCATGCATGGCACGTGACACTCCGCCAGACGACGCCGTGTCACTCACTCCAGGATGACAACTCCGAGTTGAGAGACCTTCGGTCAGCGAACCCCGACGAGAACGGACATCCCTGGTCAGTGTCCCGCTGCTGAGTGGCCTTGCGCTCTCCTGGGAGGATGTGGGCATGGCAGACACACCTATGCAGGTCAATGCCCTCATCATCGATGCCACCGACCCTGAGCGCCTTGCCGCGTTCTGGTCCGAGTTGCTCGGCAGGCCGGTCGTGGGCCGTACGGGCCCCTACGTATGGCTGCGGCGAGAGAGCGGCCTCGGTCTGGGCTTCCAGCAGACCAGCGACCCCAAGTCGGGCAAGAACCGGTTGCACTTCGACATCTCCTCACCCAACCCCGCCGCCGAGCAGAAGCGGGTCGAGAGGCTCGGCGGGCGCAGACTGGAGCAGTACGCCGATGGCGGGTTCCTGGTGATGGCGGACCCTGAGGGTAACGAGTTCTGCATCATCCCCGAGGACGCCTTCGAACTTGACGACGAGGGGCGCGCGGACTACCTCGGCTGACCGGCCTGGGGACATGTACCCGAGCCCAACAACCTTCCCTACGTTGTCCTGCGGGACGCGGTGAGCCCTTCGTATGGTCCATCCACTCAGAGGGGCCGGGTGTGGCCTCCAACGTCTGCCGTTCGAGGCTTCCATCGCTTGGCCGCCCGGCGCCCCACGACGACCCGGCTGCCAATCAGGAATTACGGATGATCGTTCCGTAGGGAATCGACAGCGAGGTCAACCGGGGGAGGCACCCTCAGCGCACGGCACGGCGGCACCACCTGGCCGCGATCTGAGCCGGCATCGACGCAGGCAAGACCCCACTTCACTGCCTGCGATCCATGAGAGCGGCCTGAGGCGTCCCCCGGAGCGTGGACACGGGGGCTCATGCTGCGAGTGTGAGTTTACGTTCTCTCTGCTGTTGTTGTTCGAACTCGGCTGGCGAGAGGTAGTTCAGGGCACTGTGGCGCCTGCGGGCGTTGTAGTACGTCAGCCACTGGAAGATTTCCAGCCTCGCCTGACGCATCGTCGAGAACAGTCTCTTGTACATCGTCTCTCTTGAGTCCCTGCCAGAACGACTCGGCGAGGGCATTGTCATAACTCGAGCCGACCCGGCCCATGCTCCTGCGGATTCCGAAACCCTCGCAGACCTGCGCGAACGCGGCCGACGTGTACTGCGAGCCGCCGTCGGCGTGAAAAATCACCCCTCCCACGCGGCCACCGCGGGTCGCCACCGCCATCTTCAGGGCGTCGATGACCAACTCCGTACGCACGTGCGAGGCCATCGACCAGCCGATCACCCGACGTGAACAGATGTCCAGGACGCAGGCGAGATACAGCCACGACCCGCCGACCTGCATGTATGTGATGTCGCCGCACCACTTCTCATTCAACTTCCGGGCATGGAAGCCGCGTTGGACGAGGTCTGGGGCGGGTGGCGCGAGCCGATCGGGGACCGTGGTGCGCTTGCGGCGCCGCAAGTGGCGGCCCTCGAGCCGGTTGATGCGCATCAGACGCTCGACGCGCTTGCGGTTGACCGTATGCCCGAAGCCGCGCAGCTCGGCATGGATGCGCCGGACTCCATAGGTGCCCTTGTGCTCGGTATGGATCTCACGGATCTCCACGAGCAGGGCGTCGTCGGTGTCCTGCCGCTCCCGACGGGCCTTCGCGCCGGCGAGCCACCGGTAGTAGCCCGAGCGCGAGACCCGAAGGACCCGGCATGTCCGCTGAACGCCGAAGGTCTCTGCGTGGGCGGAGACGAAGTCCCAGCGGCGGGTCTTCACTTCATCTCCTTCGCGAAATAGGCGGCTGCCCGGCGCAGGATCTCCCGCTCGAGTTCCCGTTCCTTCTCCGCCTTGCGCAGTCGGCCGTTCTCCGCGTGCAGCCGGGCCAGTTCCTCGTCCCGGCTTCCGCGCCCTTCTCACCACGTCCGTGATCACGGCCCGCGTGCTCGTCGGCCTGGCGAACCCAGCTCCGCAGGGTCTCGCCGGTCACCCCGACATCCGCCGCGACCGCCGCATACGTGCGCTTCCCACCCGCCGCACGGTACAACGCGACGGCATCGTTCCTGAACTCCACCGGATACGGAGACCTACGTCCCACCAGGACACCTTCCCTCGGACCTGCAAGATCCATTGTCAGAGTGTCCACACCACAGGGGTCACCTCACTCCCCAGGGCGGAATCCTCTCCCCGCTGCTGGCCGACATCGCGCTCAGCGCGCTGGACGAGTACTTCCACGCCCAGTGGCACAGCCTGATGAGCGGCAAATACCAGCGGGAGAAGCGCCGCAAGACGGGCACGGGGAACTGGCGCCTGGTCCGCTACGCGGACGACTTCGTCGTCCTGGTCAGCGGTCCGTCCCAGCGGGCCGAGGCCCTGCGCGAGCAGGTCGCCGAGGTCCTGGCCCCGCTCGGTCTGCGGCTCTCCGCCGAGAAGATCCGCTTGGTCCACATCGACGACGGCTTCGACCCAGGTCCGAGTCCGACACGAGCTGCGCCCCTTACTTCTCGGGACCACGGATTACGCGGGGCGCAAGGTCAGTCGGCTGGGCGGCATTGGCTCTCGCGGGACTCGCAGTGATGCGTGGGTGCCTCGCTAGCCGAGCCTTTGCAGCACCTCGGCGATGGTGGCCCGGTACGTCCGCAGGGCCTGCAGCCCGGCGGCGTAGCGGGCGCGGTGCCGTGTGATGTCCAGGGCCTGTTGCCGCGCCCGTGCAGCGTGCCAGAGCTCGGCCGTGTGGTGGCGGCGCTTGCAGGTGACGTCCGCGACGGCGGTGGCCCGCTCCTGCTGCGTATGCCGGGTGTTGCCGTCACTGCTCCGTTGCCAGGCGGTGTCCGTGTACGCCGCGACGGGGTCGGGATAGCGCGGGAATCCTTGTTCTGCCACACAGCGGGACCACACGTTCCAAGCCGCGCGGAGGCGCGGATCGCGCTTGACCGCCTTGTTGATCTCGACCGCACGTGTACTCGCGTAGAGCCAGTCCCGCTTGAGGTCGATGCCGCGCAGCAGCCGCTGGCTCGCGTTGGCGTTGCAGGCGGGGAAGTCCGCATACTCGGCGTTGGTCATCCGGCGGCCCTTGGGCCGGAAGGCCAGGGACTTGGCCGGGTCCCAGCCGTAGCCCCAGCGGTGGGCGGTGGCGAGATCCAGGACGCCGTAGTCGGAGCTGACCGCGGTGGCGACGATGGGGTCGCTCGGGAAACGGGGGTCGAGCGGGAAGTCCCGGTGGCCGCGCTCCGCCATGCACTGCCGGACCAGCAACGCCGATGCCTGCTGCGATCGCTGGTAGTCCTGCGGCGTGAAGTCGTAGCGGTCGGCCGGCAGGGGGCCGAGGTCCGACGCCGTACGGATGACCTCCGGGCGCCCGGGACCGGAGACGCAGACCGCCGCCAGCACCGCCACGACACCCAGTCGCCACCCCCGCCTCGTCATAGGAAGGGATGCTAGCGGGCGGCGTACAGCCGTCGGCCGTCGCCCCCGGCGCTCAACCACGCACGCCAGGAAGGCAGGTGACAGAGGGTTCGATCAGGCGACACCTACCGAGCAACTCTCCAGACCGACGTACCGCGGTCCTGGGGGAACCTCCACACTCCTTCGCGGGACTGCCACTCTGCCCAAGCCGCGATTCGGCAGGCCGGCGAAGTACGTCGGTTGACCGTTCTCGTACCAAGGAGGATCGCGTGCGGAGATCCCGGCCAACTGACCCGGCAGATTGGCCGGCCATCGCCATCGCAGGCGATCACCGGCGTCCAGATGCTCGCGGGGTGGGTCTCGTCCCACGACCGTGCGTAGGGCGCCGGGATCTTTGGGGAGGCCCGGTGCTGCGAGAGGAGCGTCAAGGGGCGGATGCGGCGTGAGGTGTTGGCGGAGCCAGTGCGGGGTTCGCGGCGGCGGTACTGGTAGGCGACCCAGCTATAACGAAGGACTGTATGCCCGGCTCACTGTGCTCGTGACAGGTCTGACGTGCCGGCGGTTGAGGCATGGGTGCGCAAGAGCGGCAACGCGTCCTGCGCGCCGCCGCCCTTGCCGGTGTCCGGCCTGGGTCAGCTGCTGAAGTAGAAGTAGTTCCAGGTGCCGTACGTGGTGGTGTTCACGTTGTCGCCCGAGGAGGGGTCGACGTACGAGGTGCGCACCCGGGCGCGTATGCCCGAGCTCCCGGGGTGGCCGAGGTTGACGATGGACTTGCCGTTGGTGCCGAGGGAGAAGTACTCCGAGTCCGTGGTGTACCACTTGCCGCCCGAGTAGACCTGGAGGTCCAGGCGCTCCTTGCGGCCCTTGTAGTAGGTCATCGTGGTGGTCAGCACGGCGTCGGTGTTCTTGTGGTAGTAGCGGTAGCGGGTCGAGCCGATCGTGCCGGTGCGGTAGTACTTGGACAGTGAGCTGGCGGTCTTCACGTGCGCGTAGGCGGTGGACTTGACGGTCCGGCCGGCGTAGCGGGCGTCGCCCTCGAAGACGACGGTCACGGCGGTGTCCCGGGACATGGTGACGGTGGCCGACAGGTTGCCGTGCGCGTCGGTCCTGCCCGTCTTCAGGAGCTTGTTCGGCTTGTCGCCGCCGGATGGGGCGGCTGGTGACCGGCCGCACGGAGTGCCTCGCGGGTCGTCGGTGGAGCCGAGAACCCGAACCGGGCGCGGGCGGAGAGGGCCAGCGTGCCTGCCGACGGACTCATCCGCTGAAGCAGTCACGGCCCGGCTGTCCGGTGGCCGGGTAGTAGCAGGCGCGGGGCTGGGCGCGCGAGTTGATCGTTTCGGAGTATCGGGTCACCGGGCTGACGGCGGAGGCGATCGATGAACTCGTGGCTGAGGTGGGGCTGTTGTGGCACGAACAACATCAGGCGCGCCTGGCGGCTCGGCCGCGGCGACGGCTGCGGGAGCCGGCGCGAATCACAGGTTCGTGTTCCTGGACCGGCTGTTGATCACCTGGTTGAGTCTGCGTCATGGCACCGCTCATGACGTGCCGGCCTGTTGCTCCGGCGTGGACCGCTCCAGGGTCACGTGTGCCATCGGCGAGGTGCGGCCCCTGCTCGCGCGGCGGGGCTCCACCATCGCGCCGGACGTCCGGCTGCGCACCCTCGCCGAGGTCGTTGAGTACCTGGGCGTCGACGGTCGGACGGGATCATCGACGGCACGGAGATCGGTGTGCGACGTTCGGCTGCCGGCCACTAGGAATGGGCACACCGTAGGGAACAACCCCGCGGGTGCGGGGAGCGGACTCTCACCCTGTGCCAGCCCCGGCGGTCGGGGAACTCTGGGCTTGAACGCTCAGCTGCACGCCCGCTGTTACCGGCGACGCACCTGAGCGCGGGAACGGATACGGACACTGATCCGGGGTCGGCACACCTCTACTTCCCTCGTGGCTTTCCCGCTTGACGTGTGCGACTTCGTGTCGCACTTCGAGGCGGTTGACCCCGCACATGTCGACGTCACAAGTCGTCCGGGCTCGCTGGGCCCGCGACGCACATCCCGGTCTCGTCCACTACGTAGATGATGTCGCGGGTGCCTACCGCCCCCTCTGCTTTGCCGGGCTCGGGGTCGATGACCGGGCAGACCGACTCCACTCCCCAGACGACCACCTTGTACGTCACAGGCCATGCGTGTTCTTCGGTCCACCCAAAGTAGGTACCGCCGCCCCCGCCCGGCGTTCGGTCAGGATCTCCCTCGACCACAACACCGCGCTCGCCGCATGACGGACAACCGAGCACGTGTGCATCCCAGGCCGACTCATTGACCAACCGCACCGGCAGTCCTTCATCGCCGGAACCTCCGCACCCCGTAACGAACATGGCAGTGATGCCCAGCGCGGCCAGCAGAGCGATACGTGGTCGTTTCACGCTCCGACAGGACACTGTGTTGTGACTGCCTGGTCTCAAAGATCCCACGCTCGGACTCCCCCGTGGTCACGGATCAGGGATGGATCATCGCAGGTGACAGGCCGATGAGCAACGGTCGGAGACTGCCTGCTGGTTCTGCGGCCGGTGGGCAGGGGACCGCAGACCGGCGGCCTTCAGACGTTGACGGCCGGCAGCCCCGCAAGCAGCCTGGCCGCCGCCGCATCGAACACTCGCGGCTTCCTCCATCCCGGTCCCGAAGCCATGTGGTCGAGCTCCCAAGGAACACCCGACCGCCGCCGAGGCCCAGCACGCTGGTGGCCCCACTCACCGGACTTGCCCTTGCGGGCGAGCGCGGCAAGGGCCGACCGCCGCCAGCGCCGCCGGCCTCCTGCGCACTCGCCCCGACCGGAGCCTCCAGCACTTGGCCGAGGACCCCGTTCTCCTCTGTGCGCGTGACCACTCGCGGGCGGAGTCGTGTCTTGCGCGACCGCGGCCGGACCAGGCCGCCTCCACCCGGCCCGGGTCGGCCAGGGCGTTCCTGCCGACCGTGGTCACCCGGATCTCGATCGAGGTGCTGCGCTCGGCCCGCGTGCGGCGGGAGGAGTATGTCGGACCGTGGCTCCCTGAACCGCTGCTGACCGACCCGTACGGATCCGGTGCCGTCGGCGGAGCTGGCGGACTCGGTGTCGATGGCGGCCCTGCTCCTGCTGGAGCGGCTCACCCCGCTGGAGCGCGCGGTCTTCGTGCTGAGGGAGGTGTTCGCCTTTGGCTTCCCGGAGATCGCATCGGCCGTGGGACGGTCGGAAGCGGCGTGCCACCAGCTCGCGGTGTGTGCACCCCGTCAGATGGACGCGGGCCGGGTCTCGTTCGAGGCGGACTGGAAGGAACGCGAGAAACTCGCCGAGCGCTTCTTCGACGCCTTCCGCGATGGAGACGTCGGCGGGCCGGCCGAACTGCTGGCCGCCGACGTTCACATGATCGGCGACAGCGGCGGCAAGGCCCCGCGGTTCAAGCCCGTCATCCTTGGCGCCGAGAACGTGCTCCGGGCGCTGGCGTCGTTTGTCCCGCTGGTGATCAGGAGCGGTGGCGTTGTCGAGCCGCAGGAGGTGAACGGCCGGCCGGGCTCGATCTTCCGCGACCGAGATGGCCAGGTCCTCAGCACCTGGGCACTTGACGCACCCGATGGTCAGATCCAGACGATTCGCACGGTGAACAACCCCGACAAGCTCGGCCACGTCGGCCCTGGACCGGACGCCTGGCAGGCCCTCAGGGAGGCGAACCAGGCACACCTGCCCGCGGATGACCGAGGAACAGGCCGCACTCCAGGGCTGGGATGCCCGGGCTGCTGCTTGGGCTCAGGCGACCGACGCAGCGCCGGAGCCGGTGACACTGATCTGCCTCGCGCGCAGCCGGTGACACGAACCGCGCCGACGCGGTGACAACCGCCGCGCCGGTCCACCCGACCCCCAGACCAACCTCGCCGGTCCGCTGCGTGACCACGAGCGACTGCCGGACACAGTCGACGCCGACGACTGGGCAAAGCCGAGGCCTTGCCCTCCGACGCGGCGGATCAGAGGCCTCCGCTGCCTGATCCGCCGCGTCGAGGACTCTGTCGACGACCTCTCTGACGAAGAACGCGCCGAGTCGACCGGGCCACGCCCTGGACCGAGGCGTCCGCGACCGCGTCGTCGATCTGGGCCTGCCCCGCAGCCGCCAGGAAACCGGGGCGGAAGTCCTGTTGGATCTGCGCAGCCCCGCAGGTTCCAGGTGAGTTGCGATGCAAGGCGACCGCGCAGCCGTCGCTGAACGTCATACCGCAGACGCCGTCCGGCCGGGCCGGGTGTGCCTGCGCCGGCTCGCCGAGAACCGCACAGTCGAGCGTGTGACAGGGAACCCGCGCGTGCGCGGCCAGCGTGGCGATGGTTTGCGCACCTGTGGCCCAGGACGCCTGTCCGCGCTGTCAGGTCGGGCCGACGGTCAGGGCACGATGTAGTTGGCGGCGCGGAACAGTTCGTACCATTCTGCACGGGTCAGTGGTACGTCCGATCCGAGGGCGGCGTCCGCGACGCGCTGCGGTGTGGTCGTGCCGATGACCACCTGCATCCGGGCGGGGTGGCGGGTGATCCAGGCCGTCGCGATGGCAAGGGGCGGCACACCGTACTTCGCCGCCAGGCGATCGATGACGGCGTTGAGCTCGGGGTGCCGCTCCGAGCCGAGGAACGGTCCGTCGAAGAAGCCGGTCTGGAACGGTGACCAGGCCTGCACGGTGATGTCGTGCAGTCGGCAGTAGTCCAGGAGCCCGTCGTCACGGCTGACCGACTGGTCCAGGCCCTGCATGTTGGCCGCGACGCCTTGCGCGACGAGCGGGGCGTGCGTGATCGACAGCTGGAGCTGGTTCGCCACCAGCGGCTGACTGACGTGGCGGCGCAGCAGATCGATCTGCCGAGGGGTGTGGTTCGAGACGCCGAAGGCCCGTACCTTGCCCGCCGTGGCGAGGTCGTCGAAGGCACGCGCGACCTCTTCGGGTTCGACCAGGGCGTCGGGACGGTGCAGCAGCAGGATGTCGAGGTAGTCGGTGCCGAGAGCCTTGAGTGAACCGTCCACTGACTCGATGATGTGTTCGTAGGAGAAGTCGAAGTAAGGGCCTTCGCGGACGATGCCGGCCTTCGACTGGATGATCAACTGCTCACGTTGCGAGGAGCTCAGCCGCATCGCCTCGGCGAAACGGCGCTCGCAGCCGTGCAGTTCGCTGCCGTACACGTCGGCGTGATCGAGGAACGTGATGCCGGCGTCCATTGCGGTGGCGAGGAGTTCGCGCACCTCGGCGTCGCTCTTGTCCTGGATGCGCATCAGGCCGAGCACGATGTTCGGGACGACCATGTCGGTGCCGGGCAGTTTGAACGTCTTCACGAGCGGGTCCTTGTTCGTAAGTGGGTATTCGGTGCCGGTACCGGGCGCCTCAGGCCGCCGACAGGCGGGAAATCTGCTCCGGGGTGAGCTTGACGTCGGTGGCGGCCGCTGAGTCACGGATGCTTTCGGGGCGAGAGGCCCCGGGAATCGGGACCACCACGGGCGCGAGGGCAAGCTCCCAGGCCAGGGTCACACGGTAGACGCTGACGCCCACCTCGTCCGCGATCTCGCGGAAAGCGGCGTGGTGCGACGAGAGTTCGGGCGCGTTCCCTATGCCGCCCAGTGGGCTCCAGGGAAGGAACGCGATCCCTAGTTCGGCGCAGTGTTCCAGCTCGCGCTGACTGGAGCGGAACCTGGGCGAGAACTGGTTCTGGACCGAGTCGAGGCGACCGCCCAGGATCTCGTTCGCCTCGTCGATCTGCTCCACGGTCGCGTTCGAGATTCCCGCCATGAGGATCACGCCCTCGTCGAGCAGGTCACGGATCGCACCGATCGAATCGGCGTACGGGACGCGCGGATCGGGGCGGTGGAACTGGTAGAGGCCGATCGCCTCGACGCCCAGGCGTTTGGCCGACTCCTTGGCGGCCCGCTTGAGATGGGCCGGATCGCCGTTCACGGTCCAGCTGCCGTCGCCGGGCCGCAGGTGACCCCCCTTCGTCGCGACGAGCACGTCGTCCGCTCCCCGGCCGTACGTGCGCAGAGCCCGGGCGATGAGCTCCTCGTTGTGTCCGACCTCGCCGGCGTCGCGGTGATACGCGTCCGCTGTGTCGATGAGTGTGACACCGGCGTCGAGCGCGGCGTGGATCGTTGCGGTCGATCTGTGGGCGTCGGGGCGGCCCTCGATGGACATCGGCATGCCGCCGAGCCCGATCGCCGAAACCGTCTGTCCGCCGATCGTGCGTTGCTTCATCGGACGTCTCCTCCGGGTGTGGAAGACAGGTGGTCGAGGTCTTCTCGTACGGAAGGCCTGCCTGGCCGAGCCTAGGAATCGATGATTCAGAGGTCCAACAGTTGTTGGTCATGGCATTGAGAAACGAAATCGATGAATGTATCTGCGCCAGATGCGATATGTGCTCGCACTTGCCGACGCGCGTCATGTGACCGGGGCCGCGGAACGCGAAGACGTGCTGCAGTCGGTTACGCACCGCCGGGGACACCCGCATGACCGTGCACTGAACGAGATCACGTGCGGGCGTCGGAGCGTGTACGCGTCCGCGAGATCGATGGCGACGAGGGGCGGCGCCTGCTGCGGACTGTCCGCCGCGGCACGGGATCGGTGGCGACCACCCGAAGTGCAAGGGGGGCGACCGGGAATCTTCAGCCTCCCGGGACGCCGGGAGATCAAGAAGATCGCAAGTCCGGGCCGGCCGAGCACGGCCTGCAGCTTTCGGCCCGGTGCCCGGCCACTCACGGTGGCCGAGTCCGGCGCCGGGCTCCTTGTCGCCGCCGCCGGGCCGGACGCTGAAGGGTCGGCCCGGTATCCCGCTTCACCGGCAGGCACCTACTAGGTACCCTCTCTGGTATGCCATCGCTGAACGTGTCCTTCACCGACGAGGAACTCGAAGGCGTGCGGGCCGCGGCCGCCGCCGAGGGCAAGAGCCTCAAGCAGTACCTGCACGACCTCGGAATCCGCGAGATGCAGCGCAAGCAGTTCGTCGCCGGCGCGACCGAATGGGCCGAGCGGCTGCGCGGCGAGTTCGACGAGGCCTTCCCCGACGAAGTGCCGCCCGCCGAACGTGACGGGGTTGCTGCCGCCTGATGCCGCCTCTCTACATCGACGTCTCCTGGCTGCTGGACGTCCAGGAGAGCGCGCTCGGCCACGACGACCTGACCGTGGCGGACTACTCCGCGCTGGTCGCCGCCGTCGCCCGCCACAAGACCCGGATGCCCACCCTCGCAACAGCCGACCCGGACACGGCCTGGCGCGCCGCAGTCCTCATGCACACGATCGTGCGCCTGGAGCCGCTCCCACACCGCAACAGCCTCTACGCCGCGTTCCTCACCGCCCAGTACATGGCCCAGGCAGGAGAAGGCATCGATCCCCCCTACGGCGCCTTGTCCGACCTGATCCGCAAGGTCCGCGACACTCGCATCAGCGTCCAGGACGTCGCCGACCAGTTGCGCACCTGGAGGCTCTAGGCGTCCCGGCCTGTACGGACACCACGGGCGGCGATCCGCCCGCCCGCCGCCCGCCGCCCGCCGCGCGCCGCCGGCCCGCACGTCGGGTTTACCCGGTGGCCGCAAGACTTCTGACATGACGTCTCTCGGCATACCGTTGAGGCGGGCGATCGCCTCGAGGGACGGATCCCCGACGGTCGCGCCGGCCCCTGACTACCGGGAGCGGAGGGTTCCCAGTCCGGGATATCGGCCGAGGAGGAGAGATGCTGGCGGGCGTGGAAGCCGCACCGGATGCTTCCCACAAGAGAGACGAACGCCAGGGGGAGGAGCGTCATCGTGGGTCATGGCCGGCGCCATTCTCCGGCGTCGGCACCGAGCACACCGGTGGCGAAGCAGGCCCCGGCAAACAGAGGGACGGGTACGAAATAGGCCGCTCCGGAGGCAGGTCCGTGACCGAGCGGTGTCGGTTTGACCCAACGCACGGGTCCTCCGGCGATGTTCGCGCCCCATCGCACGACAACTGCTGCCAGATTCCCGGAGGCGGGCGGTACGGGTAAGGACCGCAGCACCAGGGGCGGCTCTGCCTACCTCTGACAAGCCGGAAGGTATCGCTCACTGGTATCCCCCGATTCCGTCACTTGCCCGTATGACGGAAATACTGCACCTGCCTAACCGGACACAAGCGCCAACTAGGCGTATACGCCGACTGGTTGTCTATTGTGAGCATGATGGCTTGCGCACACGGAACCTCCTGGGTAAAGAAGCGACACGAACGCCACTGGAGCCTCCCCGACAGGCCGGGCCCGGGTGCAACGCGCGCCCGCCGCGCTCGGCGAGCCGCCAACCCGTACCGGTCAAGGTCGCGGCCGGTGTCCTGGCGGGCCCGCTGCCGGTGTGCCCCGGAGCCTCCCGCACCCCGGTCGCCGTCGATCCCGGTACGGCGGCCCGTGACCTGTCGCTCTGCTTCGACCTCCACGGCGAGGCGCTGAGCGGAGCCCTGGAGTACGACACCGGCCTCTTCGAGCCGGTGACCGCGCGGCGGCTGACCCGGCGTCTGGAACACCTGCTGGCCGCGGTCGCGGACGACCCGCACCGCCCGGTCGCCGACCTGCCAGTGCTCCCGCCCGAGGAGCGGGCTCTGGTGGTCACCGACTGGAACCGCACCGCGCGTGACTTCCCCCGGACCCGTACCGCCTCCTCATCTCTTCGAGGAACAGGTCATGTGTGCCCCGGGCGCGATCGCGGTGGAGCACGAGGACGAACGGCTCTCCTGCCGGGAAGTGAACCTGCGCGCGAACCGGCTGGCCCACCGGCTGATCCACGAAGGCGTGGGCCCCGACATCCCGCTCGGCCTCTGTGTGCCCCGCTCGATCGACATGGTGGTGTCGCTCATCGCCATCCTGAAGGCGGGCGGCGCCTACCTGCGGGGTCGGGGGCGAAGACGGGCTGCTCGGTGCTGGGGGTGCCGTCCAGCCAGCGGCCGTCCCCGCGGCACCCCATGACGCGCTCCTGCTCGTGGACGGTGTCGCGGTCCCAGAAGTCTGTGGCGAGGTGGATGATCCGTATGACTTGACAACTGCCCCGATCGCCCAGGCCGGTTCACCCTGATCGGATGTGATGACGGCACGCTCGGTGACTCCGGCTGCGGTGGTGGGGTTTCCACACCCTTCGGCGAAGTGGAAGGGATTCCGAGCCAGCCCTCTGCCGTTTTCGTGCCGTGGCCGCAAGGGTTCACCGGCCTGGGGAGTGTGCCTTCCTTTGACTGAGCAGACGTTCAGGAACAGTCGCGCAAGGGAACTGTCGCAGGAACGCAGCGCATCACACCCTGGCGGATGACCCTTGTCGTCGGGAGAGGGTTAGCCTGCGTCGCTCTCGGTCGATCTCGGTGACGACCACCGTGATCTTGTCGCCGACCTGGACGACGTCAGATGGAGTCTTCACGGGTTTCCAGGCGAGCTCTCGCAGGTGAACCAGTCCCTCCATTCCGTCGGCGACCTGGACGAAGACGCCGAACGGGATCAGCTTGGTGACCCGGCCAGGCAGTTTCTGCCCCACCGCGATGGTGTCGGCGAATACCTGAAAGGGGTCCGGCTGTAGGGCTTTCAAGGACAGTCTGGCCTCCAGGTTCCACGTGTCGAACTGGAGGAACTCGCATGAGACGCGCTGTCCAACCTGCACGACCTCGGAGGCTGCCTCGAAACGTCGCCAGGACAGTTCAGCGAAGGAGATGAACCCGACGCCGGGGAAGACCGGATGGTCGGGTCCATCGTCCAGCGCAACGAACACACCGAACCGTTCGATCGCGGTGACGGTGCCGGACAGGAACTCGCCGTGGTGCAGTGATTCCAGGAATGCCCAGAGTTCTGGGTTCTCAGAGGGTCCGCCCATCATGCTTCCAGCTTTTCATGAGGAGCTGCGCACTGGATGGGAAGTTCACTCACGCTGCGGCCTTGAGGGGACGTCCGCCCCAGTGGATGCCCTTCTCGCTGCGGATGCGGGCGCGTTCACGCCGACGAACGATCTGCTGCAGTTTCTGCCCCTCCTCGTCGGTGAGTCTGCGCACACGGGCAGCTTCCGCCACCATGCCTCCAGATGCCTCCAGCCGCCGGATCGGACGTCAGCACCCATCCAACCGCCACGATCACCAAAACGGCCAACCTGTGCGGTCAGAGCACTAGGTGTCCAAGTGGCAGGTGAGCCGTCGTCGGTAGTGCGCGCGTCTGGACTGTGCCTGGTGGAGCCTGCGCCAGATTGACCAGGCCAGAAGGTGGTGCGGCGGTGTGGCCGGTGCTTCGCCCAAAGCGTCCCGTCCCTGCTTGTCGTCGGCCATGGCAGGTCGGGGCATGCCGGGCAGCGGGGAGGGCCGCAGGACGAGTGTGGGATCTCGCCGCTCGCAGCAGCTCGGTGTAGTCGTCACCGCTGAGGCAGACCGGCAGGTAGCCGGTGCGGGAGACCAGCATGGCGTAGACCTCGTTCGGCGAGAGGGCCTTGCCCGGCAGGAACGGACTGCGCAGGGAGTCATGTGGGCGGGTCTGCCACCGGGCAACGACCCACTCGTGGAAAAGATCGGCGAGTTCAGCCATCGTCCAGGCGGCCTGGACGTCGCGGCCGCGCCGGGTGGTGTCGGAGCCGACGTATCCGGCGACGTGCTGGCAGAACAGGGTGTTGATGGACTCGAACGTCCGCTCCACGACTCCCTTGTCCGTCGGCGTGGCCGGCCGTGCGGGTTGGACGGAGATGCCCAGCGAACGGCAGGCCGCGACGAACGTGTCCGCGCGTACCTTCCAGCCGCGAAGGCGTGCGGCGAACAACATCGCTTGGTTCACGAGGGATTGGAGATTTCCGATGGCTGGAGACACGTTCACGGGCAAGGTCGTCATCGTCACCGGCGGTGGGTCGGGCATCGGCGCGGCCACCGCCCACCTCTTCGCCGCCGAAGGCGCTACGGTGGTGATCATCGGCCGGACGCGCACGAAGCTGGACAAGGTGGTGTCCGACGCGCCTGCGGGCTCGACGCTGATCGCCCGGGTCGGTGACGTCTCGGACGAGGAGGAGATCACCGGGCTGGTGGACGCCGTGGCCCGCGACCACGGCCGGTTGGACACTCTGGTCAACAACGCCGCCACCTGCGAGCCGTTGGGCGCCGTGTCCGACATCGACGCGACGGGCTGGCGACGTGTCATGTCCACCGATGTCGACGGGGTCTTCTTCGCCTCCAGGGCCGCGCTTCCGCATCTGCGCGCCGTGGGCGGCAGCATCGGTCAACGTCGGCTCGGCATCCGGGCTCGGCGGCGACTGGGGGCTGGCCGCCTACGACGCCGCCAAGGGCGCGGTGACCAACCTGACCAACGCGATGGCGCTCGACCACGGCGCGGAAGGCATCCGGGTCAACGCCGTCCACCCCAGCATGATCTCCACCGACATGACCGCGGGATTCCTGCAGAACGGCGCGATCGTCGCCGCCGCGCTCAACCGGGTACCGCTGCAACGCTTCGGCGATCCAGCCGAGGCGGCTTCCGTCATCACGTTCCTGGCCAGTCCGGCGGCGAGCTACGTGAACGGAGCCCACATCCGCGTCGACGGCGGCCTCGGCGCCTCGAACGGCAATCCGCACCTCGCGTGACGACTGCCGGGGCGGCGTCCGCCACAGGGGTCTCCGATCTTGGCGCGGGTGTGCTCGACGTGTTCCGGCAGGAGCTCGAAGTCGGGGGCCGGGCAGATGTCGCGGGCCCTCCGCGGCACCGTGACCACGCGGCTGCACAACGACGTCCTCACCTCCGGCACCGGCACCGGCACCGGCACCGGCACCGGACCGGCCGTGGCCGACCCGGACGTCGAGATCGCCCTCACCGAGGCCGACCTGTGCGGCCTCCCGCTCGGCACGCTCACCCTGACCGACCTGGCAGCCCGCGACACCGTCGAGTACACCGGAGCCCCGGCAAACTCACCAAACTCTTCGGCCATCTCGGCACACCCGACCCGGACTTCGCCCTTCGCGCTCACCTCGACGGCAGGTGGCACCCGCTCAACGGGCGGTGCCGAAGTCCTGGGTCCAGTAGCTGCCCGGCTGTGCGAGACCGACGCCGATCTCCTTGAACGTGCAGTTGAGGATGTTGGCCTTGTGGCCCGGGCTGGCCATCCAGCCCGCCATGACCTGCTCGGGAGAGGCGTAACCGTAGGCCACGTTCTCACCGTAGGCGCTCCAGGTGTACCCGGCACCGGTGATCCGGTCTCCGGGGGAGGAGCCGTCGGATCCGGAGTGCGACATGTTCTGGTGAAGCGCCATGTCCTCACTGTGCGCCTGCGCGACCTTGGACAGCGTCGTGTTCAGGGCCAGGGCCGAACAACCGACCTTGCTGCGCTCGGCATTGACGAGTTCCACGATGCGAGCGACGACTCCGGACGCCGTGGCGGTGGCCTTCGGGGTGCTCGACGGCTTGGAGGCCGCGGGAGGGGCGGTGGTGGTGTTCCGGGTCCTGGGCGACGTGGTGGTGCTGGGCTTGGGAGCGGTGGTCCGTGCGGTGTGCCGAGGCGCTGTGGCCTTCGGCCTCGGCGCGGTGGTCTTCCCGGCGCTCGCAGGGGCGTGAGGAGTGTTCGTGGCGCTCGGCGCCGCCGATGTCGTCCACGAGGGCTCGCCGCTCTGGTCGGCGTTCCAGGGGCGGCCCCAGCTCGCGTCGTTCCACCAGTCCTTCTTGTTCCACGAGTCCTTCGTTGCGCTGCTCTCGGCGGCGTTGGACCGGTGTCCGCCGCTGTCAGGCCAGTCGGTACAGGCCATGGCGGCGGACGGAATGCCCACGGTGCCCACGGCGGCGGCAGCGATGACTATCCGCCGGTAATGCGTGTTCTTGCGATGTTTACCCATGCGTAATCCGCTCCTGAGCTGCGGCGGCGTCCTGCGGGTCGTCATTCTTAGGACGCCTTCACATGGAGCGCAAAGGCCCTCAGTACTAGCTCGCTTCGTAGGCCCGGGCGGCCCTTGCCATGGGGCTGGGGCGCGCTGGTCCGGTTTCCGGCACCACCGCGGAATTCTGTCGCCCCGTCAAATCCCCACGTGTGCACAGAAACGGATGAAGGTGGCTCGAGGGCGGAGAGTCGTGAATCCAGGCGCGGCGTATGCGCACTCCAAGCCGGACAAATCCCATATGTCGTCAGAGCGGCTTCTACTATCCGGCACGCCTAGGTCCCGGATCCGATGTGACGGATGTCATGGAATCATGCATTCGGGTTGTGGCCTGACCTGGATGCCGCGGGTCAGAGTGGGGAGTGGGTGAAGCTCGTCGGGCAACAAGGGAAGTTCACCCTCGTGGTTGAGTCAGGACGAGCGGTGAGCGAGTCGGGGGTGGACCCGGGTCCATGACGTCGTACCCGGCTCCAGCGTGGCGACAAAGGAGTAGGGCCGGCCCGGAATGAACCGCGACGCCGTCTTCGCACGTAGAGGTGGCAGAAGGGCCGCTCCGCCGAGCACGGCGCATCCGAACGGAGCCGCGGCGGCACATCGACCCCAGGGGCCGAGCGCCCGCGGCCGAAACGCGGCAGTGAGTGGGCTCGGAAACCCGATGCCGCAGACGCCGTCCAGTGCATGACCTTGGGGGACGATCCCGGTGCCGTCGAGGGCTCGCCGTGCACGGTCCTGACCGTCCCGGTGGCTGGAGCGCCCTCGGCGGCAAGGCGCCCCGGAGGACCACAGTCGCACATCCCGTTCGTCTTCCGGCTCTGCGCCGAGCCGAAGGTCACGACCCCTGCCGGGCTGCCCTTGGGGGAGGGGGCCGCCAAAGGGGACGCCGCCCCCAAGGCCGCCGCGCAACCGACGGGCGCGGAGGCCGGGCTCGGCGATCCGGCATTCCGGCGCCCTTTCCCCGGCTGGTGCGACCGGTCACGGCTGCATAGCGTGATCACATGACCACAGAAACGGCCCGGCCCGCTCTCGACGACCGGCGGTGGAAAGCGCTCGCGGTCTGTCTGACCGCGGGATTCATCTCGCTGCTCGACGTCTCGATCGTGAACGTGGCGCTGCCTTCCATGGAGCGTGGGCTCGGTGCCTCCGCAGCCACCCAGTCCTGGGTGGTGTCCGGGTACGCACTCGCCTTCGGGCTCGCGCTGGCACCGGCGGGACGGCTGGGTGACGTGCGGGGCCGCCGCCAGGCCCTGTTGTTCGGCCTCGCCGTGTTCACGGCCGCATCGGTGGCGTGCGGCCTCGCCACTGGCCCCACCTGGCTGGTGGTGTGCCGGCTGATCCAAGGTGCGGCCGCCGGTGTGGTCGCACCACAGACCTCGGGGCTGATCCAGCAGATGTTCCAGGGCGCCGAGCGGGCCCGGGCGTTCGGCTTCCACGGCAGCGTCGTCGCCGTGTCCACCGCGGTGGGCCCGCTGGCGGGCGGACTGCTGATCCACGCGTTCGGGACGGCCGACGGGTGGCGCTGGGTGTTCTTCGTCAACGTGCCGATCGGTGTCGCGGCCCTCGTCGCGGGGAACCGGCTGCTGCCCCGTCTCCCGGTGCCGAACGACGGACGGGAGAAGTTCGACCCGTTCGGCGTACTGCTGCTCGGTGCGGGCGTACTCGCCCTGTTGCTGCCCCTGGTGCAGGAGCAGCAGTGGCAGGGCCGGGCCAAGTGGCTGCTGATTCCGGTGGCCGCACTGCTGCTCGGCGCCTTCTGGGGGTGGGAGAGGAACCAGGGACGCCTGGGGAAGGCACCGCTGGTCGACCTCGGGCTCTTCTCCCTGCGCTCCTTCACCCTCGGCGCTCTCATCAGCCTCATGTTCTTCGCCGGGCTGACCACCATCTTCTTCGTCCTGTCCCTGTTCCTGCAGAACACCGCGGGATACAGCGCGCTCGCCGCGGGTGTGACGATCCTGCCGTTCGCGGCCGCCTCGGCGGTCGGCGCGGCCATAGGGGGCCGGCTGGTGATGCGCTACGGCCGCAGCCTGGTCGTCATCGGCCTGAGCGCAGTGGCTCTCGGACTGCTCGGTGTCGTCGTCGCCGTTCAGCTGGTGCCCGGGGACGGCGTGGGCTGGGCCATGGCGCTGCCGCTGGTCATCGGCGGAATCGGGTCCGGACTCACGGTCTCACCCAACACGACCCTCACGCTCACGCTCGTGCCGGTACGACGTGCCGGTGCGGCGGGTGGGGTGCTGCAGACCGGACAGCGCATCGGCTCGGCCACCGGTATCGCCGTGGTCGGCTCTGTCTATTTCGCCCATGTCGCCCACCACGGCCGCTCCACGACAGCCCTTCAGCTCGGGCTGCTCACCGCCATGGCGATCATCCTCGTCGCCCTGGTCCTGGCGGTTGCCGACCTTCGGGAGCGCCGGGCGCACCCCGGACGCGACGACCTCGCGGCGGCGGTGCCGCGGGGCCTCGGGGAGAGCGGGGCAGGCGAGAAGGTGGGGCGCGGAGCCTGACACCGGGCGGGGACCGGAGAAGTGCGCCGCCCAAGGGACAGGCGCCCCGACCCCGAAGACGCGCCTGTGCCGCGGGATGACGGAACGGAGAGGGGCGCCGAGCGTCAGACCTTCGGCGTGGAAGGCCGCCGACGCGCTTCGAACAGGACCATCGAAATCTTCACCGCGGTCGAAATGGTCAAGGCCTGCATGAAGGGCATACCCATGACCCACAGTGCCACCATCATGGCGGTGAGGACCAGGAACACCGGCAGCAGCATGGTTTCCTTGACCGCGGAACGCAGAACACTTCGGAGCGTTCGGGGCTGATCCGCCGTATCGACTGCGCCGACGCGGATCTCTTCCTCGTCTACCTGAGGCATTCTGTGTCCTTCCCGCGAACTCGTTTCCGCTAGCGAGCCTAGGTACGGCCGGATCGGGCTGCCACCGCTGCTACTCCGGACACCGCCGGTTCGCGGCCGGTGATGTGAACCTGCACGCCCGACTGGAGGCACGTTCGGTACGCCGCGCTCCTCGGTGCGCGCGCCGGCGCCTTCCGGTCGCCGCGTCCCCGCGAACCCTGACGGTGCTGGTCGGGCTCGGGAACATGCCCTCACGAACGTGAGTCTCCGGCCTGAAGGTGACGGGCTGCTCCACGGAATCGTGCC
The DNA here is from genome assembly GCF_040651615.1 of Streptomyces sp. NPDC048417. NCBI lineage: Bacteria > Bacillati > Actinomycetota > Actinomycetes > Kitasatosporales > Streptomycetaceae > Streptomyces > Streptomyces sp. NPDC048417. The sequence goes on along the minus strand of NZ_JBEZKI010000037.1, from coordinate 16,838 downwards.
GTTCACGAGTCGTCGGCGCGGTCAAGGAGAAGAACCGAGTCAAGGAGAAGAACCGCGTCGACGACGGGACTGTGCTGAGGTGAACCCGCGCGTCGGCCGTGCGGCTCGGTGAGACGAGTCGCACGGCCAACGTCCGTCCGAGCGCCGAGCGCCGAGCGCCGAGCGCCGAGCGCCGAGCGCCGAGCGCCGAGTGAGACGGGCAGCGGTCGTCCGCGGCACCCGCACACCCGGTGCGAGGACGACCCGCCGTGCGTGCTCAGGCCGCCGCGAGGGCGGGCAGGAGGCGCAGGGCGTTCCCGCGGTTGATGTGACCGCGCTCCTCGTCGCCGAGGGCGGTATCCCTGTCCAGAGCGGGAGTTGTCACGTCGGCGACCACCCGGGTGGGGGTCGGCGGCCAGTCGCTTCCGTAGAGGATGCGGGAGGAGCCCGCGGCGGCCAGAAGAGTGGGGGTGGCCGACGGGGACATGGGCGCGGCCGTGTCGTAGTAGAAGCGGTGCAGGTAGTCGCGGACGCGGCCGGGATCGACGGCGGGGACGAGCTGGCGCCCGAAGGCCTCGATGCGGCTCGCGATGTAGGGGAGGTACCCGCCGCCATGCGGGAGGATGAACGTGAGCCGCGGGAAGCGGTCCAGAGTGCCGTTCATGATCAGGCTCAGTGCGGCGCGGGTCGTGTCCATGAGGAAGTCGCACACGAACGGCGGTACACCCTTGGGGGCGCCGGAGGCGTTCACCTGCATGGGGTGCGTGCTGATCACAGCGGCGCGTTCGTCGAGTTCCGCCATGATCGGGTCGAGCCCGGGGTCGCCCAGATACGTGCCGCCCGTGCTGGTGCGCGCACTGACACCCACCGCGCCGAGCTGGTCCATCCCATGGGTGACGGACCAGCGGGAGAGCTCGGCGTCGTCGAGGAAGACGGGTGCGAAGAAGGCGAAGCGGCCGGAGTGCCGGACGGTCAGGTCGCCCGCGGCCTCGAGGGCGACACGCGTGCTCTCCTTGCGTGTCGCCGCGTCCTCGAAGCGTCCCAGCATGGCGACGGTGAGGATGCTGGTGCGCGTGCCGGTCAGATCCATCAGGTCCAGGGCGGCGGCCTCGTCCCACCGGGTCCACGGCGGCAGCGTGTCACGGTCCGCGATCCCGTTCTTCTCGGCCCACCGCACCCATTCGGGGGCTGTGTAGTGGTGGTGGACATCTATTCGTTCGTGCCGGGCGTCGTCGGCGCTCAGCGCGGTGCGCAGGCCTATGTCGCCCGGAGCCTGCGGGTCGGTGGTCTCGGCGGCTTGACGCATGGAAGGGCTCCCTGTGGTGGAACGTTCGAGGGCGTCGGAGAGCGGTATCAGCGGCTGAGGAGGCCTTGCAGAACGTGCTTCAGCTCGTCCTCGGGGTTCGCGGGGAGGCCGCCGGAGCGCCAGGCGACCATTCCGTCGGGGCGCACGAGCACCGCGCCCTCGGGGGTGACGCCGTGCGTGGCGGCCCAGTCCTCGGCACCGGCGGCCAGGGCGGGCGAGGTGTCGACGTCGAAGTCCGGGCCGGCTCCGGCGCGGTAGGCCACCAGGGGTACGCCGAGCTTGGCCGCCGCGGCGTGGGCGGCCGCCGGCCACGGCCCGTCCGCAAGGCCGCAGAGGAGGACGAAGCACCGCTCGTACAGGTCGACGGTCGACTTGGTGTCCCCGTTGTGTACGACGGCCATGTGCGGGGCCCGGGTGCCGGGGTCCGCCCGCAGGCGAAGCTTCTGCGGGATGGTCGGCGCGTCGGTGTCGGCGCCCGACACGGCCGTGGAGACATAGCGGTAGCCGAGGGACACGGTCATCAGGTCCGTGCTCTGGCCCGCCCCCTGCGCGGCGGTGTAGCCGGGGTGCTGCTCGCGTGCGGCCTGTTCGATGGCCCGGGCACTCGTGGCCAGGGCGACCGGGCGCCGTTCGTTCTCGTAGGTGTCCAACAGGCCCTCTCCCGCCCAGCCGTGCAGTACGGCCGTGATCTTCCAGGCGAGGTTGTGCGCGTCCTGGATGCCCGTGTTGGATCCGAAGGCGCCGGTGGGGGGCATCTCGTGCGCCGAGTCACCGATGAGGAAGACGCGTCCCTGCCGATAGCGGTCGGCGACCCGGTCCGCCGCGTGCCACGGGGCGCGTCCCGTGACCTCGACGTCCAGGTCCCGTACGCCGGCGGCGGCCCTGATGTGGTCGGCGATGCGCGTGTCGGTGAAGGACTCGAGCGTCTGGCCGCGCTCGGGGAACCACGGGACGTGGAAGACCCACTTCTCCTCGTTGTCGACGGGCAGCAGGACCCCTTCGCCCTCGGTTCCGTTCAGGTAGCACACGAGGAACCGCTTGTCCCCGATCACCTGACGGAGGAGCTTGCTGCGGAAGGTGACGCTGACGTTGTGGAACAGGTCGCCCCCGCCGCTCTGCCCGATACTCAGTCGTTCGCGCACCGGGCTGCGCGGCCCGTCGGCCGCCAGGAGGTAGGCCGTGCGCATCGAGTACGTCCGGCCGCTCTCCCGCTCGCGCAGTTCGCACGTCACGCCGTCCCGGTCCTCGGTGAAGGAGATCAGCTCCGTACCGAAGCGCACGTCGCCGCCCAGTGCACGGGCGTGTGCCAGCAGGACCGGCTCCAGGTCGTTCTGGCTGCACGCGCACCGCCGGGTGGAGCACACGTTCGTCTCGGGGGCTTTGCCGGTGAGACGGGCCGAGAGCCATCTGCTCTCACCGCCCGACAGCTTGTCCGTCTGCATGATGCCGTGATTGCCGGACAGGACGGCCGCGGCCTTTCTGATGTCCGGTTCCAGCCCGGCGGTGCGGAACAACTCCATCGTCCGCATGTTGTTCCCCCGGCCCCGGGGATGTTCGGAAGTGGCGGCCCGGCGCTCGGCGACCATATGGGTGACGCCCAGTCTTCCCAGAAACACCGACGCGGACAGTCCGACAAGCGAACCGCCCACGATCAATACCGGCACCATTTCTTTGTCGCGCGTGTCCACAGCCCGTCCTCCTCCAGTGACCCAGCGGCAGTTCGGGCAGCGATTCGCATTCATGGCGGCCCTGGGTCCGAACCTGTCACAGGCCTCCGGGGTCGGCAATCGAGCCTTCCCCCGGACGGCAGACTCTGCTTTTCCGCTTCCGTACCGTGCCGACGATGTGGGTCCGCGTCAGGGTGAATCGCGTTTTCCCTTTCCGAGTGGCGTCAATGGATTCCAAGCTTGCAGCCGACCTGTGCCACCGTGGGAAGAGAAGAAGGGCCGTCGATGACTCAGATGCAGGAGCAGGAGAACGCGGACGAGACAGCCCGGGCGGTGGACGCGGCATCCCGTGGTTGCCCGGAGTACCGGGCCAACCCGCACCCCCTCTACCAGCACCTGCGGGAGAACGCGCCGGTCTGCCGCATCACCCCGCCCCACGGCGTGCACTCGTACCTGATCACCCGGTTCGAGGACGCGAAGGCCGCCCTGGCCGATCCCAGGATCAGCAAGGACATGTACGCGGCCATCGACGCCTACCGGTCCATCTTCGGCGACTCGTCCATCGCCCTGGACGACAACATGCTGTTCGCCGACCCACCGAAGCACACGCGGCTGCGCCGGATCGTCAGTCGTGCCTTCGTGCCCCGCCGTATCGAGGCGCTGCGCCCGCGGATCCAGGTGCTCACCGACACGCTGCTCGACAACTGCTCCACTCTGCAGCCCGTCGATCTGCTGTCGGCCTTCGCCTTCCCGCTGCCCCTGCAGGTGATCTGCGAGCTCATCGGCGTCCCCGAGGAGGAGCGCCAGGAGGTCCAGCAGTGGTGCAGTGTCGTCGCGAGGACCGGTTTCAGCAAGAAGGACAAGGATCGCCTGGCCGAGGCGGAGAACACTCTCCGGGAGTACTTCGAGGTCCTGATCGCCCGTAAGCGCAAGGCCCCCGAGGACGACTTGCTCAGCGTCCTCATCCAGACGAGCGACGAGCAGGAGTCGCTGACGGACGGTGAGTTGCTGTCCACGCTGTGGGTGCTGCTGTTCGCGGGCCACAAGACGACCGCCTACCTCATCGGCAACGCCGTCTACACCCTGCTCACCCATCCCGAGCAGCTCAGGCAGGTGATCGACTCGCCCGACCTTCTCCCGAACGCGATCGAGGAGATCATCCGCTACGAGGGCTCGGTCGAGAACGCGACCTTCCGCCACGCCCTCGAGGACATCACCATCGCCGGGACACTCATTCCCAAGGGCTCGCTGGTACAGATCGCGGTCACCTCGGCCAACCGGGACGCCGCCGTGTTCGAGAACCCCGACACCTTCGACATCACCCGGCCGGGCGTACAGAGCAAACACCTGGCCTTCGGTACGGGGCCGCACTTCTGCCTCGGCGCACCACTGGCGAGGATGGAGATGCAGATCGCCCTGGCCACGCTCTTCCGCCGCTTCCCGAAACTCTCCCTGGGCGTGGCGGCGGACGAGGCCAAGTGGCTCACCGTGCCCTTCCCCGCCTTCCGGGGCCTGACCGAACTGCCGGTCGTCCTGGACCCCTCCAGGATCCTGGACGACTGGGCGTCCGGGATGGTCGACATCGCGTGACATCCCAGGCGTAGCCCGCGACCCCGGCGTCGCGCTGCCGATAAGGGCGGCGCGACGCCGGGGTCGCGGCGCACTCGCATGCCCGGTCACGAGCACGGCTCGGCGCTCCTGCGCGCACTGTCCGCCTGCGCACTGTCGCCCCAGCACCGGCCACCGCGGTACGGCCAGCCGGCATCACGCGCGGCAGCCCCGCCCCCCACTGGCCAGCCACCCCTCCTGCACAGCTCGCAACCGACGTGGTGGGGCCTGGTCCGCGTATCGCTACGCGGACCAGGCCCCACCCTGCCGGCTGCGAGGTGCTGGGCATGCCTGCCGGGCTCGGGGTGGGCGTGTGTGGCGGGATCCGTGCGGGTCTCCTACCAGGCGACGGGCAGCTCGATCGGAAAGCGCCGGATCGTGTCGGTGTCCCAGCGGATTTCTTCAGGAGGGACCGCGAGCCGCAGACCGGGGAACCGGTCCAACAGCCGTCCGATGGCTACTTCCAGTTCTGCCATGGCCAGGGGTACGGCGATACAGCGGTGTCCGCCCCAGCCGAAGGTCATGTGCGGTGCTGGGGGCCGGTCGCAGTCGATGGACTGCGGGTTCGGGTATCGCTGCGGGTCGCGGTTCGCCGTCAGGTACGACACATGGACGAAGTCGCCTTTTCTGATCCGTACCCCGGCCATCTCCACGTCCTCCCGTGCCACGCGGGGAATGCCGACTCCCTTGCGGAAAGGGATGACGCGGAGCAGTTCGTTCAGGACGTCCGTGAGGGTCTCCGGCCGGCCCCGCAGGCGTTTCATCAGTTCGGGCCGGGTCAGGAGGAGGTAGCAGATGTCGCTGATCTGGCAGGTGGCCGTGTCCTGCCCGCTGAGCGTCAGCGTGAGCGCCATGACGGCCACTTCCTGGTCGTCGAGTGTGTCCTCGCCGTCCTTCGCGGTGGCCAACGCGCTGATCAGGTCGTTGCCGGGAGAACTCCGCCGCTGTTCGACCAGCGTAGTGAAGTAGTCGCGCAGTTCGGTCTTGGCGGCCGCGGCAGTCGTGCGGCTGTCCGGGCCGGTGGCGAGGAGTCGCTGCAGGTTCTGCTGCATACGGCCCCAGTCGCCCTGGGGAATGCCGAACAGGTCGAAGACGGTGTGCTGGGGGAGAGGGTTCGACAGATGGCCTACGAGATCCGCCGGCGGTCCCTGCTCGGCCATCTCGTCGAGCAGGGCGTCCGCGAGACGGGTGATCCTTGCTCGCATTGCGTCCACCCGCCGCTGGGTGAACGCCTGTGACGCCAGGTGGCGCAGGCGGCTGCTGTGCGGCGGGTCCATCACATTGATCGACTCGGCGGAGACGATGGGCTCCGGCGTCAGCCGGGGGAAGTCGGACCCCATGATCCCCGCCCGGCTGAACCGGTGATCAGTGGTCACCTGCTGCACCCCCTCGAAGCCGGTGACCAGCCAGGCATCGGCGTCACCGTAGGGCAGCCGGATCCGGGCGATGGAACCACGGTCCATGAGCGCCGCCAGGGAGGGATCGAACTCCAAGCCCTCACTGAAGTCGAACGGACATGTGATTGCTTCTTCGCCTGAGGTCATTGCACCGTTCTCCCTGGTTCGCCGACTTTGCTGTTTCATGGATATGTCACTCGGCGGCATCGGGCCACCGCTGTACCTCCGGTGCGACTTCCCGCGCCGACTCCCGCGCGCCCGGCGAACAGCGCCGTTGATACGCGGAGTCGCGCCGCTGTCCTGGACCAGCAGCCGGAAGCGGCGCCGCCGCGCTGTCCGCCGACGCGTCGGGCGGTGCGACCCTGACGACCGCACTGCCCTGGGGCGTCCACACCCTGTACGTCGAGGCGGTGGACGCGCCGGGCCATGCTCCCCGACCTCCGCCTATACGCTCGCCGTCCCGTTCCAGCTCCCGTCCGCCGCCACCGCCCCACCGCCCCACCGCCGTCGCCCTCAGCGCCCCGGCTACCTCGGCCCGGGCGGCGTGGCTGACCGTCGCGGGGCAGCTCGCCAAGGGCTTCAACACGACCGACATCCCGTACGAGTACGGGATGCTCACGGCCGAGGTCGGCGAGGCACTCACGGCGTGGCGCATGGGCCTGCCCGACCACGGTGAAGAACTCGCCGACACTCTTCCGCTGCTCCACGGCGGTCGCGGAGGTGCAGGGCGTCGACCTTGGCGAAGAGGCAGAACGAAAGGTCGCAAAGAACGCCCGTCGGGAGTACATCGCCAGGGCCAACGGCGTACTGGTGCGTGCCAGCCGGGAGTGATCCTGAACGCCGCTCTCCCCGCGGGCGCGGAAACCACTGGGACCATCGGCCGCCTGGACCGGCTCGGCAAGGACGAATGGGTCTGCCTGCGGCCCTACACCAGCAACAGCGAACGCACCGCCACCTGGCAGACTTCCTGCAACCTACAACCACCGCCGTGGCCACACCGCACTCGGTGGCCACCCGCCAATCAGCCGCATGAACAACGCTGCGGATCGATACAGCTACGGGCCTGACGGCTCGACATCGCGAGCAGCGGCGCGCCCGCACCCAGCCGGCGACCGTCCTCGCCCTCTACGGAATCCCTTGGCCGAAGCGGGTGGACGGGACTCTCCCCGGGGCCCTGACCGTCGGAACCGGTGACATGGAGGAGGGTGATCAGTCAGTCCTCGGGAATCCCGACCTCCTGCCCTGTGCCCACCTCGTACCGCTTGATCGAGAAGTCACGGGCATGACCGATGACGCGTGCCTGGAACTGTTTGAGGGACTCCGTGCGCAAATGCGCGTCGAGTGACGCGCTGTCGCGCCACCGTTCCAGCACGGTCACCTCGCCCTTGGCCGGATCGTCAACCGCCATCGCGTAGTAGAGACAGCCGTCCTCCGCGCGGGTGATCTCCTCGATCTCCCGGATCGCCGCCCGCACTTCGTCGAGGGCGTCGACGTCAAAGACGGCGCTGCCGGCAACGATGATCATGTCTTCTCCCCGGATCGCGGTGTGAGCTGCCTCGTGTCCCGCCCCAATGCGGCCAGCGACTCGTCCTGCCACTCCTCCCAGGTCTTGATCCGCATGTCGTAGGTTTCCCGGACGAGGGGAAGGAGGTCACCGACAATGATCCGCAGCGGCGGCTTCTCGGCATCGACGACCTTCAGAGGGACCGGCGCGGTGGCAGCGGGGTCTCCCAGGCTCTCCATGGTCATGGAGTCGAGCCGCTTGCGCAGCGGGTCGTACTCCGGGCGGGCGGGGGCTGTTGTCAGCGAACCCGCACTGAAGAAGTCAGTGGCATAGGCGCCCGGCTCCAGCAGGGTCACGTGGATGCCGAAGTCGGCGACCTCCGCCGCGAGCGCCTCGAAGATGCCTTGGACGGCGAACTTCGTTCCTTCATAGACCCCCGCCGTGCCCGGCTCGCCACGGGTGACCAGATCATCGGGAGGCGACATCCGTGTTCTGGCATGCCGGAGAGTTCGGCACCAGTGAGGAGGACCAGTTGCTCCTCAAGACCACCACCTCCCCGGTATCCGGACCTTGAAGCGCACCTGCCTCGTGTACGCCTCGGCCAGCCACGTCGAATACAGGGAGGCGTCTCGGGCGAGCGCGTCATCTGGCTGGGGACTCCTGACAAAAGTGGTGGACTTGGCCTGGTCAGCGGTCGATGTCGTGCACGAGGCCACCGGGTAGCAGGACGCGGTCAGCCGCGCAATCGCACGCGATAAAACCCGGCGACGCAGACGACCCTCCCCGGGATACTGGTCGCCCATGGATGAGGTCAAAGTCGTCGTCGCCCACTCCGAACGCGCGACCCTGCGCGTCGGCGATGTGTTCCTGAAGGTGGACGCCCATCAGGCACGCCTCGACGCCGAGGTCGAGGCGATGTCCCTCGCGCCGGTCCCGACCCCCAAGATCCTGTGGCGCAAGCCGCCCGTGCTCGCGATCGCCGCGCTCCCGGGCACGGCACTCGGCTGCCTCGGCGAGCCGTCGACCGCCTCCCCGGCGGCGTGGGCTGCGGCGGGTACCGCCATCCGGAAGCTGCACGACGCACCGTTGCCGCCCTGGCCCGGCCGGGGAAAGGGCCCCGACGAGTTGACGGCGGATCTCGACGGCGAATGCGAGCGGCTCGTGGCGAACGGCATCCTGCCCGCCGACCTGGTCACCCGTAACCGCCAGATCGCCGACGCTGCGCTCCGGCCGTGGACTCCGATGTTCACTCACGGCGACCTGCAGATCACTCACGTGTTCGTCGACGGTGACGAGATCACTGGCATCATCGACTGGTCCGAGGGTGGCCCGGGTGATGCCCTGTACGACCTCGCCACCTTGACGCTCGGACACGAGGAGCACCTCGGTGACGTCGTCGCAGGCTATGGCACCGACGTCGACCTCGACGTGATCCGCGCGTGGTGGTCGTTACGGAGTCTGCTGGTGGTCCGCTGGCTGGTCGAGCACGGCTTCGACCCGTTCATGGCGGGCTGCGAGGTCGACGTGCTGAGATCCCGGATGTGAGGCCGCGCGGGCCCGCTGCTAGGACTGCGTTCTGGCACATCGAGCCGGCCAGCCCCTGGCAGCGCGGCTCGAACGAGAACACCAACGGCCTGCTGCGCCAGTACTTTCCCAAAAGCACCGACCTGTCGGTCTACAGCGCCGAAGATCTGGCCCACGTCGCCGCCGAACTCAACGGCCGCCCCGCAAGCTCCTCAGCTGGCGTTCAGCCGCCGAGCTCTTCACCAAGCTCGTCGCAACACTGGAGTGATCACGTGTTGCGACGCTCGCTGGAATCCGCCCCTGGAAGCCGAAAATCGGGCCCGCACCGACCTCACCGAACTGGTGAAGGCGGGTAGGTCTGCCAGCTTCACCGCTGTGGCCCGCCGAGCCGGGATGAGTACCGACTCCCTCTACCGGAGTCTCGAACTACCCACCCGCATCGAACGGCACCGCGCCAAGGGGCGGTTCGGCCTCGGCGGTGCCTGCACAGCCGCCAGGCGACTCCTCGACCGCAGCTGCCGTAAGGGTGTTGAGCGCCCGCCTCGCCCCACAGCAGGAGGCCCACCGTGACGAGGTGTCGGGGCTACGGAAAGCCTGGAAATCGCGCGGGGAAGGAGAGAATCGCGACCTCCGCAGGCAACTCTCGCGCTGCGAGGCCGACTGACGGTCTCACACAACCCTCCGCTCGGTAGCGGTCCTGACAGACCCGGGATCCGGGGACCCGCAACCCACCGGGCGGGACCAGGGCCATAGATTGTGTCCACGATCGAGGAGACGTCGCCCGAGCGGTTAGAGCGGTCACACGCGAGACGGAGACACGCCGTGTCGAAGAAGACGAAAGGCGGGAGTGGACTGCTGCGTTCGTCCGCGCTGATGGCAGCGGGAACGGTGGTCTCGCGTGCTACCGGACTCATACGGCAGGTCCTGCAGGGCGCCGCGTTGGGCACCGGGCTGCTGGCCACCACGTACAACCAGGCCAATACGGTGCCGACCAGTCTGTACTTCCTGCTGATCGGCGGCGCGCTGAACTCTGTCCTGGTTCCCCAGCTGGTCCGGGCCCGCGCGGAGGACCCCGACGACGGGGCGGCCTTCGAGCAGCGCCTGGTCACCCTGGTGCTGTGCGTACTCGGAGCGGGGACCGCGCTGGCCACATGGGCCGCCCCTGAGATCATCAGCGTCTACCAGCACGACACACCCGCCACGCACGACGCATTCGAGCTGACCGTGGTCTTCGCCCGCTTCCTGCTCCCGCAGATCTTCTTCTACGGAGTGTTCAGCATCTTCGGCCAAGTCCTCAACGCCCGGAACCGGTTCGGCGCGATGATGTGGACCCCGGTCCTCAACAACCTCGTCCTGATCGCCATGTTCGGCCTGTACCTCGGCCTGATCACCGCCCCAGCACAGGTCGCGGACATCACTGGCGCCCAGGTCAGGCTGCTCGGCATCGGGACCACCCTCGCCCTGGCCGTCCAGGCGCTCGCCCTGATCCCCTACGCCCATGCTGCCGGTTTCCGGTTCCTGCCGCGCTTCGACTGGCGAGGCACCGGCCTCCGCAAGAGCGTGAACGCCGCGCGCTGGACCCTGCTGTTCGTGCTGGCCAACCTTGTGGCAAGCACTGTTGTCACCCGCCTGGCCTCCGCTTCCGACGCTGCTCGCCCACAAGACGGCGTCGGCTACACCGCCTACAGTTACGCTCAGCAGATCTGGATGCTGCCCCAGTCGGTCGTCACCGTCTCCCTCGTGACCGCACTGCTCCCGCGTATGAGTCGGGCAGCGACCGAGCATCGCATCGACGACCTTCGCGCAGACCTGTCCCGCGCGTTGCGGGTCAGCGGCGTCATCATCGTGCCGGCCGCCTTCTTCTTCCTCGCCTTCGGTCCGCAGATCGCTCAGCTGCTGTTCGCGCACGGCGCCGCCGACGCCGCAGCCACCGTCCCCCTGGGCCACATGCTGCAAGCCTTCGGCCTGGGACTGATCCCGTTCTCCGCCCAGTACCTCCTGCTGCGCGGCTTCTACGCCTTCGAAGACACCCGAACCCCGTTCCGGATGGCGTTGTGGATCAGCGGCGTCAACATCGCTCTCGCCACGGCCTGCCACCTCCTGCTGTCACCCCGCTGGGCGGTCACGGGAATGGCCGCCGCCTACGCCGTGTCCTACGCGCTCGGCCTGCTGCTGACGGCCGTACGGCTGCGACGGCGTACAGAAGGACTGCTTGATGGTCGGCGGATCTGTCGCACCTACGCGAAACTGACCACGGCCGCCATCGCCGCCGGGAGCACCGGGTGGCTCATCGCCCGCTCCTGCAGCCAGAGTTCGGCGTCAGCTTCTTGGACGCCAGCGCTTGCGCTTGCCGCGGGCGGCATCACGATGGCCCTGCTGTTTCTGCTCTTCGCGCGAGTTCTGCGGATCGGTGAGCTGCGCAGCCTGCCGGGGCTGAGATGAACCTGGCACCGGTATGGCTCTGAAGCATCGTGGATGCATGCCCACGCCTCACTCATGACGGACGAGCCGGACCGATGCCGTGGGGCAGGAGTCCTCGACGACGTGGTGCACCGGGAGAAGTGGCGTCGCGCGCTCGGTCTGCTGGACACGCTCGCCAAGTGGCAGTTGAGGGCGCCGGTCGTGGTCGCCGACGCCGGCTACGGCGTCAGCACTGCGTTCCGGCTCGGTCTCCAGGAGCGAGGGCTGTCCCATGTCCTGGCCCTGAACGGGAAGGAAGTCGCCCACCCGGAGGATGCCGAGCCGCACCGGCCTGCTTATGGCGGGCTCGGGCCGCCTGTCCTTCCCCGCCACCGCGCGCCACCGCGAGTCGTCTGCGTCCTCGCAGCCCAGGCGGGTGCGGAGCGGTTCAGCGAGGTGACCTGCAGGCAGGCCAGCAAAGGCGCGATGACCTCACGGTTCGCGGTGCTGACAGTGCGGCCCGCGGGCAAGCAGTCCCTGGCCGCAGCCCAGAAGGCGGGCGGCGGCCGCAACCGGTGGGACGGCGTCCTGCCCGTGCAGACACTTCTCGTCCAATGGCCGGACGGCCAGGACACTCGGACGGACTACTGGATACCGAACCTGCCCGCCACCACACCGGCCTCCAACCCCGCCGCCCCCGGCTCGCACGGGTGAGGCCCGAGAATGGCTGCGCGTCGGCCCCGGCCCGGCCGCGGCCGGGGCGGGCTACCAGATCAGGCACCAGTAGTCGCCGTAGTGCCCGATGCCGATACGCCGGCCCTGCGGCACGAGGTTCGGGTTCGGCTGTCCCACGGCCGACAGCGAGCAGACCGGGTCGCCGACCGCTTTGGCAGCCGCCATCCGCTTGGCGGCGGCCACCGCCTCCGACGACGTGACCCAGGTGGTCGTTCCCGGTCCATTGCCGGTGGTCGTCGGGGCCGGAGTCGTGGGCACCGGTGTCCGCGAAGGCTGCGAGGTGACCGGGGGCGGGCTCGGCCGCGTCGTCGTGGGGGACGGCGAGGGCCGGGGCGAGGTCGGCCAGGGCGGGGTCACGGACGGTCTGGGCGTCGGTGTGTGGGGAGGCGCCGGCTTCGTGGTCGGTGTGTGGGGAGGCACCGGCTTCGTGGTCGGTGTGTGCACCGGCGGCGGGGGAGCAGGGGTCGTCCGGTGGGGCGCCGGCCGGGTGGCGGTCGGCACCGGCCGTACGGTCCGGGTCGGTGTGGGCGCGAGCGTGTGTGTCGGCCCAGGCGTCGCCGAGGCCGGTGAACTCGGGGCCGACGGCCGCGGCGAAGGGGACAGGGACGGACTCGGCGTCGGCGCTGTCACCGATGGCGACACCGTCACCGAGGGCGACGGCGTCGAGTGGGGGGCGCTGCCGCCGTCGTCGGACGACACCAGCGCCCAGGCCCCCAAACCGGCCCCCAGGGCGACCACGGCCGCTCCGCCCACTATCCACGGAGTCCGACGCGATGGTTGCCGGTGCCGGTTCATGGTTCTCACTGTCTATCCGATCGCTGACGGCCTCAAGCCGGAGCCCGAGCCGTCGCCCGCCCCCCGGCAGCGTCCGCCGGTGTCGTGCTCCTGGCCTGGCACGGCATGTGCCGGGACTGCCGTGAACCCTTCTCGCGGCTGCCGCCCGCCGCACGAGCACCGGTGCCCCTCGCACCGCGACCCACCTCGGCCACCGCGAAAGTGATGCCGTTCCAGGTGGGCGACGGGGACCGGGCCGAGTCCGCCGGGCGCCGGGCCGTCCCTGCTTACGCCGCGACGGCCGAAGCAGGGACAGCGGCGCTCATCAGAGCGGATGCGCCCGGGGGCTGGGCGCGGCCCTGCTGAAGCGGTGTCTCCAGGTGTACTGGCAGCTCGACTACATGCTGGTGTACGGGCAGTACGAGGTCGCGCGTGCGCTCGGTCCGTTCTACGCGGTCAGGTATCGCGTATTCCCGGCCGAGCCCAGACGGGGCTCGCACTGAGTGGTCTGCGCGAGCTCGGCGGCGCCCCGCAGTCTGCTGGTCGGTGGTTGGCATGATGGGCGGCAGCAAGTTCTCAGGTGTTTCCAGAGGAGCGACTGTGGCGTCGAGACCGAAGCCGATTTCGGAGTCGCCGAACGGGATGAGTGGTCTTATTCGCCGGCAGTCGGCGTCGGACCGCTCCGATTCGGTATGACCGTCGACGAAGTGGTCGAGGCGGCTGAGATACTCGGCCAGACGGAGGTCAGCGATTGTGCACGGGACTACGCGATCTTCTCGCCGACTTGGAAGATCGAAGTTCACCGTCGCGGGGTGGCTCCTTCTCCGCCTGCTGTCACGGCCTATGTAAGCCAAGCCGTGGGGCTGTACGGCGTCGCTGCCGACGCCGTGCATGGTCCCCAGGTCGTGTTCGACGGACTCCCGCTCGTCGGGAGGGACCTGTCGGAGCTGGAAAGCGATGCAATCGCGTATGCCGAGGCGATGGGCGTGCACCTCCGCTACACGCCCGAGGGCTACGCAGGACCTGATGACCCCGGGGTCCTCATGCGCGGGCAACTAGTCGGACAGGTTCTCCGCTCGCGTCCGCTGTTCATGGTGACGCGCGACGGCGCGAATACTGAATGGGACTCGATGCCCTCCGACGAGTACCACGTCAAGGGCAAGCCCATGGCCTGACGTGGTGTGACGGGCGAGGGCGGCGAGGGCGGCCTTCGAGGTATCCGGTGCGCACGTCGCCGGTCTGGTCGGCCGGGACGGCGGCCGCCTTTGCTGCCCTTGGCCTCGGCGGCGCGCAGCCCGTAGTAGGTCAGCTCCCGCTGGAGGTCGCGTTGGAGTTCGCCGGCGGCGGCGAGGGTCTGCAGAGTGCGGCAGCTGCGCTCGAAGTGCTGTGCGGGCGGGGTGTCCGAGGTGTCGGTTCGTCAGTCGTCGACCGAGGGCAAGGGTGCCGGAGGTCCGGTGGAAGTCCCCGGAACGCACTCGGCTGCGGTGCGGCCGAGGAGCTACTGCCGCCGCTGGTCTACCGGACCCTCGCATGGGCGCGCATCTGTTCGGCCAGCCGTCCGAGTTCGGCGACCGTTGCCGGGGAGGCGTTGCTGAGCCCGCTGTTTACGGCGGTCGGGCTGCGCAGGAAGCGCCGCAGCAGGGCCACGAGCAGCCCTTCCGGCAGGGTCTGCAGTGCAGCGAACGTGCGGGGGACCGGCGACGTCGGCATGGCGGCCAGGTTCTGCCGCACGAGGTGGAGCATGCCGCGGACCGCGTCGGGGTCGTCGGCCAGCACCACCGGGCCGCCCGCCGCGTGCACCCCCTGCCCGAGTGGTACTTCGAACGCGGCGTGTGTCTTGAGCCAGGCATCCATCCGCGGCTCGGCCTTGGCGTTGATCCCGGCGGTGCGGAACTCCCGGACGATCCGTTCCAGTCGTCGCGGGGTGGTCCGGCCGTCGGGTTCGCCGATCGGCATCGGGACCCGGCTGGTCATGAAGGTGGTCGCGCGGGGGCGGACCACGTCGCCGTCCATCGTGCCGGCGGCCAGTGCCGGGGGGAAGCCGAGCAGTACTCGCTCGTGGCCGATCGCCTCGCCCAGCGGCTCCGCGCCGGCCGCCCAGTTGTGCAGGAACAGCACGTCGCCTTCGAGGCCGGCGAGCGACTCCAGCACCGCGTCGACCTGATGGGTGCGCACGAGGACGGCGGTCAGGTCGTACCCGCCTGCCGGGTGCTCGACCACCGGTACCGGTACCCGCCTGACGGCAGTGCCGTCTGCGTCGGCGAGTTGCACGCCGTGCCGGCGAAGGGAGGCCAGGCGCTCGCCCCGGGCGAGGAGTGAAACGTCGAGCCCGGCTTCGTGCAGGCGGGCGGAGAACAAGCTGCCGCAGACCCCGGCGCCGTATACGAGCAGTTTCATGACAGCCTCTTCCATATGAGTCAAACGTTCGTTTCAATCAAACGTCTGTATAGTACGGCACATGGCGCTACCTGATACCCGGACCAAGATCCTCGACGCGGCTGAACACCTCTTCGCCGAGCACGGCTACAGCGGCACCTCGGTCCGCGCGGTCACCGACCTCGCCCGAGTGAACCTGGCCGCCGTCGGCTATCACTTCGGCTCGAAGGCGGAACTCCTGGCCGCGGTCGCCCGCCGCGTGACCGAGCCCATCACCGCTGCCCAGAGCGCCGGGCTCGACGAACTGCTCGCCCGGACCCCAAAACCGTCGGTCGCCGAACTGGTGGAAGCATTCGCAGGGCCGCTCTTCGACGAGATGCCCGCTGGCAGTGAGAGCGGAGCCCGGACGTCCCGGCTGATCGTGACGATCCTCAGCGACCCGGCCGAGGAGGCGCGCAGCTGGACCGGCCCGGACGAGGACACGGTCCGTGAGCGCTACCTGGCGGCTTTCGCGCGCGCACTACCCGGCCTTGCCCCACAGGAGCTGTTGTTCCGGATGCGGGGGATCTTCGCCGTGACGGCCGTGGATCGCGTCGAGGTCTACCACCGGCCCTCCCCCGCCTGCCCGACGGTGACGGCGGGCGAGGAGGCCCGGCGCTGGGCGATCACGTTCCTGACGGCAGCAATGAGCGCACCACCGACCCGGGCCCGTCGGTAGGTCTGGGACTTTGCACCGTGGGTCAAAGACACGACACCGGAGGCCGGCCAAGGCGAGGGCCCGCAAGCTCTTCACCGCCCTGGTCAGCCACGACTCGTAGTGCTTCGTTAGGTTCTGACCCTGGTTCTGCTTGGCTCTGTCGGGGATCTTGGAGTTGCCGAGGTCAGCTGCCCAGGGCTCGCCAGGACCGCGGCCGGGGTATTTCACGCTGGTCGAGGTAGTTCTGGAAGGCAGTCGGCCGGCCCTGGCCGACCGGGTCGAATTCCGCGAGGGCGCACGCCGATGCCTGGCCTGCGCCTGGCTGCGGGTACGGTCCCTCACCGACACCTCGGTGGAGCGCAGCGCGGCGGCGTGATGCAGGCCGCCCGCCCACAGAACACACCTCCATCCGCAGCCGTGGCCACACCAGCGCACGCCGACGGCCGCCCCCAACAAACCTGACCGGGTCCAGGCCGCCGGTTGTAGCAGACACCGAGCGGCTGGTCGGCGTCCTGATCTGGGTCCTGGCGTGCGCGGACGGGAAGCCGAACACACGTGCGGCGGCGGACAAGGTAACCGCGGACACGGTGAGGAAGTGGCCATCGCGTCCCGGCGGATGGCCGGACTTGCGGATGAGTCGCGGCCGGGCCGACACAAGTCGGAGCTGGTGCTCGGCGATGACGAACGGGCTCAGCTGACGAGTTGGGCGAGGCGCGCGAAGACTTCCTGGCTCTGCGCGCGAGGATCGTGCTGCGGTGCGCGGAGGGCGGGACGAATAAGACGATGTCCTATGTGGTGAGGCGAAGGAGCCGTTTGTAGCAGCACATTGCTGCGGCGAGGCCGAGAAAGGCCAGGTAGTTGCGAGGATGGC
>NZ_JBEZKI010000036.1:0-107528 GCF_040651615.1 Streptomyces sp. NPDC048417 | reverse complement strand
CGCGGGTGACCGCCTCTTCGGATCGCGGGTGACCGCCTCTTCGGATCGCGGGTGAGCCCGTCCCTGGCCGGGACGGGCTCACCCGCGATCACTTCGTCTCCGCCTCCCGTGCCATCGCGTCGATGGCCGCCAGCGACTTCCGGATCTGGTTACGGTCCGTGGTGTACCAGAAGTCGGGCAGTGACGACTTCAGATAGCCGCCGTACCGCGCGGTGGCCAACCGCTGATCGAGTACGGCGACCACACCCCGGTCCCCTGACGCCCGGACCAGCCGGCCCGCGCCCTGGGCCATCAGCAGCGCGGCGTGGGTGGCGGCGACCGCCATGAACCCATTGCCGCCGGCGTCCTCGACGGCCTTCTGCCGGGCGCTCATCAGCGGGTCGTCCGGGCGCGGGAACGGGATCTTGTCCATGACGACCAGCTGGCAGCTGGGGCCCGGGACGTCGACGCCCTGCCACAGCGACAGCGTGCCGAACAGACAGGTCTCGGGGTCCGCCGCGAAGTTCTTGATCAGTTCGCCGAGGGTCTCCTCGCCCTGGAGGAGTATCGGGAACTCGGGAATCCGGACACGCAGCTCCTCTGCGGCCTGCTGGGCGGCTCGCATCGAGGAGAAGAGGCCGAGGGTGCGGCCCCCGGCCGCCTGGATCAGTTCGGTCAGTTCGTCCAGCATGTCGGCACGGTCGCCGTCGCGCGCGGGGCGCGACAGGTGCTTGGCGACATAGAGGATGCCCTGCTTCGGGTAGTCGAAGGGGGAACCGACGTCGACACCCTTCCACTGCGGGAGGTCATCGCCCTCGATGCCCTCCGGAGCGAGGCCCAGGGAGGCTCCCACGCCGTTGAAGTCGCCGCCGAGCTTGAGAGTCGCCGAGGTGAGGGTGACCGAGCGGTCGGCGAAGAGCTTCTCCCGGAGCAGGCCCGACACGGACATCGGGGCGACCCGCACGGAGGCGCCGAAGCGGTCGTGGCGTTCGTACCAGACGACGTCCCACTCGGAGCCGTTCACGATCCGCTCCGCCACGTCGTGCACGGTCTCCACCGAGGCCAGCGCCTGTTTGCGGACCGCGTCCTCGTCCTGGACCGACTTGTCACGGGTCGTGCCGATCGCCGAGATCACGGTGCGGGCGGCGTCCCTGAGGGCCGCCAGGGCATAGCCGAGGTCTTCCGGGATCTCCTCCAGTCGGCCCGGCAGGGCCAGCTCCATCAGCCGCTCGAAACCCTCCGCGGCGGTCTGGAGCTGGTCGGCGGCCTTCTCGTCGACCAGCTTGGCGGCGCGCCGGACCGCGCGGTTGACCTGACCCGGGGTGAGCTCGCCGGTGGCCACGCCGGTGACCCGCGAGACCAGCTCGTGCGCCTCGTCCACGATCAGCACCTCGTGCTGCGGCAGCACCGGGGCACCCTCGATGGCGTCGATCGCGAGCAGCGCATGGTTCGTGACGACGACATCGGCGAGCTTCGCGCGCTCGCGGGCCGTCTCGGCGAAGCACTCGGCGCCGTAGGCGCACTTGGAGGCGCCGAGGCACTCCCGGGAGGAGACCGAGACCTGGGCCCAGGCCTTGTCGGAGACGCCCGGGGTGAGGCCGTCACGGTCACCGGTCTCGGTCTCGTCCGCCCAGTCACGCAGCCGCAGCAGATCCTGGCCGAGCTTGCTGCTCGGCGCCGCCGCCTCGAACTGGTCGAAGAGGCCCTCCTCCTCGTCCTGCGGCACGCCCTCGTGCAGCCGGTGCAGACACAGGTAGTTCGACCTGCCCTTGAGCATCGCGAACTCCGGGCGGCGGCGCAGCAGCGGGTGCAGGGCGTCGACGGTGCGCGGCAGATCCCGCTCCACCAGCTGTCTCTGCAGGGCAAGGGTCGCCGTCGCCACGACGACCCGCTCCCCGTGGGCCAGCGCGGGCACCAGATAGCCGAGCGACTTTCCGGTGCCGGTGCCGGCCTGGACCAGCAGATGGGATCCGTCGTCGATCGCTTCGGCGACCGATTCGGCCATGGTCACCTGGCCGGGGCGCTCCGTACCGCCGACAGCTGTGACAGCGGCATGCAGGAGTTCAGGGAGTGAGGGCTTCGTCATAGCGCGACCACCCTACGGCCCGGCACTGACAATCGGGCGATCAAGGCGGGGACGTGGGATGGGATCACGCCGGGTGCTCCTGGACAGGTGGGCTGAGGAGGGGATGAGGAAGGCGCACGGAGGAAAGGGCAGGCCCGGCGGTTCGACCGTGCCGATTTCTCCCGGGCGGCCGGGAACTGGAATCTTCCGAATTCTTCCGAGTGGCCGGGAACTTGATCGGCGGCCGCTTCGTACTACATGTGTACGCGCCATTACTCAGCGCTACATCAGATGACGTAGGGACCGGTCTCGAATCATGAGGGCGGCCCGTTTGGCAGGCAGGTCGACCTCGGCACCGTAGCGGAAGCCCGCGCCGAGGAAGGCGGCCACGGAGGGGGTGTTGCGAAGATCGGGCTCCGCGACGACGCGCGCGCAGGCGGGGCGGTGATCGAGTACGAGATCGGCCACGGCTCTGAGCAGGGCGGACCCCAGTCCCCGCCCCCGGTCGGCGGCATCGCCGATCAGGAGGTGGATCCCGGTGTCGTGCGGGCGGGCCGGATAGTGGCGGGCGAGCGGATCCAGGTCGGCCCGGTAGATCTCCCAGTAGCTCATCGGGGTGCCGTCGAGCCTGCCCAGGCAGGGCACGCTGCGGCCGTCTCCCGCGAGCTGGGCGTGCAGGTGGTCCTCCGTCTGCGCCCGTGAGCCGGCCAGCTGCCAGAACGCGGCCACGGCGGGGTCGTTCATCCAGCGGCTGATGATCGGCAGGTCGCGGTCGACATGGACCGGCACGAGGTGGAAGGCGCCGACGGGGGTCTCGGTGGGACCCCAGGTGGCGAGCTGATCAAGCAGGTCGAGCGGGCCGAGCGGGTCCAGTGGGTCGTGGTGGAGCTGGGTTGGTCTGTCGGGAGCGTGTGGAGTCCGACGGCCGGGAGCGAGCGGGGGCGGTCCGTCGGGAGCGTGTGGAGTCCGACGGCCGGGAGCGAGCGGGGGCGGTTGTTCGTGACTGAGGGCGGCCGCTCGTTCGTCGTCGAGTGCGGCTGCTCGTTCATGGGCGGGTGCGACCGCACGTTCGAGGTCGAGCGCGGGGGCCTGGACCTGGGTGGTCGGGGCGGTGCGGAGGCCGTCCGGTGCGGTCGGTGCGGGCAGTCCTCCGCCACCGCTGTCGGGGCCGGGCGTCCCGCCGACGTCGGTGTGGGCCGTCCCACCGGGATCGGGGCCGGTTGCCTTCCCGGCCAAGAGGGCGAGGAGTTCGGCGGGCAGGCGGAGGTCCAGGGTGTCCTCGCAGTCCCGGGTGTCCTCGGCGGGACCTGAGCGGCCGGGGTGGACGGGGTGGACCGGCACGGGGCCTGCGTCGGCGCTCGCGTCGGTGGGAGGCATGGTGCGCTCCTCTCAGGAGACGAGGTGGGTCATGTTCCTCGGTCGGTGAGGTGGATGGAGGTCGGCGAACGAAGGGCGGTGGAGTCGGTCAATGAAGGGCGGTGGAGGTCGGTCAATGACAGGTGGTGGAGGTCGGGCGGTGGTTGGAGGGCCGGTCATGATGTCGGCGTGGTCAGGGCGGTCGGGCGGTCAGGAGTGGAGGGGGTTGGCGATGGTGACGTAGACGGACTGGGTGTCGACCGGGCCGACGAGTTCGTCGAGGCCGTGCAGCCGGGTCAGCAGGTTGGCCTTGCAGCGCAGGACGGGTGAGTCGAGCAGGCGGCCGGGCAAGGAGGTGCGCAGCCGGGCGGGTCCGGAGGCCGCGTCGGTGAGGAAACGGCGGAAGGCCGCGAGCAGCAGGCGCTCGTCCGCAAGCCGCTGGGAGCCGAACGCGCCGATCAAACCGAGCACGTTGTTGATGCCGAGGTAGTAGGCGAAGCGTTCGTCGGTGACCTCGTCGGAGACGAAGGTGTCGCTGTGCTCACCGATGCCGGGCAGCCGGGCGTCGAGTTCTGCCCGCCGGGACTCGCGGAAGTAGTAGCCCTGGTTGTCGCGGTAGCGCCCGCCGGCGGGCCAGCCGTCGGCGTCCAGCAGGAGCAGGGTGTTCTGCTGGTGTGCCTCCAGGGCGACACCGGCCTCGCCGTCGAGCCAGAGCACCGGACGGACGACCTGCTCCAGGTAGCGCAGGAACCACTCGGCACTGACGGCGCCGACGGGGCGACCGGTGCGTTGGGCGAGCCGGGCGATCACCCGGGCCAGCCGGGACCGGTACGGCCGGGGACCGCCGTCGGCGGCAGGGACGTCGAGGGGGCGGGGTGCGACCAGCCCGGCGAGGCAGGACACGTCGTCGGCGGGGGTGAACGGGTTGTGCCGGATCACCACGTCGAGTCCGGGCACGGGCCGGCCGTCCTGGCCGTCCACGCCCAGCCAGGCGGGGTCGCGCACGATGTCGAAGCCGGGGTGGGCGGCCTGCCACTGCTTGGCGAGGCCGGTGCGCAGCAGGCGGTGCACCTCGACGCCTCGGTGGAGTTCCTTGCGGAGGTTCTCCCGGCGGGAGTTGGTGATGCGCAGGCCCAGCGACAGCTTGAGCATGGCGGGGGCGCCGGTGCGGTGAACGGTTCGCACGGAGGAGGTGGGATACCAGGGGGCGCCGAGGGGGCCCAGGTCGCGCAGGAGACCGGCATCGAGAAGGGCGGCGGTCGTCTCGCGGTGGCGGACCTCGCGGGCCTGCCAGGGGTGCAGGGGCAGGGCGGCGCCGTAGCCATCGGGCAGGGGCAGGGGCGCGCCGGCCAGGCTCTCCATGAGGTGCGGCGCGGGGACGGGGCGGCCGCGCTCGGTCCAGGCCGAGTCGGTGGCGAGCAGGGAGGAGGCGACCGCCATCCAGTGCAGGGGGAAGGAGCCGCGCAACTCCGGTGAGTAGAGCCGGGCTTCGGAGTCGGTCAGGCCCTCGCGGCTCTTCGGGGTCGGGTGCAGTGGATGCCCGAGAAGGAGAGCCTGCTCGGCGGCGAGGAAACGGTCGGGGCCGTCGGCGGGGTGGGCCCGCCGGTCCGTGATGAAGGTGACCGTGCGGCGCAGGGAGTCGGCGACCCGGGCCACGAGGTCGCAAGCGTCGGGAACGGCCTGAGTGCGGGGGGTGCCTTCGGCGAGGCGGGAGTGGCTTTCGGCGCGGACAGGACCTCGGTCAGGGTGGACAGAACCGCGGTCGGGGTGGACGGAACCGCCGTTGACCTCGACGGGACCGCCGTTGGCTTGGTCGGAACCGCCGTTGGCTTGGGGGGCGGTGCCCTCGGCCGGCCCTACGCTGCCGTCGGCTCGGCCGGCGTACCCATCGACGTGACCGAGAACGCGCTGGGCTCGGCCCACCGTGCATCCTGCGGCTCCGGCCGTCTCGCGGGTGAGCAGGGCCGCGAGGGTGAGCGCGTCGACGGGTGGGGCGGTGTCGGGGGCGCCCGCCAGGCGGGGTGGGCCGAATCGGTGCCAGCCGGTCGGGGACCAGTGGCGGACCGGGGTGAGCAGGGCCGTACCGCTGGCGGGCAGCGGGATGCGCAGGGTGCCGGTATCGGGCGTGGGGAGGTCCGTCTCGCGTACCCAGCAGCGGAGGAGGTTCTCCACGGCGGCGGCCTGGGCGGCGGCGTGCGGGTCGGGGTGTTCCAGAAGGTCCCCGGTGTCGTCGCGAGGCTGCTCGGGCTGGACAGCACGGCCACGTTGCTGGGGAACCGACTCGGCGAGCGGAACGGGGCGTCCCTGTGGGCCTTGGTCTCCGTGGTCGTCAGGGGCGGGGGTGGCGTTCAAGGGGGTTCCTCGGGGCTCGGGCGGTGCGGAGTGGCCGTTGGCGTTGGCCGTCGTACGCGGCGAACTCGGCTGATCAGGGGTGAATTGAGTGCTGACTGTCCTTACGAGAGAGGTGTGGACGATGTGGGGTCTCATGCACGGGTCGGCCGGGCCGGCCGGTCTCCTCCAGGCGCACCGGCCGACTGGTTCGGTTCGGCGCCGGGCGGCCGGCCTGCTGACGGCGGTTCGGCGACGCCGGGCGGCCGGCCTGCCGCCCTCGGCGGTACGGCGGGCAGGCGCCTGCCGGATGGTCCGGCGGGCCGGTTCCCTCCGGGCGATCCGCTCGGCTGGGTCATTGCGGGCGCGGTGGCCGGTCGGCCCGTTCCGGGTGAGTGGGCCGGCCGGCCGGCTCCTTGCGGCCGTCGGGTCGGCGAGACTGCCGGACGCCGTGGGCGGCCGGGTCGCGGGCCACCGCGGCCACGGCGTCGGCGAGGCGGTCCAGGACGGCGGTCGCCTGTTCGTCGGTGATGGTCAGCGGCGGCAGGAGTCGTACGACACCGGCATGGCGGCCGCCGAGCTCGACGATCAGGCCCCGTTCCAGGCAGGCGCGCTGCACGGCAGAGGCCAGTTCGGGAGCGGCGGGGTGCGGCCGGGGCCGACCCGCACCGCCCCACCCACCTACCGCGCCACCACCACTGGGGCCACCCCCACTCACCACGCCACCACCCCGGCCACCCCCACTCACCACGCCACCACCCCGGGCGCCCCGGCTCACCCCGCCACCACCCCGGGCGCCCCGGCTCACCCCGCCGCCGCTCCAGTCACCCCCGCCCACAGCGTCGCCGTCCCAGCCATCCCCGCCGATGGCACCACCGCACAAGCCACCCCCGCCGATGGCACCGGCATCCAAGGCGCCGCCCCGCATCTCCACCGCCTCACCGGAGCCCCTGACCTCGCCCTCTCCCGCAGCGCCCACCGCGCGCACGCGCCCCTGTCCCGCAACCCCCGCAAATCCCGCGGCCTCCGCCCACCCCTCCTCCGCTGCCCCCGCACACCCCTCCCCCTCCGGGTCCACCAGTTCCACCCCGATCATCAGCCCCCGCCCCCGCACATCACCCACGCACGCGAACTCCTCCTGAAGGAAACGCAGTTGGGAGAGCATTCGGGAGCCGAGGAGGCCCGCGCGTTCGGCGAGGCCGTTCTCGCGGACGTGGGCGAGGGTGGCCGTGCCGGCGGCCATGGCGAGTTGGTTGCCGCGGAAGGTGCCGGCGTGGGCGCCGGGTTCCCAGACGTCGAGGTCGTCGCGGTAGACGACGACGGCGAGGGGGAGGCTGCCGCCGATGGCCTTGGAGAGGACCATCACGTCGGGGGTGACCCCACTGTGCTCGACGGCCCAGAAGGCGCCGGTCCTGCCCACCCCGGTCTGGATCTCGTCCGCGATGAGGGGGATGGAGCGGTCGGCGGTGAGCCGGCGCATCCCGCGCAGCCAGTCGTCCGGTGCCGGGATCACCCCGCCCTCGCCCTGGACGGGTTCGAGGATCATCCCGGCGGGCAGTGGGACGCCGGACTTGGGGTCGTCGAGGACGGACTCGGTCCAGCGGGCGCCGAGTTCGGCGCCGCCCGGGCCGCCGACGCCGAACGGGCAGCGGTAGTCCTGGGGATAGGGCAGCCGGGCCACGCTGACGTCGCCGGCTCCGCCGGAGGCGGCCAGCGCGCCGGTGGTCATGCCGTGGTACGCGCCGGTGAAGGCGAGGATGCCGGTTCGGCCGGTCGCGGCCCGGACGAGTTTGAAGGCGGCCTCCACGGCGTCCGTACCGGCGGGCCCGCAGAACTGGACGCGGGCGCGGTCCGCGAGGCCGGGCGGCAGGGTGCGGAACAGTTCGGTGATGAAGGCGTCCTTGACGGGGGTCGCCAGGTCGAGGACGGAGAGCGGGGCGCCGGAGTCGAGGACCTTGCGGATCGCCTCCAGCACCACCGGGTGGTTGTGGCCGAGCGCGAGGGTACCGGCGCCGGAGAGGCAGTCCAGGTAACGGCGGCCGTCGGCGCCCTCGATGGTCAGGCCGCGGGCCCGCACCGGCACGATGGGGAGGGCGCGCGCGTAGGTCCGGGCCCGCGACTCGCGCGCCGACTGACGTCTCAGGATCCCTTCGTGCGCCGCGTGCGCTCCCCCGAACGTCCCCCCGGTCACCGACTCCGTCACGGCCACGGTTCGCTGTCCTCCCCGCTGTTCAGAGGCGAGTTGATCGCGGGCACCGGGCACAGGCAGCGGAACCCCCACCGCTACCAACCCCGGACCGCCCAGCGGGTTACGGGTTGCCTCAAAATCCTTGCCGCGCCCTTTCCCTGCTCCTTACCTGTTCGCCGCCGTCGTTCGGCCCGCCGGACAAGGGCCCACCAATCGACAGCCGGAGTTCGAGCCGCGGCTCCCGCGCTGGTGAGGGCGTCGTGCCGGCGGAGGGCGGTTGGGGCCGGAGGGGCAGGTGAGCGGGGTTGTCCGGGCGGAGGGCCCGTAGCGAAACCGTTGCCCTTCCATGGGAAGCCCCGCACAGCGAGCGCATAGTGTGTGGCGCTGAAGTTCCTTACCGACAGGGGGAGTCACCACCATGCGATCCATCCGGCCGTCGTTCACCCTTCGAAGGGGCGCGCCCCGGGCGCTGGCGGCCGTCGCCCTCGCCTCGACGCTGGCGCTGACCGCCACCGCCTGCGACAGCTCCGGCGACGACAACGCGGGCGGCCCGGCGTCCGCGTCCGCCACGGCCGACACCGGCGACGGCAAGATCAAGATCCCGGACGACATCAAGAACAAGCTCAAAGAGCACGGGATCGACATCGACAAGTGGAAGAACGGCGCCTGGAACAACTGGAACAAGGGCGACTGGCTGCGCGAGGCCAACGACTTCATCAACCCCATCATCAAGGGCCTGTGGGACCCGGACCGGATGCGGGACGCCAACGACCCGGACAAGGACAAGGGCGTCGACGACAACGACCTCTCCGGTGACCAGGGGGTGACCGACCCGACGCCGGACGCTGTCGAGGCGAAGGCCGTGCGGCCGACCTACCACGCCAACGCGGCCACCGCCGGGAAGGTCTTCTTCGACTCCCCCGAGGGCACGATGGTCTGCTCGGCGACGGTCGTCGAGGACCCCACGCACCCGGGCAAGTCCAACCTGGTGTGGACGGCGGGCCATTGTGTGCACGCCGGCAAGAACGGCGGCTGGTACCGCAACATCGCGTTCGTGCCGTCGTACAACGACCAGGGGCTGACCGGCACGGCGCTCACGCAGGCGACCCGCTCCCAGATCGCGCCGTACGGCGTCTGGTGGGGAGACGGGGCGCAGACCTCGCAGCAGTGGATCAACCAGGGCGGGGAGACGGGCGGCGACGGCGCGTCGTACGACTACGCCGTGATCCATGTGACACCGGAACAGGGCAGTGGCGGCAAGTCCCTTGAGGAGACGGTCGGTTCGGCACTTCCGGTGAACTTCGGCGCCCCGGCCGTTCCGAAGGTGTCGAGCATCACGGCCACCGGGTATCCGGCGGCGAAGCCGTACGACGGGTCGCTGCTGTACCAGTGCGCGGACAGGCCGGGGCGGCTGTCCATCGACGCGTCGGCGCCGACGATGTACCGGATCGGCTGCACGATGACCGGCGGGGCGTCCGGTGGCGGCTGGGTGGAGACAGGTGCCGACGGCAAGGCGGCGCTGGTGTCCAACACGTCGATCGGACCGGTGAGTTCGGGGTGGCTGGCCGGGCCGCGGTTCGGTGATGTGGCCAAGGGTGTGTATGAGGCGGTGAGCAAGGAGTTTGCTGATCAGTGAGGGTGGTGAGGGTCGCCGACTCGCCGTAGCACGCCGTGTGCACACCGGCGTAGGCGGGTACGCCGACCGCCGCCGCGACACCGGGCACGACCGGTGCTGGTGCTTGGGCGGCTGACTCGCCATCGTGGCTGATCGCGCTCACGCGGCGGAGCCGCATATCGACACTGCCCCGCGCCCCTCAAAGACAAAAGACGTGAGGCCCGCCCCCTTGAAAGGGGGCGGGCCTCACGTCAGCGGTCGTTACGCAGCCGGCGTCGGGACGTACGGCGTCAGTTCCGCCGCCAGTTCCTCGTGGACCCGGACCTTGAGCAGGGTGCCCTCGGCGGTGTGCTCCTCCGAGAGGACCTCGCCCTCGTTGTGGGCGCGGGCGACCAGCTTGCCGTGTGTGTAGGGGACCAGGGCCTCGATCTCGACCGACGGGCGGGGCAGCTCGTCGTCGATCAGGGCGAGGAGTTCCTGGATGCCCTGGCCGGTACGGGCCGAGACCGCGATCGAGCGCTTCTCGTTGCGCAGCAGCCGCTGGAGGACCAGCGGGTCGGCCGCGTCCGCCTTGTTGATCACCACGAACTCGGGTACGTCGGTGGCACCGACGTCCCTGATCACCTCGCGGACGGCGGCCAGCTGCTCCTCCGGCACCGGGTGCGAGCCGTCGACCACGTGCAGGATCAGGTCGGCTTCGCCGACCTCCTCCATGGTGGAACGGAACGCCTCGACCAGGTGGTGGGGCAGATGGCGCACGAAGCCGACGGTGTCGGCCAGCGTGTAGAGGCGGCCGCTCGGGGTCTCCGCGCGGCGGACCGTCGGGTCCAGGGTCGCGAACAGGGCGTTCTCGACCAGGACACCGGCGCCGGTGAGGCGGTTGAGCAGAGAGGACTTGCCGGCGTTGGTGTAGCCCGCGATGGCGACGGACGGCACCTTGTGGCGCTTGCGCTCCTGGCGCTTGATATCGCGGCCGGTCTTCATCTCCGCGATCTCCCGGCGCATCTTCGCCATCTTCTCGCGGATCCGCCGCCGGTCCGTCTCGATCTTGGTCTCACCGGGACCACGGGTGGCGAGGCCGCCGCCCGAGCCGCCGCCCATCTGCCGGGACAGCGACTGACCCCAGCCGCGCAGGCGCGGCAGCATGTACTGCATCTGTGCCAGCGCGACCTGCGCCTTGCCCTCTCGGGACTTGGCGTGCTGGGCGAAGATGTCCAGGATCAGGGCGGTCCGGTCGATGACCTTGACCTTGACGACGTCCTCCAGCTGGATCAGCTGGCCCGGGCTCAGCTCACCGTCGCAGATGACGGTGTCCGCCCCGGTTTCGACGACGATGTCGCGCAGCTCCAGGGCCTTGCCGGAACCGATGTAGGTGGCCGCGTCGGGCTTGTCGCGGCGCTGGATGACACCGTCGAGCACGAGCGCACCCGCCGTCTCGGCGAGGGCGGCCAGCTCCGCGAGGGAGTTGTCCGCGTCCTGCACGGTGCCCGTGGTCCACACCCCGACCAGCACGACCCGCTCCAGACGGAGCTGTCGGTACTCGACCTCGGTGACGTCCTCGAGCTCGGTGGAGAGGCCCACCACGCGGCGCAGGGCCGCGCGCTCGGAGCGGTCGAACTGGTCGCCGTCCCGCTCTCCGTCGATCTCGTGGCTCCAGGCGACGTCCTCTTCCATCAGGGCATCGGCCCGAAGACCTTCGGGGTAGTCCTGCGCGAGGCGCCTGGTGTCCTGGGAAGGGGAAGAAGAGGAGGTCATTGGGTCCTTACGTCGATGGGGATGCCGAAATCGGCGTTCACTGCTTCAACGTACGAGTACCCCGGGAGATTCCCCGTGACCCGTACCGCGCCGACCCCATGATGGTCGCACGGTACGACCCGTCACGGCACCGTGTTATTCCGGGGGCCGCGCCGCCGTCACCTCTTGGCCTGCTTGTCCGGGGCCGGGGTCTGCTTCCAGTCCGGGTGGCCGGGCATCGGCGGGGTCTTCTCGCCGTACAGCCAGGCGTGGAAGAAGCCGGTGAGGTCGCGGTTCGCGACCGCGGAGGCCAGCTTCACGTAGTCGGCGGTGGTGGCGGTGGCGTCCTTGTGGCGCTGCACCCAGATCCGCTCCAGGCGCTCGAAGGCGGGCTTGCCGATCTCCTGGCGCAGGGCGTAGAGGGCGAGGGCGGCGCCGTCGTAGATGTTGGGGCGGAAGATGCTGATCTTCTGGCCGGGGTCGGGCGCCTTGGGCAGGGCGGGCGGTCCGCCGGCGGCGCGCCAGCGGTCGGAGGCGCCGTAGGCGGCCTTCATCCGGTCGATCATGGGCCGCTTGCCCTTCTCCTGCGCGTACAGCGCCTCGTACCAGGTGGCGTGGCCCTCGTTCAGCCATACGTCCGACCAGACGTGCGGGCTGACGCTGTCGCCGAACCACTGGTGGGACAGCTCGTGCACCATGATCGACTCGATGTACCACTTGGGGTACGCGGGCTCGGTGAACAGTTTCTTCTCGAAGAGGGAGAGGGTCTGGGTCTCCAGCTCGAAGCCTGTGGACGCCTGTGCCATGAGCACGCCGTAGGTCTCGAAGGGGTACGTCCCGACCTTGCTCTCCAGCCAGGCGATCTGGTCCGGGGTCTTGGCCAGCCAGGGTTCGAGGGTCTTGGCGTCGGCGCTCGGGACGACGTCCCGGACGGGCAGGCCGTGCGGGCCGGTGCGGTGCAGTACGGCGGAGCGGCCGATGGAGACCTGGGCCAGTTCGGTGGCCATGGGGTGCTGGGTGCGGTAGGTCCAGGTGGTCTGCCGGCCGACCCGGGCGGAGTCGGTGGGGAGGCCGTTGGCGACGACGGTGTAGCCGTTCGGGGCGGTGATGTGGAAGGTGAACATCGCCTTGTCGGACGGGTGGTCGTTGCACGGGAAGACCAGGTGGGCGGCGTCGGCCTGGTTGGCCATGGCGAGCCCGTCGGTGGTGCGCACCCAGCCGCCGTCCTGGCCCTTGGCCGGCACCGGGTCGCTGGTGTGCTTCACGGTGATCCGCGTCCAGCTGCCCTGCCGCAGCGGCTGGTCCGGGGTGACGACCAGGTCGTCGCCGGTGCTGTCGAAGGCGGCGGCCCGGCCGTCGACCTCGACGGACTCGACCTTGCCGTGCGCGAAGTCCAGGTTGACCCGGTCCAGGTCGGTGGTGGCCCAGGCGTCGATGGTGGTGACGGCCTGGAGCGGTTTGTCGTTGTTGCCGGGATAGGTGAAGGAGAGGTCGTAGGACGCCACGTCGTACCCCGGGTTGCCGAGGTTCGGGAAGAGCCGGTCGCCGATGCCCAGCGAGGTCGGCGGAGCGCTCGCGCCGAGCAGGGCGACGGAGACGGCGGAGGCGAGCAGGGCGGCGTGCCGGCGCCTGGGCCGACGGGCGCGGAGGGTGAGCGACATGAACCACCGCTACCAGCGCGCTCCCGGCTGCCGGCGACGACGCGCGCCCGAACCACTCGAACGAGTAGCTCAGACGCGCCTGCCGTCGGCTCGGACGGCCGCCTTACTGGTGTTGCGCTCGGTCGACGTCGTACACCCCGGCCACGTTGCGCATCGCGCGCATCAGGGCGGGCAGGTGGGCCGCGTCGGGGAGCTCGACGGTGTAGGTGTGGCGGACGCGCTGCTGGCTGGGTGGTTCCACGGTGGCCGAGACGATCTCGGCGCCCTCCTGGGCCATCGCCTCGGTGAGGTCGGCGAGCAGATGGGGGCGGCCGAACGATTCGGCGACCAGGGTGACCCGGCAGGCGGTGCTGTCGCCCCAGCTCACGGCGGCCTCGGGGCGCCCGGTGCCCTTCATGTGCGCCACCGAGGCGCAGGCCACGCGGTGCACGGTGACCACTCCCCCGCGCACGGCGAAGCCGGTGACCTCGTCGGGCGGTACGGGGGTGCAGCAGCCGGCCAGCCGTACGGTCGCGTCGGGCCGGTCGACGACCACGGCGCTGGCGGTGCGGGGCGTGGCTGCCTGGGGCTCCGGGATCGGGCGGGTGGGTACGGCCACGGGGGCGTGCGGCTCCTCGGCGCTGTCCGGGTGGGTGGCGAGCCAGCGCTGGATGGCGATGCGCGCGGCGGGCGTGTGGGCGTGCTCCAGCCACTCCCGGGAGGGTTCGGAGGCCGGGTCCTGGCCCATCAGCAGCTGGACGGTGTCACCGTCCTTGAGGACGGTGCTGAGGGTGGCGAGTCGCCCGTTGACCCGGGCGCCGATGCAGGCGTGCGCGTCCTCGCCGTACTGGGCGTAGGCGGCGTCGACGCAGGTGGCGCCCTCGGGGAGGCCGAGGGTGCCGCCGTCGGGGCGGAAGACGGTGATCTCCCGGTCCTGGGCGAGGTCCTCGCGGAGGGTGGACCAGAAGGTGTCGGCGTCGGGCGCGGCCTTCTGCCAGTCGAGGAGGCGGGAGAGCCAGCCGGGGCGGGTCGGGTCGGCACGCTCGTCGTCGGCCGGGGCGTCGGAGCCGGGCGCGTCGGCGGCCGGGGCGTAGGGGTTGCCGAGGGCGACGACACCGGCCTCGGCGACCTTGTGCATCTGGTGGGTGCGGATGAGGACTTCGGCGACCTGCCCGTCGGCGCGGGCCACCGCCGTGTGGAGCGACTGGTACAGGTTGAACTTCGGTACGGCGATGAAGTCCTTGAACTCCGAGACCACCGGGGTCAGACAGGTGTGCAGTTCGCCGAGCACGGCGTAACAGTCCGCGTCCTCGTTGACCAGCACCAGCAGCCGGCCGAAGTCGGCGCCGCGCAGTTCGCCGCGTTTGCGGCTGACGCGGTGGACGGAGACGAAGTGGCGTGGCCGGATGAGGACTTCGGCGGGGATGTCGGCCTCGCGCAGTACCCCGCGCACCTCGTCGGAGATCTCCGCGAGGGGATCGTCCCCGCGGGCCGCGTTCTCGGCGATCAACTCCCGTGTGTGCGCGTACTCCTCGGGGTGCAGGATCGCGAAGACCAGGTCCTCCAGCTCGGTCTTCAGGGCCTGCACGCCGAGCCGTTCGGCGAGCGGGATGAGGACGTCACGGGTGACCTTGGCGATGCGGGCCTGTTTCTCGGGGCGCATCACGCCGAGGGTGCGCATGTTGTGCAGCCGGTCGGCGAGCTTGATCGACATCACGCGGACGTCGCTGCCGGTGGCGACGAGCATCTTCCGGAACGTCTCGGGTTCGGCGGCGGCCCCGTAGTCGACCTTCTCGAGTTTGGTCACCCCGTCGACCAGGTAACGGACCTCCTCGCCGAACTGTTCCCGCACCTGGTCGAGGGTCACATCGGTGTCCTCGACCGTGTCGTGGAGCAGAGACGCCGTCAGGGTCGTGGTCTCGGCGCCGAGTTCGGCGAGGATCAGGGTGACCGCGAGGGGGTGGGTGATGTACGGCTCGCCACTCTTGCGCATCTGGCCGCGGTGCGAGGACTCGGCCAGTACGTAGGCGCGGCGCAGGGGTTCGAGGTCGGCGTCGGGGTAGTGGGCGCGGTGCGCCTCGGCCACATGGCCGATGGCGTCGGGCAGCTTGCCGCGGGTCGCGTTGCCGAGGAGCGCGGCCCGGCCGAGCCGGCGCAGGTCGATCCGGGGGCGGGCCTTCCTGCGGGCCGCTGTGGGCACTACAGGTCCGGGCGTCGCAGGGTTCGTGGCCTCCGCACTCATGGGCACCTCCGGCTCGTGGACCGGCGGACGGGATCCCTGGGCATACAACGGCTCAGGGATTGGCGACATTCCCCCGTCCGTGCCGGTGCTTGATGCTACCGAGCCCAACACGCCCGACTGACCGCCTCCCGCCCAGCGTGAAACGGATCACCCATTCGAGCGACGACTTGGAGGTTTACGATTTTGCGCCACCTGTTCGGGGGGTGGTCGACGTTTCTCGCCACCGGAGGCAACGCGGGCCGTGGAATTGGATGTTGTACGACGCTCCCGACCACGGTTCACGACGTCCGGCCGGCTCAACGGGCGGCGTTTTCCAGCCAATCGGCGTCGATCTCGCCTTCGGCCACGATCACGGCGGGGCCCGTCATCTCGATCTCGCCGTCGGGTCGTTCGGTGATGACGAGGCGTCCGCCGGGCACGTCCACGGTGTACGTCGCCGAGGTTCCGGTGACGGCGGGGTCGGCGCCGTCGCGGCGGGCGGTGGCCACGGCGACCGCGCAGGCGCCGGTGCCGCAGGAGCGGGTCTCGCCGGAGCCGCGCTCGTGCACGCGCATCGCGACGTGGCCGGGGCCGCGGTCGACGACGAACTCGACGTTGACCCCTTCGGGGTAGGCCGCCGGGGGGCTGAAGGGGGGCGGGCTGTAGAGGTCGCCGGCGTGCGCGAGGTCCTCGACGAAGGCGACGGCGTGCGGGTTGCCCATGTTCACGTTCCGGGCGGGCCAGGTGCGGTCGCCGACACTCACCGTGACGTCGCTCTCGGGGAGGCGGGCGCTGCCCATGCCGACGGTGACGTCGCCGTCCTTGGCGATGTGGACGGTCTTCACGCCGCCGCGGGTGGCGACGGCGAGGTCGCCCTCCGTGACATGACCGGCGTACTGGAGGTAGCGGGCGAAGACGCGGACGCCGTTGCCGCACATCTCGGCGATCGAGCCGTCGCCGTTGCGGTAGTCCATGAACCACTCCGCGTCGGCGGCCATCCCCTCGGCCTCGGGGTGCGCGGCGGACCGGACGACGTGCAGCACGCCGTCCGCGCCGAGACCGGCACGGCGGTCGCAGAGGGCGGCTACGGCGGCCGGGGTGAGGTCCAGGGCGTTGTCCGGGTCCGGGACGATCACGAAGTCGTTCTCGGTGCCGTGGCCCTTGAGGAAGGGGATGCGCATTCTTCGAGGGTACGGGAGGGGTGCGTGGTGGTTCGGCCGCGGGATGGTGGGGCTGATCGCGCCCACGCGGCGAAGCCACAGATCGATCACGCTGCGGAGCCGCATATCGGCACACCGATCGATCACGCTGCGAAGTCGCATCTCGATACAGCCCATGATCACGCTTCGGAGCCGCATATCGGTACCGCCCCGTACCCCTACGGGGCCGCCCTGGCCCCGGGCGCTTTTCAGCGCAGTCGCGCCACTCGCCAGACAGCCAGGACGACCACGAGCGCAACCAGGACCACGTAACCGATCACCACGCGCCAGTCGGGCCTGCGCTCCGAGCCCCTCGCGGGGAAGCCCGGCAGGGTGTAGCCCACCCGGCGGGCCGCCATCATGCCCCAGCCTGCCGCGCAGGAGCAGATCAGCAGACCCAGCATCGCGATCACCGCGCCGCTGTCGCCGAAGTCGAAGGCCAGCGGGAAGGCGAACATCAGGGAGCCCACCGCGGCCAGGCCCACGATCGGGGCCAGCTGCCACAGGCGCAGACGACGCTGCGGGCGGAGCTCCACCTCGACTTCAGGACCGCTGGTGAACATCTCCTCCGGCTCGGGGCCGTCGGCGGTCACCCCGCCGCCCACCGTGTCGTCCGGACCGTCCGGCGTCAGTCGGTCCTCGCCCTCGTCCGGATCATCCGGTTCCACGGCGACATGCTCGGTGTCTCGTGCGGTGTCGCGAGGGCCGGCCTCCATCGCCACGCGCCCTCCCAACTAGGACTCCACTTGCGATCGAAGCTCGATGATGGCACGGCGCCGGAGGCCTCGATGACCGGTGGCGCATCCCGATGCCATGACGTGATCAGGCTGTGACCGGTCGTTCGAGCAACGCCAGGGCCAGCCGCGGAAGTTCCTCGCGGTCCGCCGCGGCCCCACTCAACCAGTGCACCCGGGGGTCGCGCCTGAACCATGAATCCTGACGGCGCGCGAAGCGCTTGGTGGCACGAACGGTCTCGGCGCGCGCTTCCGCTTCCGTGCACTCCCCGGCCAGCGCCGTGAGGACCTGCTGGTAGCCGAGCGCGCGCGACGCCGTACGGCCCTCGCGCAGCCCGTGCGCCTCCAGTGCGCGCACCTCGTCCACCAGCCCGGCCTCCCACATCCGGTCGACGCGCAGCGCGATGCGCTCGTCGAGCTCGGGGCGGCCCACGTCGACACCGATCTGGACGGTGTCGTACACCGAGTCATGGCCCGGCAGGTTGGCGGTGAAGGGCCGGCCGGTGATCTCGATCACCTCCAGGGCCCGGACGATACGCCGCCCGTTGCTGGGCAGGATCGCGCGGCCCGCGTCGGGGTCGGCGGCGCACAGCCGGGCGTGCAGGGCGCCGGCGCCGCGCAACGCGAGTTCCTCCTCCAGGCGGCCCCTGACCTCGGGGTCGGTGCCGGGGAACTCCAGGTTGTCGACGGCGCCGCGGATGTAGAGCCCGGAGCCGCCGACCAGGATCGGCCAGCGGCCCTCGGCGAGCAGGGCGTCGATACGGGCGCGGGCGAGCCGCTGGTACTCGGCGACGGAGGCCGTGACGGTCACGTCCCAGATGTCGAGCAGGTGGTGCGGGACGTCGGCGCGCTCCTCGGGCGTCAGCTTGGCGGTGCCGATGTCCATCCCCTGGTACAGCTGCATGGAGTCGGCGTTGACGACCTCCCCGCCGAGCCGTTGGGCCAGGAAGACGCCGAGGTCGGACTTTCCGGCCGCGGTGGGGCCGACGACGGCGATGACACGGGGGGCGGGGGGTGCGCTGCTCACCGCACCAGTCTCGCAAACCTCGGCGGCGGGTCTCGAACGAGTTACGTGACAGTCCGTGTCCGGCTTCGTTGCCCGTTGCGAGGTTCCCGCCGCCGGCGAGAGGCGGTGACCGGGGTGGCGCAAACGGACGCACCGGGTCACGCGGGATTTCGCTCACGCGAGTAACGTATGGAGTGGATATGGGCGTTTTTGCACGATTCCTCGGGAAGAAGTCGAAGGTCACGGAGGAGCCGGACACCGAGGCGCCGGTCGGCACCGAGCCGGCCGGGTCCACGGCGGAGGACGCGGTGGAGAGCGCAGCGGAGAACGCGGCGGAGGAGGCGGCCGGGGCGACGGCGGCGAAGGAGCCTGGCGAGGACGGCGGCGGGCGCACGGAGGTGCGGACGGAACCGGAGCCCGTCGCGGTCGCCGGCGACGAGAGCACCGAGATCCCCAAGCAGCAGTCCGCCAAGGAGGCCGCCGACAACGAGGTCGGCGAGGGCGCCCGCACATAGCGGCCCGCGAGGGAAGCCATAGGGAAGGTAGCCATGGGTCTTTTGGACAATTTGAAGGCCAAGCTCGCCCCGGCCAAGGACCGGGTCTCTGACCTCGCGCAGCAGCACGAGGACAAGATCGACAAGCTCCAGCACGGCATCGACAAGGCCGCGCGGGTCGTCGACGAGAAGACCAAGGGCAAGTACAGCGACAAGATCCAGACGGGTACGGGCAGGGCCAAGGGCGCCATGGACCGGTTTGTACACCCGGACGCGACCGACCCCACCGCGCCGACCCGGCCGGAGGGCCCGCCGCCGGCTTCCTGAGCCGGGCGGACCACGGAGATCGGCGGACGGCCGAGAGTCACCCGACTCCCGGCCGTCCGCCGTTTCGCGAAGTGGTCAGGACCAGGTCGCCACGAGGTAGCAGACGCCGTAGGGCGCGTCGTCGTGGAGCAGCGCCCCGACGAGGCCCGCGTCCTCGGCCGCGCCGGCCAGCACCTGCCAGGGGGCCCGGCCCGAGGCCTTGAGCTGGTACGCCAGGTCGGCGTCGAGGTCCGTGATCGCCGCGAGGTCGGCGGTGCCGAGCGCGCGGGCCGCCTCGGCGTCGAAGGGGGCCGCCCGCTCGTCGAGGTAGCCGGGCGCCTTGAGGGTGCGGCAGGCACTGGCGTCGCCCATGACCAGCATCGCCACCCGCGCGGCCCGGCCGGCGATCTCCCGGCCGGTACGGACGCACCGTTCGGCCTCCAGGGGCTCGCCCACGCCCAGCCCCTCGATCGGCGCGTCGGCCCAGCCGGTGCGCTCCAGCAGCCAGGCGCCGACGGCGAGCGAGGCCGGCAGCTCACGCTCACCGGCCTCGCCGCTCCCGAGCCGTACGTCGACGTCGACGCCGAAGCCGCGGAAGGAGCCCCGGCTGCCCTGCGGGAACACGCCTCGCCCGGGCTTCTCCGCGGGCCCGACCACCACCAGCAGGTCGGGCCGTGCGGCGGCGAGCACGCCCAGCGCGTCGGCGCAGGCGGCACGGGCGACGTCCAGCTCGGGGGCGGCACCCGCGGCGACCTCGGGCACGAGGAGCGGCGGGCAGGGGCAGACTGCGGCGGCGACAAGCATGATCGGCAGGGTAGCGGCGACGGCCGCCGAAGGTCAGTCAGCGGCGGCCGCCCATGGTCAGTCCTCGATCAGCACGTCGGTCAGGTCGATCAACGTGAGCACCAACACGACGAGCTTGCCGTCGCTGATCACGTACTCGATGAAGAGGTTGCGCGAGAGGGCGATCTCCCGCGTCGTCTCGTCGCCGCGGACGGGGTGGGAGAGCTTGTGCCGCGGGTCGGTCACCAGTATGGCCAGGCCGCGTTCCAGCACGTCACGCCGGTCGGCGGGCAGGCTGTCGCGCACGTGGGCGGCCTCTTCGGTGAACGCGACTCGGTACGGCAACATGTGATGCTCCTTTCCGCCCGTATTGTGGCAGGCCGTCAGTCGCACCCGCAGCCGCTTCCCGAGGCCACCGGCAGCGGCTCCGGTACCCCGATCTTCGGCAGCCCGAGCAGTACGCCCGCCGGCTTGGCCGCCTCGGCGGCGTTGCGCTTCTCCCAGGCGTCGCCCGCGCGGGTCCGGCGCACGTCCAGTACGGCGCCCTCGGCGAGGAGGTGGTGCGGGGCGGCGTAGGTGATCTCGACCGTGACGACGTCGCCGGGGCGGACCTCCTGGTCGGGCTTGGTGAAGTGGACCAGACGGTTGTCGGGGGCCCGGCCGGAGAGGCGGTGGGTGGCGCCGTCCTTGCGGCCCTCGCCCTCGGCGACCATCAGCTCCAGGGTGCGGCCGACCTGCTTCTTGTTCTCGTCCCAGGAGATCTCCTCCTGAAGGGCGACGAGACGCTCGTAACGCGCCTGGACGACCTCCTTGGGGATCTGGTTCTCCATGGTCGCGGCCGGGGTGCCGGGCCGCTTGGAGTACTGGAAGGTGAAGGCCTGGGTGAAGCGGGCCTCGCGGACCGCGTGCATGGTCTGCTCGAAGTCCTCCTCGGTCTCGCCGGGGAAGCCCACGATGATGTCCGTCGTGATCGCGGCGTGCGGGATGGCGGCCCGGACCTTCTCGATGATCCCGAGGTATCGGTCCTGCCGGTACGAGCGGCGCATCGCCTTCAGGACGGTGTCCGAGCCGGACTGGAGCGGCATGTGGAGCTGAGGCATGACGTTCGGGGTCTCCGCCATGGCCGCGATCACGTCGTCCGTGAAGTCACGGGGGTGCGGGGAGGTGAAACGGACCCGCTCCAGGCCGTCGATGGTGCCGCAGGCGCGCAGCAGCTTGCTGAAGGCCTCGCGGTCGCCGATGTCGGAGCCGTACGCGTTGACGTTCTGGCCGAGCAGGGTGATCTCGGAGACGCCCTCGGCGACCAGGGCCTCGATCTCGGCGAGGATGTCGCCGGTGCGGCGGTCCTTCTCCTTGCCGCGCAGAGCCGGGACGATGCAGAAGGTGCAGGTGTTGTTGCAGCCGACGGAGATCGAGACCCAGGCCGCGTACGCGCTCTCGCGCCGGGTCGGCAGCGTGGAGGGGAACGCCTCCAGCGACTCGGCGATCTCGACCTGCGCCTCTTCCTGCACCCGGGCGCGCTCCAGCAGGACCGGCAGCTTGCCGATGTTGTGCGTGCCGAAGACGACGTCGACCCAGGGGGCCTTCTTCACGATGGTGTCGCGGTCCTTCTGCGCGAGGCAGCCGCCGACCGCGATCTGCATGCCGGGGCGCTTCGTCTTCATCGGGGCGAGGCGGCCGAGATTGCCGTAGAGGCGGTTGTCGGCGTTCTCCCGGACGGCGCAGGTGTTGAAGACGACGACATCCGCGTCGCCGTCGGAGCCCTCGGGGGCGCGGACGTATCCGGCCTCCTCCAGCAGCCCGGACAATCGCTCGGAGTCGTGGACGTTCATCTGGCACCCGTAGGTGCGGATTTCATAGCTCTTAGATCCTTGAACGTCCACTGCGGGGCTCCGGTCGCTGCTGCTGGTCATGAGCCAAGGGTATGTGCTCCTGAGAGACCCGTGCTCAGCGCTTCCTGCACGGGCACCCACGACCACCGCACCGCTGGGCTCTCTGTATACAGGGCGCAGCCGATGCCGCCGCCCACTGCGTCGCCCCCCGTTACCGCCGATCAGAGGCGGGGTCACTTCTGACACGACGAGACCGGCAGTGCCAAGAGACTGTCG
The DNA here is from genome assembly GCF_040651615.1 of Streptomyces sp. NPDC048417. Classification (NCBI taxonomy): domain Bacteria; kingdom Bacillati; phylum Actinomycetota; class Actinomycetes; order Kitasatosporales; family Streptomycetaceae; genus Streptomyces; species Streptomyces sp. NPDC048417. The sequence goes on along the minus strand of NZ_JBEZKI010000036.1, from coordinate 85,772 downwards.
GGCCGACCGTGGCTGGCCGTCCTGGTCTCGCGAACGGCCGGCGAGGAGGTTGGGGGAGGTCGGTGAGTACCGTTGTCTTCGGGAGTCGTGCGACCAGGGGGGAGCGAATGGACGCAGAGATGGAGAACCTGGCGGTCTGGGCCGCACAGGTTCTCTTACAGGCGTCGTCAGAAGAGGTGCGGGCGGGAATTCTGCGCAGTCTCGAGTCCCTTCGCGGGGCCGAGCAGTTGGCCGCGCGACTGCGGTTGTACGAGCCGTACCAACAGGAGCTGGTCACCGACCTGCTCCGTCTCCTGGATCAAGACGGGGCGTTCGCCGCGGACCTTCGCTCGCTCATCGCCGACTACGGCCCTCCGGGCGTAGGCGACGCGGGGGCCACCGAGGCGGAGGAAGCCGAGGACACGGGCGAGCCGGATACGTCTGCCATCTCGGACAGCGGAAGTGCCCCCTCCGCACGCTCCTCCAGCGATCGGCACGGGCTGCGCGGAGGCTGGGCCCTACCCAGCGATGCCCAGTCCGACGCAGAGTCCGCCATGTCCTCGGCGCCGAGGTCGCCCCAGTACACCGGATGCATCTCGATGCCCGAGGCTGCTTGGAGGGACGCGACGGCCGTGGTGAAGCCCGAGGGATCACGGTTGGCGACACCGTGGATGACGAAGACAGGGTCGATCACGTGCCTTGCTCCTTCATGCCTGCGTGTGGGCGGTGACGGCGGGGTTGCCGTGGATGGCGTAAGCCAGCCAGGTGGGATCGCCGTCCTGGACGTGGATGGCCTTGCGGGCCGTCAACGATGCGTGGCCGAGCGGTTTGCGGTGGGTGATGAGCTGGTCGTAGAAGGTGTCTGCGAATTGGAGGGCGGTCTGGGAGCGCACCGGCCAGAGGGTGCCGATGGACGCCGCTGCTCCGGCTTGGAGGAACTCCGGAGCCCAGCCGAGCGTGGCGCCGAACCAGCCGATTTCACCCGAGCTGCTGCAGGCGTTGAAGAAGACCAGTGGACGATCCGCGCGCAGGCTGCGGCGCTGCGCGGCGACAGCGAGGTCGATCGGGGCAAACGACCCGTCGGCCATGGACTCCTTTGAACCCGCGGCGGTGAAGGTGTCGTGGCGGGCGAAGTACAGGATTCCGCCCTGGCCGCATTCGTCGGACCTTGGGGCCTCAGTGACCGAAGGGGCTACGGGAGCGGCGACAAATAACTTTGCTCGCTGACTGGGGTTCGGCAGCGCGCTGGCCAACCGACCCCCGAGGATTTGTGATTTGACAACAGGCTTGCCCTGCTCAATGGCGCGGATGATTGCCACGGGCACCAGGTGTATTGACCTGAAGCGTTGTTCACACGGGTGATCGGTGGGTGGCCGCCGAGTGCGGTGTGGCAGCGGTGGTGGTTGTAGGTGTGGAGGAAGTCTGCCAGGGCTTCGACCCGTTCTTGGTTGGTGGTGTAGGGCCGTAGGTAGACCCGTTCGTCGAGCAGGGTGCGGTTGAACGCGCGCTTCCACTGCGGGAGCCGACCACCGGCCGAGCGTGTGGTGGCCGGGGCTACCGGCCCACCACACGCTCGATGCCACTCTGCGTCGGCGCCGGCTTGAGGTCTATCTGCACTCGGTGCACCGAGTCACGGCTCACCGCGCCGCCGAGGCGCGCCTCCACGACGCCCAGGCGCAACCCCGCACCGCCCTCACCGGCCCGGTGGAACTGCACCGAGAACTCCACGCTCACCTGCTCGACGGTGAACCGCCAGTCACTGCCCACGCCGTCGCGCTCCGCCTGCGCCAGTTCCGTGCGGATCGAGTCGATGGCCTGGGCGAGACCGATCGGCTCTGACTGATTGTTCGTCAAGTCTTTTCCCTAGTACGGCGCTTGGCTGACACTGACGGGAGCACAAGTCTAGTCCCGGCGGGCCGTGGTGCGTAGCGTGAGGGGATGGCCGGATTGGCTGCGGACTGGCGGGTGCGCCTGCGGTCGGGGGACGCGGCGGGCGCGATACGGGGCGCCGGCGTTCTCATCGACGCGCGGACTGTGCTCACTTGCGCGCATGTGGTCCGGGACCCGGACGCGGTGATATGGGTCGAGTTCGTCGAGAACACGCGCGTCGAGCCGGTCGCCGCGCGCGTCGCCGACGGCGGCTGGCTGCCGGACCTGCCGGACGGGGACCGTGAGGACGTCGCGGTGCTGCGCCTGGACAGCCCGCGCCCGCAAGCCCGCCCGGCCTCCCTGTCGACCGAGCTCACCGCCGGTCTCGCGGTCACCGTCACCGGGTACCCGGAGCGCTTCGACGACGGAATGGTGCTCATCGGGACCGTGCGCGGCCTGAGCGGGCGCCGGGTGGAGCTCGATGCGCGCCACCGTAGGGAAGTGGTACGCGGCGGGTTCAGCGGGGCCGGGGTGTGGGCCGTGCCCGCGGACGGAGGGGGGCCGGTCGTGGTGGGGATCGTGGTCAGCTGGCGGGGTGACCTGGACAAACCGCAGGCGCAGGACAACGTGCTGGCGTTCTCGTACATGATCCCCGTCGCGCGCATGGCCGAACTCAGCTCTGTGGTAAGCGAGTTGGCGCATCCCGACGCATGGGACCGGGGCTTCGACGAACGTGCGCGGCGTTGGCTGGCCGACCCGTCCGGCCCTCCGGTCAAGATCAGCGTGATCGCGCGCGAGGGCGGCCGGGAGCGGACCCTGCGCCACTTGGAGCATCTCGCCGACAGGGTGCACCGGCCTGCCGACGCCTCCCGGGCCGAGCTGGTCGACCGGCTCCTGGGCGGGGCGCTCGCCTTCGCGCCCGGCGGCTACCCCGCTTGCCGGGAATGGCTGCTCGGCCGGGGTACCCGCCCAGCCGGTGGCTTGCCGGTAGCCGAGCCCGGCATCACCCTCCTCGTAGACGGCGTGGACGAGGCCCCCAGCCCCGCCCGCCTCGCCGCGCTGCTAGCGCGGCTCGCCGAGTGCGGCGTGCGGCTGCTGCTGGTCTTCCGCGACAGCGGCGGCCCCGGATGGCGGGAGGTGCGCGAGATGGTGCTGGAGCCCGCCCTGTTCGCCTACGTCGATGACCTGCTCGTCCGTGCGAAGGAGTGGGAGGCCCGCCGGGCGCGCGAGAAAGGGATGGTCGACGCGGAGTCCCTGCGCCACGCGGCCGCCGCGACCGCGGACCTGATGGCACGCCGCGAAGAGATCACGGTCATGGTCGACCCGACGGAGCGGCTCGGTGCCCTGCGGGTGTTGGCGGATCGGCTGCGGGCGACGTATGCGGAGGGCCAGGGGTAGCGGGTGAGTGAAAGGAGGATGGGGTGATGTTGGCAGTCGTCGGACGGGAGCGGACAGCGGGCGTCTCATGGGAGTTGGCGGGTGGGCTGCGGGAGGCGTGTCCCGCAGACGGGGGCGCGGCTGAGCGGCGCGATCCGCCGTCGTGACATCGGCGTGCCGACGGCCGTCGAAGGAAACGGGGAAGGAACATGCGGGTGAATACGGAGCCGTGCCGTCAGCGGCGGCTCAGGGGAGGGCTCTGCGGCGGGGAGATCCTGCCGACCGGGTACTGCGGCCGGTGCGGCCGACGCCGGGACGCGCAGCCGCTGCCGGAGCTGGGCGACGGGCTGCGGGGCCCCTGGCAGTTGCTGGAACTGCCGTCCCGGATGCCGCGCCCATCCGAGGAACGGCTCGCCGCCGGCGCCCATATCGCGGAGCAGGCTCAGCGCTGCCGCACACTGGACTGCGGTGCCACGATCCCCGTCCTCGCCGACAACCCCGACCGACAGTACTGCCCGCGCTGCGGCCACCCGCACGCCGTGCGGCCCGACTTCACCCAGGGCGCCACACTCAGCGACCACTACCACATCAAGGGACCTGTCGCCCGTGGCGGTCAGGGCTGGGTCTATCTCGCCGAGGACACCCACCTCGGCGACCTCGTCGCCGTCAAGACCCTGCGCGACCGCTACGGCGCGGACGGCGCCGCCCTCGCTGACCTGGAGCGCCGCACCCTCGTCGCCACCCGGCACCCGTACATCGTGCAGATCCGCGACTTCCTCCCCTACGAGGCTCCCAGATCGGGGGACGACAGCGCAACGCACCCCGAACTCGAGGTCAGGGGCGGCCACATCGTCATGGAGGACGTCGGTGACCACACCCTTCAGTCCGTCATCGACGAGGTCCGCTGCGGACGCGAGACACTCGACATCGAGCACGTCGCCACGTACGGCATCCAGATCCTGACGGCGCTGTCCCACCTGCACCAGCAGGACCTCCTGTACGGCGACATGAAGCCGTCGAACGTCGTCCACTTCGGCGACCACGTCAAGGTCATCGACCTGGGCAGTGTGCGCAAGGTCCACCAGACCGAGCCGCGGCCCCATGTGACGCCCGGTTTCCACGCGCCGGAACTGGCCGACGAACTCACCCTCGAGAACGACCTGCACACCGTCGGCGTGACCCTGCGCTGCCTCGCCGCCGCTGCCGTCCGCGACAACGTGCCCGGCCTCGGCACACGTTCGCTCGACGCGGTCATCGCCCGTGCCACGCGCACGGTGGATCAAGGACCGCGGTTCAAGGACGCGGAGGAGATGGCCGACCAACTCCGCGGCGCCCTGCGGGAGATCAGGGCGCTGCGCGGCAAGGGCGGCTCGCCCGAACCGTCCGGCTACTTCGACCCGTCGCCGGACTGGCTGGGCGAGCGCCTCGGCGACGTACCCACGACGTCCGACCTCGCGCGTCGCGACGGGAACCGCCCGCGCCGCGGCACCCCGCCCGTCCTGCGGATTCTGGATCCCGGGCGGCCCACGCCGGTCGAGATCGCCCAGCGGCTCCCGGTGCCCAAGCCGTTCTCCGACGACCCGCGCACCCCGGAGTTCGGCGTCACCGGCGGCTACGCCCGCACGGTGCGGCTCCAGCAGATCACTGGCGGCGAGCCCTCCGCCGAAATCTGCCTGCACAACATCCGCGTCGCCCTCGCCACCGATCCCACACCCCCCGACATCGCGGCGGCGGAGGCTGAGCTGGCCCGCGCCGAGGAGATCCCGGGGCCCGAGGAGGTCCGGCGCTGGCGCCTGGAGTGGCACCGCGGGCTGATCGCGCTCGCCCGGTACGGCGCAGGTGCCCGGCGGCGGCCTGCGGGCAGGGCGGCGGACCTGGCCGAGGCGCGCGAGAGTTTCGAGCGGGTCCGCGCCGACCTGCCGGGGGAGTACGCGCCCAAGCTCGCCATCGCCTACGTCCACGAGTGCACCGCCCATACCGATTCAGGGGCAGCGGAGGCCGCCGCAGCACGGGCCCTGGCCCGCGACCTGTTCCACGCGGTGCATCTGCGCAATCCGGCGCACTGCGGGGCCGCCCTGGGCCTGGCCCGCCTCGCCCTCGAGGAGCACGACCGCGTCCAGGCGCTCGCCGTCCTGGAACGGGTGCCGCCCGGCACCCGCGGCCGTACTCTCGCGCAGCGGGCCGCCACCCGGATCCGGGCCGCCTGCCTGGGCTCCGGCCCCGACGACCTGCCCCCGCCGGACGCCGCCGAGTCCGTGCTCGCCGCGCACGCCGTCGACCGGATCCGCCCGTCGCAGGAACGGGAACTGGTGCTCGCGCCGCTCGACGAACTGCGGCTGCGCATCGAGGTCAACGAGTGCCAGCTCGCCGCGCTGCACCTGGCCCACGGTGTCACCGGCGAGGGCGAAGCCACCTTGTGGCGCCGCCTGCGCCGCTGGTGGCGCCCCGCGCGCGAACCGAGCACCGTCGAACGCCGGGCGGTGGAAGTCCGCGCCCAACTGGAACGCGACTACCTGGAACTCGCCGCAAACGACGCGGGCTTCAGCGAGGCCCTGGTGGAGCGCGCGCATGCCGTCCGCCCGACGACGTGGACGTGAGAGGGCGCGTTGTCCGTGCCGCCGTACCGCAGCACCCAGCAGGAGGCCCTGGTGAGAACTCCGTCCGAGCAGGTCCCGACGCCCCCCTCGGGCGGTGCCGGGACCGCGGCGCCGTACACCACCTCGCTCGTCGTCCATGTCGACGAGCCCGATCTCGTGCCGGACATACGCGTACCGGGCGAGTCGGTCAGGCTGCTCGCGCAGGTGGAGGTGACCATCTCGGACCGAGCGGGGGGCGATAACGCCGACCCCGGACAACTCGTCCTGATCATCGCCCTCGACCTCGCCGAACACCGCCGGGAGCGCATGGTGGCCGCGATGCGCGATGCGCTCGCGGCCATGCCCTCGGAAGTGTCGTTCGCCGTGGTCACGGCGGGCAGAGGGCACGGCGACGGGCCGGTGCGCTACTACCCGGCCGGGCCCGGCTCGTGGGCGCCGGCCGACCGGCACCACCGGATCAACGCCGCCTTCGCGGTGGGCGCGGCTCCGCTGGCCGCCGACGGCTCACCGAGATCCTTCGGCTACGACGGATGGCTGGCCGAGGCACAGCGCCTGTTCGCGAGTTGCGACCGGCCGCTGTGCCGGCTGCTGCTGGTCACCGACGGGAGCACCGGATACGAGGAGGCGTCGCTCACCGCCCAACTGGAGTCTTGCGGAGCCGAGTTCGCTTGCGAGGTGATCGCCGTCGGCGAGCACTGGGACTACCGGCCACTGGAACGGATCGCCGGCCGTCTGCGGGGGACGGCCGACGCCGCGGGCCAGGACTTCGCCGCCGCGCTCGCCGCGGCGGTCCGCAGGGCCTGCCGCCGGGCCGTGCCCGCACTGCCGCTGGAGATCACCGTGCGCCCTGGTGTGAGCGTCGAGTCCTTCGTCCAGTTCACGCCCGAGCACCTCGAACTCGCCGCCGACCCGCCGTCCGGACCGCACCGTCACGTGTTCCCTGCCCTGCCGTGGGATCCGGCGGGCGCCACCAGCGAGTTCCTGCTCAACCTGCGCGCCGACGGCGCCGAGGATCCGCTCGGCGAGGAGCTCCAGTTCGCCATGGTGTCGCTGGGGTCCCTGCACGAAGCCGTCACCGCCTGCTGGCGTGACCCCCGCCTCCCACCCGCACGGACCGTCCTGCGCACGAACGCCGAGACGACCGGCGGCAGCAGCCGCGTCCTCGACTCACGGCACCAGATGATCGTGCACCTCAGAAAGGGGCTCGAAGCCCTCGGAGGCGGTCGACGGGCCGACGCGGAACGCCACTTGGGACAGGCCGCCGCGGTGGCACACCGGCTCGGTGAGGGCTGGGTGCTCGACGAGATCGGGGTCTGGGGCGAAATCAGTGACGCCGCCGCCGGATCCGTCAGCGTGCGTCTGCCCGCCGACTCCCACCGGGTCAGTGTGACCCTGCTGCACCTCGGCGCCCGGTCGGCCGCGCGGACCACGAGGCGCACGGCAGACCGGCAGCGCCCCACCGGCCCCTGCCCGACCTGCAAGGAACCGTCCGTTCCCGGGGCCCTGTACTGCGTGCGCTGCGGAAGGGAGCTGTCATGAGGCGGGGGCGCGAACGGCCCGGGAACGCCTGGAGTGTTCCGAGCACGCGTCGGCTGTTGCTGCGTCACCTGTGGGTGTTCCTGGGCTGTGCCGCCTTCGGCGTCTCTCTGCTCACCGTCGTGGCCGTGCCACAACTCGACGCAAGAACCAGGGAGTTGCGCGAAGAGGTCGCGCCGTCCGTGCGGGGCGCGGCGGCCGTCAGACTCGCCGTGCTGCGCGCCGACGAGGCGGCCCGGGACTCGATCCAGCGCAATGTCGCCGGCACGGTCGGCGCGGGCGAGACGGCCCAGAGCCAGCTCGCCGCCGCGGACCAGGGCCTCACCCAGCTCGCGGACCACGTCGGCAGCGGCATCGACCAGGACATCTCGGCGGTCAACGGCCTGCTCGCCGCATACAACAACGCCATCACGCTCGCCACGGTCAAGTACCAGGCGGACGACGAGATGCGGGGAGAGAAACTCGCCGAGGCCCATGCCCTTCTGGAGCGCCCCAACACCGGCCTCCTCGCCCGTCTCGACTCGGTCGCCACCACCGAACGGCGCCGGGCTGATCAACTCGCCGACCTGGGTGTTCTGTTGACCGCCACCTGGGTGGCGGTGGCGGCCGCGCTTGTCGCCGCCGCCGTCGCGGCGGGTCTCGCGTGCCGGACCATCAGTCGGCGCTGCGGCCGGCTGCTCGCCCCCTGGATCCTGGTCGGCGTCATCGGCTCCGTGGCCCTGGCTGCCATGCCGGCCTTCCTGGCATGGCGTACCGCGGGGAACCTGAACACCGCCCGCACCCACCTCACGAAAATCCTGAGCACCGCCCTGCAGGACTCGCGGCACAGAGACGCCCAGGCCCTCACCGACGCACAGCAGAAGGTCGCCGCCATCAGCCTGCCCGACCTGTCCGCGTTCGGCTGGTGGAACGTCGTCTACGTCGTCGCGGGTGTGGCCGTCACCTGCGCCGCCGTCGCCGGCCTCGTCGTCCGGCTCACCACCGACTACCCGGAGCGCCCGGTCGACTGGTCATGGGCGCGCGGCCGTTGGCACCGCATGACCCGCACCAAGCGGCGTCGCCGGAGCGCGGCGGCAGCGGTCGCGCTGGCCGTGGTGGCGGCGATCGTCACCCCCCAGGTCCTGAAGCGCGATTCCGTCGTCACCGTCCTCGGCCCGTGGACGGGCAGTGAGGAACAGCGCTTCCTCGACCTCATGAAGGCCGAGGGCATCCGCATCAGCTACCAGGGCACCCCCGCTCAGCGCGAGGTCCTGCTCTCCCGTGTGCAGGCCGGCGACCCGCCCGACATCGCGATCATGCCGGGCATCGGCGAACTGGCCGAGTACCGCGCCGAGAACCACCTGAAGCCGCTCGACGGCCTGGTCAAGGGCTTGCGATATGCGGGCCCCTGGCGCCCGGAAGGCAAGAGCCCCACCTACTGGTGGCCGGTCAACGCCAACCTCAAGAGCATCGTGTGGCAGACCCGCAGCAACGTCCGTCCCGCCGTCCTGTCCTCCTGGTGCCTCGGCATGGGCGAGGACGGCGCCGCCGGCTGGCCCGGCACCGACTGGATCGAGGACATCCTGCTCCAGCGGGCGGGACCGGACGTCTACGCGGACTGGGCCCGCGGCACCGGCAAGGACGCCCGCACCGTGTGGACGAAGGGGCCGGTCCGGGAGGCATGGCGGCAGTGGGTCGGGTTCCTCGCCACGAACGGCAAAGGTGCGAAGCACGCACTGATCACGGACTGGCGCGGCCCCGCCGCGCTGCAACCGCGCAACCGCACCGCCTTCCGCAAGGACATCAAGTGCGCCCTCGAACACCAGGGCTCCTTTGCAAAGGGTGACGACGGCGCCCGCCTCACCGACGCGGCACCGCTGCTTCCGGGCGGGCCCTACCGGACCCGCGCCTACGAGGTGTCCGGCGATTTCGCCGCCCTCTTCAATGACCGGGAACCGGCCCGCAAGGCGCTGCGCGCCCTCTTCTCCGAGGCCGGGCAGCAGAGGTGGGCGGACCAGGGAACCATGTACTCGGCGATGACCCCGGTCATGACGGAGGTCGCCGGCCACGGCAGAGTGGATGCCACCGCACGCGCGATCTACCAGAGGTTCCGGCAGACCGAGGTGCCGCGCTGCCTCGACGCCTCCGACGTCATGCGCCCCGCCGTGCGGGACGCGTTCTACGAGGCGGTGCTACGGACCGTCGCCGCCGTGGCCGGAGGCGGACTGTCCGACGCGGACCTCCATGACATCCTCCAGGGCGTCCAGAACGTCCAGAACATCCAGGAGGTACCGGGGCAGGAGGCGGGGACTGCGCACCTTCAGGTGTGCAGCGAGGCCGGGGCGTAGGTTGGGCTCCATAGGTTCCGCACCATGCGAGACCACGCGGACGCAGGAGCCGATTCAGGGGGCGAGAAGCCGCTCGGTGAGTAAAGCGGCGTAGGCAGGGCGGGGAGCACCTGAAGGTGGAGTGATCCCAGAGCCTTCGACGGCACGTCGTGGAACGCCATCGGCCCTGTCCAGATCGGCCGCCGTATCGCCCTGGGCAACTACGGCGAATACGCCAACAGCTCGATCAGCGACATCCACATCTACAACACCGCCCTCCTCCACTACCACCGGTGCTTCTGGGGCCTGGGAGGCTCTTCGTAACCGTCCGCCACACACCTGGTCTCCAACAGCTACCCGGGGGGCGTACAAGAGGGGCACCACCTGGAAGCCGCTCTGCGGCGGCTCACCCAGCCTCCGCTTCAAGCCCCGCTCCAGCACCCACCCCTACGTCTGCGAGCCGGACACTGACAGACACGGCCACCTCATCGGCATGGTGACCGCCGAACGGGACGGCACCTGGGCCCTCGTCGTCAACCGCCAGACCGGAGACCACTACCTCAGAAACGCCCGGGTCACCGACTGCGTCGACGCCCGCTGATTCGCATCACAGCTGGTCAGGAACCTACAGGCCGTTTGTGGAAGCCATCACCCGTAGGTGCGGATTTCATAGGTTTGAGATGAAAGAACGTCAAACTGCCGCGCTCCGGTCACTGCTGCTGGTCATGGGTCAAGAGTAGGCGGTCGTGATCGGGGCCTGTCGCGGCCGCCGCCGCTTCGCCGACGGACCAGGGACGACGAACACCTCCGCCCCGTACGGGGGTGGCTCCAGGCGCGGCCCTGAAGACGGAGCCCGAGCCGGCCCCCGGACGCACAGCCCAGCCGCACACGCCGAAGGCGGGGAGTCGACGACAGCGCCCGGCACCAGGACGGCCTCGCACGCACGTCGTCGTCGGCGCCGGCCGCTCCTGCCCCCTGCGGCCTTGCCGCCGTCCTTCTCAGCGCCGCCCGAACGGCGCCCTGCGCCGCTCTCGCGGACAGCCACGCCTGCCGCGGGTCCCTCCGGCGGGCCGCCCGCGGGACCGCGAACAGCGCACGGGCACATCTCGACCGCGTCCCTGGGCGCAGCGCGACCAGCCTCGGTCCCGGTCACGCCTGGGGACACCGCACGACCTGCTCGTGATCCCCCCGGGCGGCGACATGACAGCACGGAAAGGTCCGTACCGGTCGCGTCAAGGGTTGTAGAAGCGGGTTGACTGGGGCCGTCCAAACGGTCGGAAGCTGAAGGCTGCGGACGCGTTGCGCGCGATACCGGCGCCGGGATCAGCGCCGTGTCGTCTGCGGGGTCGCAACCCGACTGATTTCGGCTTCAGTTGTTGACGGCGGACATCGGCGGGACTACAACCCGAGGGAGCGGTCTGCTGTTGCTCCATCCCCACGCACGCCGAACCGGCTTGAGGAGACTCCGCATGCAGAGTTCCGCCAGCGCACCCACCCGCAGACAACCGGCCGGCGCCGTACGCCCACGCGCGGCTCTCGGCCTGGTGGTCGTCCTGATCGCCGCCTTCTTCGCGGTCCTCGCACCGTCGCCCGCGCACGCCGCCGACCAGTTGCTGTCCCAGGGCAGGCCCGCCACCGCCTCCTCGACCGAGAACGGTTCCTTCCCCGCGAGCGCGGCGGTCGACGGCAACACCGGCACCCGCTGGTCCTCGGCCTTCTCCGACCCGCAGTGGCTCCAGGTCGACCTCGGGTCCGTCCAGCAGCTCAGCCGGGTCACCCTGACCTGGGAGGCCGCCTACGCGACCGCCTTCCAGATCCAGACCTCCACCGACGCCAGCACCTGGACCACCGTCTACTCCACCACCACCGCCACCGGCGGAACCCAGAACCCGACCATCACCGGCAGTGGCCGCTTCGTCCGCCTCTACGGCACCGCGCGCGGCACCCCGTACGGCTACTCCCTGTGGGAGTTCCAGGTCTACGGCCCCGGGTCGACCACCCCGCCGGACGACTTCTGGGGCAGCACCAGCGACATCCCCGCCGCGAACAACGCCGTCGAGGTGAAGATCCTCAACCGCACCAACGGCAAGTACCCCGACAGCCAGGTGTACTGGAGCTTCAACGGCCAGACGCACTCCATCGCCGAGCAGCCCTACCTCGACATGCCGGCCAACTCCGCGGGCCGCATGTACTTCTACCTGGGCTCGCCCACCAGCTCGTACTACGACTTCATCGAGTTCACGGTCGGCAACAACGTCTTCAACGGCAACACCACCCGGGTCGACGCCTTCGGCCTGAAGCTGGCCATGCGCCTGCACACCAAGGACGGTTATGACGTCGAGGTCGGCGAGAACCGCCAGACCTTCGCCGAGGACCGCGCCACCACCTTCCAGCGCTTCACCGACGCGGTGCCCAGTCAGTTCAAGGTGCTGGCCCAGACCCAGGCCCCGTACCGGATCATCGCGCCCGGCAGCGACCCGAGCTTCCGCGCGGGCGGCGCCAACGCGAACTACTTCACCTCGTACGCCCAGTCAGTGGGCGTGACCGCGGCCACCTCCGACATCTTCGGCTGCGCGGCCGCACTGGCGGGCAACCCGAACATGTGCGCCGCCCTCAACCGCCACGTCGCCACCCTGCCGGCCTCCCAGCAGTCCGACCCCGCCCAGTTCTACACGGCGGCACCGGCGAACTACTACGCCAAGTTCTGGCACGACAACGCCATCAACCACCTCGCCTACGGCTTCCCCTACGACGACGTGGCGGGCCAGTCCTCCTTCGTCTCCCACGCCAACCCGCAATGGCTCCTGGTCGCCGTCGGCTGGTAGCCGATCCGGTGGCACGGACGCCGAACCCGCGCTGATCCCCCGACCGGCGGGTCCGGCCAGGTCGCACCCGACCCGGCCGGACCCCTCGGCTGACCGCACCGCGAGCCGACCACGACCACGACCGGGACAGCCCCGGCGCCTCCGCCGCCAGGAAGGCGCGGCGGCCGCATGGCGCAGGTCTCGGCGCGTCGGTCAGGGGCCGGGGGTGGGTGTTCCCGGCGGAACACCGGCCCGCGCCGCCCTCGGCATGTCCGGCGCGCCGGTGTCCTCGCGCAGCCCGACGCGGTCGTGGAGGCGGCGCAGCGGGGCCGGGGCCCACCAGTTGGCGCGGCCCGCCAGCCGCATGAACGACGGGACGAGCACGGCCCTCACCAGCGTCGCGTCCAGCACCACCGCCAGGGCCAGGCCGACCCCCAGGAGCTTCAGCATGGTCACTCCGGAGACGGAGAAGACGAACAGCACCGCGGCGACCAGGACGGCCGCGGCGGTGATGATGCGGCCGGTGTGCTGGAGGCCGAAGGCGACGGACTCCGTGTTGTCGCCGGTGAGCAGGTAGCGCTCGCGGATGCGGGCGAGCAGGAAGACCTCGTAGTCCATGGAGAGCCCGAAGGCCACGCAGAAGGTCAGGATCGGGATGGTGGCGTCCAGTGTGCCGGTGTGCGCCGGGCTGCCCACGAGGAACGACAGATGCCCCTCCTGGAACACGTACACCATCGCCCCGAACGTGGCGCTGAGACTGAGGGTGTTGAGCACCAGTGCCTTCACCGGCATCAGGACGCTCCCGGTGAACAGGAAGAGCAGCAGCAGGGAGGCGCCCACCACGATGCCGATCGCGGCCGGGGTGGCCCGGGCGACGGCGGCGGTGCTGTCCTGGACCTCGGCGGCCCGGCCGCCCACCGACACCGTGGCTCCGGCGGGCGCGGCCACCCCCCGCAGCCCGCGGACCAGCCGGGTGCCCGCCGGGGAGTCCGGTTCGGCCCCGGAGACCACGGTGACGAGTGTGACGCGGGAGACGCGGGAGACGCGGGAGACGCGGGTGTCACGGGTGACGCGGGTGACGCGGGTGTCACGGGAAACGCGCGTGTCACGGGAGACGCGCGTGCTGTCGCCGTCCGCCGACGCCGCCGGGCCCGGTCCCCGGACCCGGTGCCCGGCGACATAGCTCCCGGACACCGCGGTCACCCGGCGGACGTCGGGCACCGCGGAGAGCGCGCGGGCGTAGGGCTCCACCGCCCGGGGCCGTACGCCCTGGACGACCACGGGGACGGTGCCCAGCGCGTCGGCGTCGAACCGGTCGCGCAGCAGTTGCGTGGCCCGGTGCACCTGGGCGGAGGCGGGCAGCGAGCGGTCGTCGAACAGGCCCGCGCAGACCCGGGGGAACGGGGACGCGAGGACCGCCAGCAGCAGCACCGCGCCACCGCCGTAGAGCAGTGGGCGGCGCGTCACCGCCAGCGCGAACCGGTACCAGCGTCCGTTCTCCCAGGGCCCTGTCGGGCCTGCCGGGCCGCGCAGCCGGGCGAACACGTCGTAGCGGTCGACCCGATGGCCCACGACGGCGAGCAGCGCGGGCAGGACGAGGACCGCGCCCGCCGCCGCGGAGAGCACGACGGCGATGCCGCCGTAGGCGAAGGATCGCAGGAAGAACTGCGGGAAGACCAGCAGGGCGACCAGGGACAGAGCCACGGTGAGCGCGGAGAACGCGACCGTCCGCCCGGCCCGGCGCACGGTGGGGCCGAGCGCCTCCCGCACGGTGGCGCCGCCGCGCAGTTCCTCCCGGAAGCGGGCGAGGACGAACAGGCTGTAGTCGATGGCGAGTCCGAGGCCGAGCGAGGTGGTGGAGTTCATCGAGTACACCGAGATCGGCACCACGCCCGCGAGCGCGTTGAGCACCGCCCGGCTCATCAGGACCGACAGCAGCGCGATGACCAGTGGCAGGGTGGCGGCCACCGCGCCGCCGAAGACCAGCAGGAGCAGGACCAGGGTGATCGGCGCGGCGATCGCCTCGGCGAGCAGCAGGTCGTGAGCGGTACGCGCGCCGACCTCCGACTGCACCTGCGCGGGGCCGGCCGCCAGGACCGTCAGCCCCCGGGCGTGCCGCCGGACGTCCGGCAGGACCCGGCCGGCGGTCTTCGCCCGGTCGTCCTCGTCGCCGCGGAGGGAGAGCGTGACCAGCCCGATGGCACCGTCGCGGGAGCGCAGCGCGGGCGCGCGGCCCGCCGTCCAGTACGAGGTGGCCAGCCGGACGCCCCGGATCCGCGCCGCGCGCCGGGTCAGGGCCGTACCCAGGGAGGTCATCTCCGCCGAGTCGACGGACGTCGTGCCGCTGAGCAGCAGCACCAGGTCGTCGCCGGCGGCCGGGAAGTGCTCGGCCACCAGCCGTTCGGCGCGGGCGGACTGCGCACCGGGGTCGGAGAAACCCCCGTGGACCAGGCGGTGTTCCACGCCCAGGCCACCGATCCAGGCGAGCACGACGGCGACCGCGCTCACCCACAGCACGGCGACGCGCCGCCGGTACAGCACCGCGCTGACGCGGTCCAGCATGACAGGGCCTCCCTGAGGCGCTCCGGGCAACGGAGGGGCGGTGTAGTGAACTGCCGCCCGCCGTCAGCCAGTTCGATTGATGGACGGACTCCGAGCTGGCGATACTGGCCCGACCGAGCACTGTCGCCGGCGAGCGAAGCGAGGCCCATGCACCAGGAACCCGCACTGCTGGAACTGCTCGGCCTCCTCGATCCGGCCCCCGCACCCGGCCGCGACGACGCGGAGCACGGCGAACACGGGGAACACGGGGAACACAGAGCACACGGGCAGCACCGGGAGCACGAGGAGTGCTTTGTGGGGCGCCCTCCCCTGGAGCGCACCTCCCCGGTGTACGGCGGGCTGGTGGCCGCCCAGGCACTGGCCGCCGCCGGCCGTACGGTGCCCGGCGGGCTGCCGGTGCACGCGGTGCACTGCTCCTTCGTACGGGCCGGCCTGCCGACGGCCCCCTTCGACCACCGGGTCGACCGGGTGAAGACCACCCCGTCCTTCGCCACCCGGCGGGTCCGTACCACCCAGCGCGACCGTGAGGTGTTCGCGCTGACCGCCTCCTTCCACCGCCCGGAGCCGGGCCTCACCCATCAGGAGCCGATGCCGGCCGTACCGGACCCGGAGGGCCTGCCGACCTATGAGGAACGGCTGACGAAGGCGTTCGGCGAGGCGGTCGCCCCGCTCGGGAAGCCGTACGAGACCCGCTTCGTGGGGCCGTTGAGCTTCGACGCCGAGCAGGACCCGGCGCTGGTGTCCGCCCGGACCAGGGTGTGGGTCCGGATCCGGGGCGAGGTGCCGGACGGCGGCGAACCGCTGCTCCAGGCCTGTCTGTTGGTGTACGTGTGCGACGTGACCATGCTGGAGACGGTGGCGGTCCGGCACGGGGTGTCGTGGTTCCGTGCCACCGCCCGGAGCCTCGACTACACCGTGTGGATCCACCGGCCCTTCCGCGCGGACGACTGGCTGCTGTGCGCCCACGAGACCCCGGTGGCCGCCGGCGGCCGGGGACTGGTCCTCGGCCGGGTCTTCACCCGCGACGGGGTGCTGGTCGCCACCCTCGCCCAGGAGGGCCTGCTGCGCGTGAGCGGCGACCGTGCGGAGACAGGCTGAGGGGACTGGAGGGGGCTATACGACCAGGCCGCCGGAGATCTCGACGGCCTGCCCGGTGATGTAGCGGGCCCGGTCGGAGGCCAGGAAGCACACCAGGTGGGCCACGTCCTGCGGGGAGCCGAACGCCTGGCCGGGGATCAGGGATCTGAGGAACTCGGCCCTGTCTCCGGGTATGGCGGCGGTCATGTCGGTCTCGATGAGTCCGGGCGCGACGGCGTTGACGGTGACGCCCCGGCTGCCGATCTCCTTGGCCAGTGCCTTGGTGAAGCCGATGATCCCGGCCTTGGCGGCGGAGTAGGCGGTCTGGCCGGGGGTGCCGTGCAGTCCGGCGGAGGAGGCGATGTTGACGATGGCACCGCTGCGCTGCTTCACCAGGGGCATCAGCAGCGGTCTGGTGATGGTGTACATGCTGTCGAGGTTGGTGCCGATGACCTGGTGCCACTGTTCGGGGGCCATCCGTGCGAACAGGGTGTCGCGGGTGATGCCCGCGTTGTTGACGAGGATGTCGAAGCGGTCCAGCCGGTCCAGCGCCGCGGCGGCGAACCGTGCCGCCGCCCCGGTGTCGGCGACGTCGGCGTACAGCGGGGTGCAGCGCCGCTCCGGGTGGGCGGCGCACAACTCGTCGGCGAGGGCGCGGGCCTGCTTCTCGTCGCTGTGGTAGCCGAAGACGACGTCGGCGCCCTGCGCCAGTGCCAGCCGGACGACGGCGGCGCCGATGCCCCGCGAGCCCCCGGTGACCACGCAGCCGCGGCCCGCCAGCGGGAGGTCAGCCGTCACTGCCCGCCTCCGGTGTCACGGCGGCGGGCCGGCGCGACTCCTGCTTGCGCCGGGCCGCCTCCTCGCGCAGTTCGCGGTAGCGCTCCTCGGCGATCAGCGTGGAGATCATGGGCACGTAGAACGCGCCGTCGCCGACCAGCCTGATCCGCTCCGGCGTGATCTCCGCGTACCCGCGCTCGGCGAGCGCGTCCCAGACGGTGGCGAACTTCTCGTACACGTCGACGCCGAAGCCCGTGCGGTACTGGGCCCGGTCGATCCGCGTGCTGATGAGACCGCGGAAGAGGGCCAGCAGCAACAGGTCGTCGGGGGTGTGGCGGAAGCCCCGCTCGACCGGGAACCGGCCGGCGTCGACCGCCGCCTTGTACTGCGGCAGGCTGCGGTGGTTGATGAACGACCACGAACGGCCCGAGGGGAGCGTGGGGTTGCCGAAGAAGGTGATCGCCGCGTAACCGAGTCCGAGGCTGTCGACCTGTTCGACGCGGCTGGTGTAGCCCTCCCGGAAGTCCTTGACCGCGGGGTCCCCGGGGCGGCGGAAGTTGTACGTCGACAGCTGCTCGTAGCCCTGGTCGAGCAGGAAGTCGCGGCCCGCCCGGTACATCTCCAGGTTGGCCAGGGTGCTGGGCAGTTCGTGGAAGCGGTTGAGCGCGAAGTCGGTGGGTCCGCCGACGTTCAGCTCGTAGTGGGTGATGTCGTGGACCTCCCAGGAGACCAGGGTCCGCAGGTCCTCCAGCATGGTGTCGACGGTCTGCTGGGGCCAGCCGAAGATGATGTCGACGTTGGCGGCCAGGCCGAGTTCGCGGGCCCACTCCAGGCTCTGGATGACGTGTTTGGTCGTCTGCTTGCGGCCGCTGAAGCCGTTGAGCCGCTCGTTGACCTGCTGGACGCCCATGCTGATCCGGTTCATCCCGGAGTCCCTGATGGCCGCCATCTTCTCCCGGGAGAAGAGCTGCGGGATGCCCTCCAGGGTGAGGTCCGCCCCGTCATCGATCTCGGGGAAGAGGCGGCGCACCATGTCCATCAGCCGGTGGTAGACGGGGGCCCGGTAGAGGTTGGAGGTGCCCCCGCCGAAGTAGGCTCCGACGAGGACGGAGCCCGCCATCTGCTCCCGGTACATCTCCGCTTCGCGTTCCACGTAGCCGTAGTAGTCCTCCAGCGCGGCGTTGCCCTGGAACTCCTCGACGGGGAACAGGCAGTAGCCGCACTTCCCGGGGTCGGTCTGGATGCAGTACGGGACGCCGACGTAGAGGAACACGTGGGACTGCTCGCCGGTGGCGCGCAGGTGCCGGCGGTCCGCGCCGACCTCGTCCAGAGGTACGGACAGCTCGTTCCAGTACCGCGGGGACGGGAAGCCGTGCTGGATCTTGTTGACCTGGCGTTCGGTGAGATGGCTGTCGAGGTAGTCGTTGACGTGGTCGGGGCTCAACACGGTGGCCGGCACTTCCCCTCTGGGTGGGATCGGCGACAGGGTGGAGGTCAGGAGCCCTGGCGGGCGGTGGCCGCCGGGTCCGCCAGGATCACGCGCTGGAGGAGGTACTCCGCCAGTTCCTCGATGCTCTGGTATTCCAGTGCCTCCATCGCCTGGAAGCGGAAGTCGAGCTTCTCCTGGATGCGGCGCTGGAGTTCGGTGATGCTCAGTGAGTCGAGACCGATCTCCAGCAGGGCCAGGGACGGGTCGAGGTCGTGCAGGTCGATCTCCATCTCCGCCGACATCCGGCCGAGGGTGTCGGCGATCTCGTCGGCGAGCCAGCCGATGACCACCTGGCGGCGCTCGGCGGCCGGGAGGGGCTCGACGCGAGCCCGCAGTTGGGCCCGTGAGTCGCCGCCGTCCCGGGGGCGGCCGTCGGCCGGTGCGGCGGGGACGACCGAGGTGCCGGTCAGCGAGGCGATGCGCCGGAACTCGATGTCGTCGAGGTCCGCGAGAAGGTGCCCGGCGTCGTCCAGCACGCTCAACCGCGCCGAGAACGCGCTCCCGTCGGGGTTCGGGCGCAGCCGGAGGTGGCCCCAGATCTGGTCGGGCAACGGTCCGTGCAGGGCCATCCGGCCGATGCCGACCGGGACGTGGGCGCCCCTGGCGGCGCCCTCCCGTGCCGCGGCGGCGGTCAGATGCAGACAGCCGTCGAGCATGGTGGCGAAGCGGTGCGCGTGGCTGACGGGTGAGGCGCCGTCGGGTGCGGCCGTGATCCGGCCGAGTGCCTGCCCGCTCGGCTCGTCGAGCCACAGCTCGCGGACGGTGGAGAAGCTCGCCCCGTACTCCATGCCGTCCTCGCGGAGCAGCCCGTAGAGCCGGCCGGGCGGCAGTGCCGTGGGCATCGCCGCGCGCAGCTGCTCCGGTGGTGTCACGGGGGCGTCCCGCCGGTCGGCCGGACCGGCCTTCCCCTGGCAGTAGCGGGGCTCGCCGTCCCCGTCGCCGGCCACCGTGAACCGGTAGCCGCCCGTGGCCGAGGAGTCCTCCAGATCGACCCGGACGGTGCTGGGTCGCGTGGGGGCCAGGATCAGCGGGCGCAGGAAGTCGACGTCGGTGAACTCGACGGCCGTGTCCGCCGCGTAGGCGTCGAGGGCCAGTTCCAGATAGCCGGTGGCCGGGAAGACGGTCGCTCCGAGGACCCGGTGGTCGGCCCATGGCGTGCCCGCCCGCACCTCGTGCCGGCGCACGATCCGGGGGGCGGCCTGCCGCGGTGCGGGCACCGGCGCCACGGCCGGCTCCTGCGGCTGCGGTGTCGCCACGGCCGCCGGCTCGCCGGGTCCGGCGTCCGGCGCGGGCCGTACCCAGTACCGGTCCTTGCGGAACGGGTAGCGCGGGGCGGCGGAGGTACGGCGGTGGCGTGGGCCCGGGTAGAGGGCGGGCAGGTCGACCGCGGCCCCCGCCGTGAACAGGGCACCCGCGGCGGTGAGAAGGTCACGGGTGTCCCGTCCGTCGCGGCGCAGGGTCGGGATCACCGTCACGCCGGTGTCGCCGAAGGCCTCGGGGATGTACGACCCCAGAGCGGGATGTGGGCCGATCTCCAGGACCACGCCGCAGCCCAGCGCGGCCACCGCACGCATGCCGTCGTGGAACCGGACCGGTCGGCGCGCCTGCTGGCTCCAGTACTCCGGCCCCTCCGCGCCGGTCAGCGCCTCGCCCGTGACATTGGAGAACACCGGGACGGCCGGGGCGGTGGTGCGCAGCCCGGCGGCCGCCTTGCCCAGCTCGGCCAGGACCGGGTCCATCAGCGGCGAGTGGAAGGCGTGCGAGGTACGCAGCCGGGTGGTACGGCTGCCCGCGTCCTCGGCACGGCGTGCCACCTCGTCGACGGCCGCCGCCCGCCCGGAGACGACCACGGCGCGCGGGCCGTTGACGGCGGCGACGCAGACGTCCGCCTCCCGTCCCGACAGCCAGCCCCGCACGGTCTCCGGGTCGGCGGCCACGGCCAGCATCACTCCGTCGCGCGGCAGTTCGCCCATCAGCCGGCCGCGCACCGCGCTGAACCGGGCGGCGTCCTCCAGGGGGAGCATGCCGGCGACACACGCGGCGACGACCTCGCCGATGCTGTGCCCGACCACCGCGTCCGGGACGACTCCCCAGGACCGCAGCAGGGTGGCGAGCGCGTATTCGACGGCGAACAGCGCTGGCTGGGCGAGGCGGGTGTCGTCGAGCGCCTGCGGTGCCCGGTCCTCGAAGAGCAACCGCCGCAGCGGTACGGGCAGTTCGGGGTCGAGCAGTTCGGCGCAGCGGTCGAGGGCGGCGGCGAAGGCCGGTTCGCCGCCGTACAGTTCGCGGGCCATGCCCGGGTACTGCGCGCCCTGGCCGGTGAAGACGAAGGCGGTCCTGGCGGGCTTCGCGGGGTGCCCGCCGCTGACCGACGGCGAGGTCCGGCGGGTCCGCCACAGCCGCAGGTCGTTGGCGATCTCGATACCGCCCCGCCCGGTCACCGCGATGCGGTGGCGGTGCGCGGCGCGTCCGGTGGCGGCGGTGAAGACGGCCGCCGGCAGGGTCTCCCGGTCGGTCCTGGACAGGTACTCCGCCCAGCGCTCGGCCAGTGCGTCCAGGCTCTCGGGGGACTTGGCGGACAGCACCAGCAGCTCGGCCGGGCGCGGCTTCGCGGCGACCGCCCCGGCCTGCGGCTTCGGCTGCGGTGCCTCCCGCAGGATGGCATGGGCGTTGGTGCCGCTGTAGCCGAAGGAGTTGACGGCGGCCAACCGCGGGACGTCCGTCCGGGGCCAGGGCACCGCCTCGGTGGGGACCTCCACCGGGGCGCCGTCGAGGTCGATCCTGGGGTTCAGCCGGTCGAGGTGGAGGCTGGCGTAGATGGTCTCGCGGTGCAGCGAGAGGGCGGCCTTGACGACGCCGAGGAGTCCGGCGGCGGCCTCGGTGTGGCCGAAGTTGCTCTTCGCCGAGCCGACGTACAGGGGGCGGTCGGCGGTGCGCGAACGGGCGTAGGCCCGGGAGATGGCACCCATCTCGATGGGGTCGCCGACCGGGGTCCCGGTGCCGTGCGCCTCGACGTAGTCGACCTCGGCGGGGTCGACGCCGCTGCGGGCGAGCGCGGTGCGCATCACCTGCTCCTGGGTACGGCCGTTGGGGGCGGTCAGCGCGGGCGTGTGCCCGTCGTGGTTGATCGCGCTGCCGACGACGGTGGCCAGGATGGGGTCGCCCCGTTCCTCCGCGACCGACTGCCGGCGCAGCAGTACGGCCACGCAGCCCTCGCTGCGGACGTAGCCGTCCGCCTTGGCGTCGAACGCCCGGCACTGCCCGCTGCGGGAGAACAGCCCCAGTTTGCAGAAGGCGACATGGACGTCGGGGTGGAGGATCAGGTTGACGCCGGCGACGACGGCCGATTCGCACTCGCCGGTGAGGAGGGACTGCCGGGCCAGGTGCAGGGCGACCAGCGAACCGGAGCAGGCGGTGTCGACCGCGAAACAGGGCCCTTTCACATCGAGGAAGTGAGCGACTCGGCCGGCGCTGATGCTGTTCGCGTCACTCATCGCGTCGTAGGCCGAGACGCCCTTCAGCCCCTCGATGTCGCGCTTGAGGGTGCCGTAGTTGTTGGTGTTCATCAGGGCGAGAAACACGCCGGTGTCGGTGCCCCGCATTTCCGTGGGGTCCTGTCCGGCGTTTTCGAGGGCGTGCCACACGGTCTGCAGAAGCAGGCGGTGCTGCGGATCCATTCGGACCGCCTCGGCGTCCGAGATCCCGAAGAACGCCGCGTCGAAGCGGTCGACGTCGTCCACGAATCCGCCGTGCCGGATGTAGGTCTTGCCCGGAGCCAGCGGGTCGGGGTCATAGAGTCTGTCCACGTCCCAGCGGCTGGCGGGGATCTCCTCGACGCAGTCCCGCCCCTCCCGCAGCACTGTGTACAGGTCGTCCGGCCCGTGCACTCGACCGGGGAGTGTGCACCCGATCCCTACCAACGCGATGGGCTCGACATCCATGCAGGATTTCTCCTTCGAAGGACGGGAAAAGGCAGTGCCGTGGCGCCGGGACATACGCGTCAGGGTTCTTCCGCTCGGCGGCGAACGACAACTCCGTACGCACACATCGGCCGAGTTCCCTTTCGGCGCACCCGTGTAAGGCTAGGTGCGCGGCCGATAAGGGAACAAGCGGCGCAATTGGGGCGGGCGATGCCCGTGAAGGGCGTGCGGGGACCGAGGGCGCGTGACGGCGACCGCGTGCCCACACCATGTTCCTGCCGGGACATGAGGGACGAGCCACAGGCACCGCGAACAACCGCACACCGCCACCGGCAGACCCCTCCCCCACCGCCCTCCCGCGCCGGGCCCAGGGCCACGCCGGGCTCCGGCGGCGGGCTCCCTCGCGGCCTCCCGCGCCGGTCTGAGGGCCGCACCGGGCTCCGGCGGCGGGCCCCGCACGGAATCCCGCGCCGGGATCGAGGTTTGGGCCCGGCCTCCCGCGCCGGGTTCAGGGGCGTGTCGGGCCGGCCGCGGTGATGGCCGCGGCCACGTCGTCCGTGGCGTGGCCGGACGCGATCGCCTCGTCCCAGCGCTTCAGCAGCGCCTCGGTGAGCGGCAGTTCGAGCCCGCGCTGGTCGGCGGCCGCCAGTGCGAGGGCCGCGTCCTTGCCCGCGTGGTGCAGCGGGAAACCCGGGGCGAAGTCGTGCTCGACCATGGCCCGGCCCTTGGCCGTCGCATACGCGGATCCCAGCGGGCTCTCGGCGAGGGTGCCGAGCACCAGATCGGGTTCCAGCCCGAGCGCGCCGACCAGGCTGACGGTCTCGGCCATCCCTTCGACCAGGACCGCGAGCCAGTTGTTCAGCACCAGCTTGAAGCGGCTGCCGTCGCCGAGGCGGTCCAGCCACAGCGTCCGGTGGCCCAGAGCGTCGAACAGCGGCTGCACGCGGGGGCGCAGTGCCGAATCCCCGGAGGCGAGGACGAGCAGCTCACCCCGTTCCGCGGGCCCGGAACTCCCGGAGACGGGGGCGTCGACGAACGCGGCGATCCCCTCGGCGAGTTCCGCCAGCCGCCGGGTGGCGTGGACGCCGACCGTGCTCATCTGGATCCAGACCGTGCCCGGGGCGAGCGCGGTCAGGGCGCCGTCGGCCCCGGTCATCGCGCTCTCCACGGCGGCGCCGTCGGTGAGCATGGTGATCAGGAACCCGGCCTCCGCGGCCGCCCCGGCCGGGGTACCGGCGACCCGAGCGCCAGAGCCGGCCAGTGCCTCGGCCCGCTGCCGGGTCCGGTTCCACACCGTCACGTCGAACCCGGCGCGCAGCAGATTGCGCGCGATGGGGGCACCCATGACACCGGTGCCGAGAACCCCGACCCGGGTCCTTCCTGTTCGTTCGGCCCGTTCGGCCCGTTCGGTCGATGTGGTCATCACACACTCTCCGGGGAAGGTCCGGCGACCGAGGTGGCCGCCGTCATGATCGAGTCGATGTCCTTGAGGTCGACCTCGTCGAGCGTGAGGTCCGCGGCCGCGAGGCTGTCCTCGACGTGGTGGACGCGCCGCGCGCCGACGATCGCCGCGTCCACGCCCGGCCGGGCCAGGGTCCAGGCGATGGCCAGTTGGCTGACCGTCATGTCGCGGAAGGCCGCGAACTCCTCCAGTGCGCGGACGACCCCGAGATTGCGCCGGTAGGTCTCGCCGCGGAAGACCTCGCTCTTCGCCCGCCAGTCGTCGGCGGGGAAGACGGTGTCCTCGCCGAGGGTGCCGGTCAGCAGGCCGTGCGCGAGCGGGCCGTAGACCAGGACGCCGATGCCGTGCCGGCGGGTGTAGGGCAGGACGGTGTCCTCGACCCCGCGGCGAAAGAGGTGATACGGCGGCTGCAGCGTCTCCACCGGCAGGGTGCGGGAGAACTCGGCCATCTGCTCGGCGGAGTAGTTGGACACGCCGACGTGCCGGATCTTGCCGGCCGCGACCAGCTCCTTCAGCGCGCCGGCGGTCTCGGCGAGCGGCACCTCCGGGTCGGGCCAGTGGACCTGGTAGAGGTCGATGTGGTCGACGCCGAGCGCGGTCAGGCTGGCGTCGACGCCGGCGCGCAGGGCGGCGGGGCTCGCGTCCCGGGCGACACCGGCGTCGGTGCGGCGCAGGCCGCCCTTGGTGGCGATCACCACCTCGTCGCGGTGTTCGCGGAGTTCGTCCCGCAGGGCGGCTCCGAGCAGGCGTTCCGAGGCGCCGAAGCCGTACCCCTGGGCGGTGTCGAAGAAGTTCACCCCGAGCTCACGGGCCCGACGGATGGCACTTTTGGCGTCGTCCTCGGCGAAGGTGCCCCAGTCCCCGCCGAGTTGCCAGGTACCGAAGGCGATGCGGGAGACCTGCAGTCCGGTCGATCCCAGTGCGGTGCTGCGCATGGTTGTCCTCCGTGCGTGATGAGTTCGTTCGGTTGTGCTGCCGGTCGCGGTCAGCCGACTCTGGCGCCGATCACATGCCCGATCCCGAAGACGGCCGCGACGGCGAGGGCGCCGACGAAGAGCTGGCGGACCCCGGAGCGCAGCGGCGCCCGGCCGTTGAGCAGGCCGATCGCACCGCCGACGGCGAACAGGGCGCTGCCCGCCAGGACGACGGCGAGGAGCAGCGCGGCCGTACCCGAGAGGAAGAGGAAGGGCAGTACGGCGGTCAGGGCGCCGACGGCGAACGAGGCGAGGCTGGAGAACGCCGCCGACCACGGCGAACCCAACTCGTCCGGGTCCAGTCCGAGTTCCTCGCGGACCATGGTGTTCAGGGCGGTGTCGTGGTCCCGCATGATGGTCGTCGCGACATGCCGGGCGTCGTCGGCGTCCAGCCCCTTGTCCCGGTAGACCTGGACGAGTTCCGCCTCATGGACGCCCGGGTCGGCGCGCAGCTGATCGGCGGCGACCGCTATCTCGCGCTCGTAGGCCTCGCGTTGGCTGCGCATGGAGATGTACTCGCCGGCGGCCATGGAGAAGGCCCCGGCCAGCAGTCCGGCGACTCCGGCGAACAGGACGGCCGTACCGGAGACGCCGGATCCGGCGAAGCCCATCACCAGGGCCGTGTTGGAGACCAGGCCGTCGTTGACGCCGAACACCGCGGCGCGCAGGGCGCCCGAGCGGTCGCCGTGCCGCGCTCGCTCGCCGCGCTCGGTGGGGCTCCTGGTCTCGGCGTTCACCGTGCCCGCGCGAGCGGCGTACGGCAGTTCGGACGACGTCAACGACATCGCGGCACTCCGATCCTCGATGGTGGTTTCCATCGGCGGCGAATACAGAGCTTCCGGTTATTCGCCGTCGTACATACCAACGAGCGGAGTGCACCCATGTTTCCCATTTGGGCTAGATAGTCGGAGATAAGTGTTATCGACATAAAAGATAGGCCGCGTGAGAATTATGTAAGCGCGTGACTCCCATCGGCGGGCGTGATGGCATGGGCGGCATGGAGTTGCGGGAGCTGCGGGCGTTCGTGGCGGTGGTGGAGGAGGGCGGGCTGTCCGCCGCCGCGCGGCGGCTGCATGTGAGTCAGCCCGCCCTGTCCCAGACGATCAGCGGGCTGGAGCGGCAGCTGGGTGTGCGGCTGCTGGTGCGCGGGCGCAGCGGGGTGCGGGCGACCGAAGCGGGGACCGCGCTGACCGGCGAGGCCCGGGCGGTGCTCGCCCGGCACGATCAGGCGCTGCGGGTGATGGCCGGGTACGCCGGTCCGGGCGGCGGGGCGCTGCGCATCGGGATCCCCCTGGAGCTGCCGTCCGGGCTGCTCGACCCGGCGCTCGCCGAACTGGCCGCGGCGTATCCGGAGACACGGGTGCAGGCCCGGCATCTGTCCACGGCGGAGCAGCTGACCGCGCTGCGCGCCGCCGACCTCGACGTCGGCCTTCTCCGGGAGCGGCCGTCGGGGCCGGAGTTCGACGCACTGCTCGTCGTACGGGAGAGACTCGGTGTGCTGGTCGCCGCCGAACAGGCCGCCGAACTGGCCGGGCCCGACGGCATCCCGCTCGAAGCGCTCGGCACGTTGCGGTGGGTCGGGTTCCCGCGGGCCGGAAGCCCCGCCTGGTACGACGAGCTGACCGCGATCCTGCGCGGGCACGGCCTCGATCTCGGTCCCGAGGCGCCCGAGGGGCAGGCGCTGATCGCCGACGTCAAGCTGGCCGCGGTCGCCTCCGGGCAGGCCTTCGCACTGGCTCCGCCGGGCTGGCAGCAGCCGTTGCCCGACCATGTGACCTGGTCACCGCTGATCGGCCACCCGCTGGTACGGCGCACGTGGGCGGTATGGCCGTCCGACTCCCGCCGCCGCGACCTGGGCCACTTCATCGCAACCCTGGACCGTCCGCCAGGGGCCTGAACCCGCGCGCCCCCGACCCGACACCGACCGACCGCGCCCGCAGGGGGCCCGCCGCACACAGCCGACGCATCACCGAAGCCAGCCGAGGCACCACCGACACGACCCGAACACCGCCAGGGCACCACCGGCCGCGGCCGAAACACCGCCAGGGCACCACCGCCCACCACCCGAACACCACCCAGGCACCACCGACCACCACCCGAACACCACCCAGGCACCACCGACCACGGCCGGAACGCCGCCAAGGCACCACCGGCCGCAGCCGAGACCTCGCCAGGGGCACCACCGGCCGCGGCCGAGACACCGCCGCCGACACAGTTGACCGACTCGCCGGAGACGGCCGGGGCACTGCCCGAGGCGCCCGGCGCTTCAGCCGGGCGCCCGCCGTAGGTCGCCGGACACGGCCGGGGCGCCGGGCGGTGGGACCGGCGCCCCCCGATGCGTCAGACGGCCGTGCGGCCGCCGTCGACCGGCAGGATCGCACCCTGCACGAAGCTCGCCGCGTCGCTCGCCAGGTAGGCGATCGCCTCGGCGATCTCCCGTGCCTCGCCGGGCCGGCCGGCGGGCGCCTGGGCGGCCAGGACGTCCAGGTCCTCGCCCATGGCGGCCGTGCCCTCGGTACGGGTCGGGCCGGGCTCCACGGCGTTCACCCGCACGCCCCGCGGGCCGAACTCGGCGGCCCAGGCCTTGGTCAGCAGATTGACCGCCGCCTTGCTCGACCCGTACAGCGCCATGCCCACGACCCCGTACTCGGCGACCATCGTGCTGACGTTCACGATCGCCCCCTGCCCGCGCTCGGCCATGCCCGGTGCCAGCTCGGCGACCAGGTAGAACGGCGCCTTCACGTTCAGGTCGTAGACGGCGTCCACATCGCTGGACGGCGTCTCGGCCGTCGCCCCGAACGGGAAGATGCCGGCGTTGTTGACGATGATGTCCACGCGGCCGCCGCCCAGCTCGGTGGCCCGCCTGGCCAGCTGCCGCACCGAGTCGGCGTCCCGCAGCTCGGCCGCCAGGAAGTCGGCCTTGCCGCCGCGCTCCCGGACGGCCGCGACCACCTTGTCGCCGCGCTCCGCGTCCCGTCCCGCGACCAGTACATGGGCGCCCCGTTCGGCGAACAGGCTCGCGGTCGCGGCGCCGATACCGCTGGTGGCGCCCGTCAGCAGGGCCACGCGTCCGGTCAGATCAACAGTTCCCATGAGATGTCCTCAGGTGTGAAAAGCAGGGGACGAACCGGTCGCCCCGTCACCTCGTGCGTGAGGTGACGGGAGTCCACAAGCGCCCGGTCCCGCCGCGGATTCCGGTCCCGCCATCGGCGGATCCGATGGCCCCCATAAGCGCGCCGACCGGTGTGCCGTCCCGGCCGCCACCGCCCCCTCCGTGCCGCGTCTGGGCCGGTCGGGGGAGCCGGGCGGCCAGAGGTTGCGCTTATGGCGGGTCTTTGTGAGGCGTATGGGCGTAGGGCGATCAACTCCGCGCGTCTCGCGGTTACATGACTCGTACGGCACAGGCAGTCACCGCCGCCGAGGTGGTGACCCCACCACCCGGACCGGTACCGACCGTCATGTGAGGCAGCAATGAGCACACCGCACCAAACCGATACAAACGGTACTTACGACCTTATCGTCCTGGGCGCCGGACCGGTCGGGCAGAACGTCGCCGACCGGGCCCGGGCCGCCGGCCTCTCCGTGGCCGTCGTGGAGCGGGAGCTCGTCGGCGGCGAGTGCTCCTACTGGGCCTGTGTCCCCAGCAAGGCGCTGCTGCGTCCGGTCATCGCGGTCGCCGACGCCCGCCGCGTGGACGGCGCCCGGCAGGCCGTCACCGGCCGGCTCGACAACGATGCCGTCTTCGCCCGCCGCAACCGTTACGTCACCGACTGGGACGACAGCGGGCAGGCGCTGTGGGTCAAGTCCATCGGCGCCGACCTCTTCCGCGGCCACGGCCGGCTCGACGGGCCGCGCCGGGTCACCGTCACCCGGGACGACGGCGCCCGGCAGACCCTCGTCGCCCGGCACGCGGTGGCCGTCGCCACCGGCAGCCGGCCGGTACTGCCCCGCATCCCCGGCATGGAAGAGGCCCGGCCCTGGACGAACCGGCACGGCACCGACTCCAGCACCGTGCCCGCCCGGCTGATCGTGGTCGGCGGCGGCGGGGTCGGCGTGGAGATGGCCACGCTGTGGCAGGGGCTGGGGTCACAGGTCACCCTGCTCGCCCGGCGCCGGCTGCTCCCCCGTTTGGAGGCCTTCGCCGGCGAGCTGGTCGCCCAGGGGCTGACCGAGGCGGGCGCGGACGTGCGGACCGGCGTCCACGTGACCGCCCTGCGCCGCCCGGACCCCGCCGGACCGGTGACCGTCACGCTCGACGACGGGAGCGAGCTGGAAGCCGACGAGGTCCTGTTCGCCACCGGACGGACCCCCGGCACCGACGACATCGGCCTGGAGACCGTGGGCCTGGCCCCCGGCTCCTGGCTGGACGTGGACACGACCTGCCTGGTCGACGGGGTCGAGGGCGAGTGGCTGTACGGCCTCGGGGACGTCAACCACCGCGCGCTCCTCACCCATCAGGGCAAGTACCAGGCGCGGACGGCGGGGGACGCCATCGGCGCCCGGGCCGCCGGGCGGCCGCTGGACGACGGGGACTGGGGCGATCACGCCACCACCGCCGACCGGCACGCCGTCGCCCAGGTCTTCTTCACCGACCCGGAGGCGGGCGCGGTGGGCCTGACCGCCGAGCAGGCGGCCGCCGCCGGGCACCACGTCGAGACGGTCGACCTCGACTTCAACGCCGCCCAGGGCGCCAACCTCTACGCCGACGGCTACACCGGCCATGCCCGGCTGGTCGTGGACGTGGACCGGGATGTGCTGCTCGGGGTGACCATGGTCGGCTCCGGGGTCAGCGAGCTGTTGCACTCGGCCACGATCGCGGTCGCCGGCGAGGTCCCGCTGAAGCGGCTCCGGCACGCCATCGCGCCGTTCCCCACGGTCAGCGAGATCTGGGTGTTCCTCGTCGGCGCGTACCGACGCCAGCGGCAGGAACGCGACGCCGGGTGAGTTCCTGAGAGATGCGTACCGGCTGAGCCGACCGGTCGGCTCAGCCCGCCTCGGGCTTGTGCCGGAAGAGCTCGTTCAGTTCCGGCTGCGGGATCTGGTGCTCGGCGTAGGAGAAGGTGCCCCGGTCCGCCAGCTCCTTCGCCGCGTCGAGCAGCCGCGCGTACATCGCCCGGGCGATGCTGCCGCCCACCGTGACCCGGCGCACCCCGAGGTCGCGCAGGTCGGCCAGGGACAGGGCGTTACCGGTCAGGCCCATCACCACGTTCAGCGGGCCGTCGATCTCGCGCACCAGTGTGCCGATCGTCCCGGCGTCGGCCGCACCCGGCACGAACGCGCAGTCCGCGCCCGCCGCCAGATACGCGTTGGCCCGCCGGACGGCCTCGTCGAGCGGTCCTCCGGTCAGCAGCACGTCGGTGCGGCCGACCAGGACGAACGGCTCGTCGGCCGTGTCGACCGCCTCCCGGGCGGCACGGATACGGTCCGCCGAATGCTCCGGGTCGTAGAGCGGCCGGGAGCGGTCGCCGGTGAAGTCCTCGATGTTGCCGCCGGCGGCTCCGGCCGCGAGGGTCATCGAGATCGTCTCGGCCACGGTGTCGGGCGCCGCGCCGAACCCGTCCTCCAGGTCCGCGCTGACCGGGATCCGCACCTCGGCGGCGATCTCGCCGATCCGGCGGATCATGGTCGTACGGTCGACCCGGTCGCCGCCGGACGAGGTGTCTGCGTAGTCGTGGTCCGGGCGGCCCAGGGAGAAGGCCACCCCCGCGCTGGTGGTGGCCACGGCCGGGAAGCCGGCCGACTCCAGGACCCGGGCGCTTCCCGCGTCCCAGGCGTTGGGGAGCAGGAAGCAGCCCTCCCGGTGCAATGCGACGAAGCGTGCGGCCAGTTCCCGGCGTCGAGTGTCCACGCCGCCCAGTCTGGCAGCCGGCAGTGACAACGGGGCCGCCGTTCGCGGCGCGTCCGCCGGCCCGGAGATCGAGGCCGCCTCTCGCCGTGGGTCAGCGTGCATCGAGGCCGCCCGTCACCGTGGGTCAGCGTGCATCGAGGCCGCCCGTCACCGTGGGTCAGCGTGCGGCGAGGTCCAGGGCGATGTCCGTGATCATGTCCTCCTGCCCGCCGACCAGCTTGCGGCGGCCCACCTCGACCAGGATCGCCCGGGTGTCCAGCCCGTGCCTGCGGGCGGCGGCCTCGGCGTGCCGCAGGAAACTGGAGTACACACCGGCGTAGCCGAGGGTGAGCGTCTCGCGGTCCACCCGCACCGCACGGTCCTGCAGCGGTCGTACGACGTCGTCGGCCGCGTCCATCAGCGGGAACAGCGCGCAGCCGTGCTCCCAGCCCATCAGGTCGGCGACCGCGACGAAGGCCTCCAGCGGGCAGTTGCCCGCCCCGGCGCCCTGGCCGGCGAGGGAGGCGTCGACGCGGGTGACGCCGTTCTCGACGGCGACGACCGAGTTGGCGACCCCCAGGCCCAGGTTGTGGTGGGCGTGGATGCCCAGCTCCGTCGCCGGGTCCAGGACCTCGCGGTAGGCCCGCACCCGGTCCCGGACGCCGTCCATGGTCAGCCGGCCGCCGGAGTCGGTGACGTACACGCAGTGCGCGCCGTACGACTCCATCAGCTTCGCCTGGCGGGCTAGTTCGGCGGGCTCGGCGAGGTGGGACATCATCAGGAAGCCCGCCACGTCCATACCCAGCTCCCGGGCGGCGGCGATGTGCTGCGCCGAGATGTCGGCCTCGGTGCAGTGGGTGGCCACCCGGACCGAGCGGATGCCCAGCGAGTGGGCCCGCCTGAGGTCGTGGACCGTACCGATGCCCGGCAGCAGCAGGGTGGTCGGGATCGCCTGGCGGACGGCGCCCACGACCGCCTCGATCCACTCCCAGTCGGTGTGCGCGCCCACGCCGTAGGTGACGCTGGAGCCGGACAGGCCGTCGCCGTGCGCGACCTCGATCGCGCGGACCCCGGCCGCGTCGAGGGCGCCGGCGATGGTGCGGGCCTGGTCGACGGTGTAGCGGTGGCGGACGGCGTGCATGCCGTCCCGCAGGGTGACGTCCTGGACGTACAGACGGGTCATCGGGACGCCACCTCCGGGGCGATGGGGGTCCCCCCGCTCGAGCGAAGCCGAGAGTGGGGGCGGGCGGCGATGCGCTCGGCGGTGCGCAGTGCGGCCGAGGTCATGATGTCGAGGTTGCCGGCGTAGGCGGGCAGGTAGTGGGCGGCGCCCTCCACCTCCAGGAAGACGGACACCTTCACGGCGTCGCCGGGCGCCAGGGTGCGCAGCGGGTCGTCGGCGGCCACCCGCTCGAACTGCACCTTCTGCTTGAGGCGGTAGCCGGGGACGTACGCCTGCACGCGGGCGACCATCTCCTGCACCGAGGCCGTCACCGCCGCGTCGTCGCAGTCGCCGACCAGGCAGTGCACGGTGTCCCGCATGATCAGCGGCGGTTCGGCCGGGTTGAGCACGATGATCGCCTTGCCGCGGGCCGCGCCGCCGACCTTCTCGACGGCGGAGGCCGTGGTCTCCGTGAACTCGTCGATGTTGGCCCGGGTGCCGGGACCGGCGGAGCGGGAGGAGATGGAGGCGACGATCTCGCCATAGTGGACCGGGGTGACCGCGTGCACGGCGGCGACGATCGGGATGGTGGCCTGGCCGCCGCAGGTGACCATGTTGACGTTCGGGGCGTCCAGATGGGCGTCGCCGTTCACGGGCGGGACGACGTACGGGCCGAGCGCGGCCGGGGTGAGGTCGACGACCGTACGGCCGAGCGCGCGCAGTACCTCGTCGTGGCGGCGGTGGGCGCCGGCGGAGGTGGCGTCGAAGACGATCGACACGTCCTCGAACGCGTCGAGGGCGACCAGCCCCGCCACCCCCTCGTGGGTCGTGGCCACCTTGAGGCGGCGGGCCCGGGCCAGGCCCTCGGAGTCCGGGTCGATCCCGGCCATGGCGGCGATCTCCAGGGTCTCGGAGAGCCGGAGGATCTTGATCATCAGGTCGGTGCCGATGTTCCCGGACCCGATGACGGCGGCCTTCGTGGTCATGCGCCGGCCCCTTCCGTGGCGAACGCGGCCTCGACCGTGCCGAGACCCTCGATGTGCGCGGTGAACTCGTCGCCCGCGGCGGCGGCCGCCATCGGGCCGAGCGCGCCGGTCAGGACGATGTCCCCGGCCCGCAGCGGGTCGCCAAGACCGGCCAGGGTGGCGGCCAGCCAGCGGGCGGCGGTGAGCGGGCTGCCCAGGCAGTCGGCGCCGGTGCCCCGCGAGACGGTCTCGCCGTTCCTGGCCAGGGTCATCCGGACGCCCCGGAGGTCGACCCGGTCCAGCGGGACCGGGGTACCGCCGAGGACGAACAGTCCGCAGGAGGCGTTGTCGGCGACGGTGTCGACGATGGTGATGTCCCAGTCGGCGATCCGGCTGTCCACGATCTCCAGCGCGGGCAGTGCGAAGGAGGTCGCCCGCAACAGGTCGGCGACGGTCGGCTCGCGATGAGGGAGATCCGCGCCCAGCACCAGGGCGACCTCGGCCTCCACCTTGGGCTGGAGCAGCCGACCGGGCGCGATCGGCTCCCCCTCGCTGACCGCCATGTCCGCGAACAGCGCACCGAAGTCGGGCTGCCCGACCCCGAGTTGACGCTGCACGGCGGGCGAGGTCAGCCCGATCTTGCGGCCCACGAGGCGGCGGCCGGCGGCGATGCCCCGCTCGACGTACCGCCGCTGCACCTCGTAGGCGGTCTCGATGTCGCCCTCGGGGAGGAGGGCGCGGACGGGGGCGCAGGGGGTGCCGGTGCGGGTGGCCTCGTCGAGGACGTCGGCCACCTTGGTCACGAGGTCGGGGCTCATGCCGACAGGTATAGGCGGGCGTCGGGAGACCTGGCAAAATATGTTCCGTGACACGGAACAGCGGTCAGGGGAACATGCTCCACAAGGCGGTGGTGGTCCTGGACTGCTATCGCCCGGACGGCGGCACGTTCCGCCTGACGGAACTGACCGAGCGGTCCGGGCTGCCCAAGACCACGGTGTTCCGGCTCTGCGCCGAACTGGTCCGGCTCGGTCTGCTGGAACGGGACGGGGAGACCTACCGGCTCGGCGGCGCCCTCTTCGAACTGGGCTCGCTGGTGCCGCGCCGGCACGATCTCCGCGAGGCGGCACTGCCGTTCCTCCAGGACCTCTTCGAGGCCACGCACGAGACCGTGCACCTGGGCGTGCGCGAGGGCCACGAGGTGGTCTACGTCGAGCGCATCCACGGCCACGACGTGCTGCGGCTGCCGTCCCGCATCGGCGGCCGGCTCCCGCTGACCTGCACGGGGGTCGGCAAGGCACTGCTGGCGTTCTCGGGCCCCGACCTGGTCGAGGAGGTGCTCGCCGGGCCGCTCCCCCGCCTCACCCCGCACTCCCTCACCGACCCCGACCGGCTGCGCACGGCTGTCGAGCAGGCCCAGGTCGCGGGGCTGGCCTACGAGGAGGAAGAGGCCGCACCCGGCGTCAGCTGCATCGCGGCCCCCGTCTTCGCCGGCCCCACGGCGGTGGCGGCCCTCTCGGTGGCGGTACCGTGCGACCGTTTCCGCCCCGCGCAACTGGCCCCAGCGGTACGCACAGCGGCCCTGGGCCTGTCCCGGGCACTGCGCTCCGGCCGGTGACGCCGAAGTCAGCGGTATCGGTGCGAACATCGCCGGCTCCTGATCGGGGGTCAGGGCGCGGTGGCGCGGCCGGTACGCCGGGCGCCGGACGGCGTACTGTCGTGCGCGTCCGGCCCCCGTACCCGATGGACGCCCCAGGAGGAACCGCCCCGTGACCTGCCGAGTCATCCTGATAGCCCCGGCGATCACCCCCTCGCTGCGGCGGGCCCGCTTCGACGACGGCGACTCCATCGAGAACCCGGAGGCGGTGGCGCTGTCGCTGCCCGTCGGCCGGGCGGTCAGCTCCCCCAGCGTGCGCTGCCGTGAGACGGCGGCCGCGCTGGGCCTGGACGCCTCGGCGGAGCCCGGCCTGGCGGGCCTGGACGCGGGCCGCTGGCGGGGCCGGACGCTGGAGGAGGTCAGCGCCGCCGAGCCCGAGGCGCTGGTCCAGTGGCTGTCCGAGCCGGGAGCCGCGCCGCACGGAGGCGAATCGGTACGGGAGTTCTGCGCGCGGGTCACCGAGTGGCTGGCGGCGACGGGCCGCACGACCGGCCGGACGATCGCGGTGGTGGAGCCGGAGGTGGTTCGGGCCGTGGCGCTGCACGCGCTCGGAGCGCCCGAGACGGCGTTCTGGCGCGTGGACGTCCCGCCGCTGGCCGCGACGGAGGTCACCGGCGGCCCCGGCCGCTGGAACCTGCGGCTCGGCCAGGTCGGCGGCTGAGGGGCAGGCCGCCGGAACCTCCCGCTAGGCCAGGGGGCCGGCAGGGTGCCGTAAATCCGCTGGAACGGCGCGCCGTGACCTGCCTAGGGTCGCGGAATGACCACCCGCACCTTCCGCGTCACCGTCCGCGGTGTCTTCGACGGCCTCAGCGCCGAGCAGCGCGCCGAACTGCTGTCCCGGGCCGCCGACCACGATGTGCTGCGCGCGGCCTTCACCCCCGAGGGCCATCTGAGTTACGACATCGCCGCACGGGCCGCCTTCACCTTCCGTTTCCTGGACACCGGGGAGGAAGAGGAGGACATCCTGGAGGCCACCGAACGCGCCGAGGAGGCGGCCAGGGCGTGGCTCGGCGAGCGCGGCTACGGCCACAAGAACCTCCGGTCCAAGGCTGAGGACCTCTCCCAGGCTCCCCTCAGCAAGCGGCAGCGCCGGGCGGCCGCGCAGCAGGGCTGACCTTCCGCGGGTCGACTTCCCCTACGGCGGGGCGGGCACCGGCAACGCGTCCGGCTCCGCCCACACCGGTGTGTCCGGCGACTGGGACTCGCCCCCGGCGGTCAGGGGCAGGGGCGCGGCCGACACGGCCACTCCGCTGCGCGTCCCCTTGGCCAAGCTGCACGCCGATCCCGTCCTCCGGGTCGGCCCGGTCCCCGTCGTGGTCGACCTCGACCTGGCCTGCCCTCTCCAGATCACCGGCGACGGCAAGGTCACCGTCGACACCGCGAGTGCAAGACGGCGGGCGGCACACTCTGAGCCCGGGTCAGTCCGCGTCGCCCGGTATCCAGCCCTGGCGGCGCAGTTCGGCCGAGACGTCCGGCGCCCGGTAGTGCTCGCCCTTCAGCACCTTTCCGTCGGCCCGGCGGGCGACCTGCCCGTCGGGCCCCAGCTTGCTCATGTTGGACCGGTGGATCTCGGCGATCACCGCGTCGAGGTCGATGCCGTGCACCAGCGCGGTGCCGTACGCCACGTAGACCACGTCCGCCAGTTCGTGCGCGAGTCGGTCCAGGGGCCCGTCGACCGCCACCTCGGCGACCTCCGCGGCCTCCTCGGCGAGCAACTCCCCCCGGTGTGCGGCCAGCTCGGGAGACACCTCGGTCGGCGTGGTGCGGGCGTCCAGGCCGAAGGCGTGGTGGAACTCCCGGACGAGGCGGGCGGGCGAGGAGCTGGTCATGCGAACGACTCTAGCCGCCGCCACTGACACTCCCGGTCCGCCGTCCTGGGCCGGCCCTGGTCAGGAGCGGGACCGGCTGGCAGGATCGCGCGCATGTCAAAGGTGTTCCCCCGTATCGGCAGGCGCCGCGCGCTCCAGGGCTCGGCCGCCGGCTTCGTCGCGTTCGGCCTGCTGCTGTGGTGGCTGCTGCCGCTGGGCGAGAAGCCGCCGACCGGGACGATCACCTTCAGCACCGGCACGCTGCGCGGGGTCTACCAGGAGTACGGCGAGCGGCTGCGCACCGAGCTGAGTCGGGACATGCCGGGCCTGAAGGTGAAACTGGTCCAGAGCGCGGGGTCGTACGAGAACGTGCGGCGGGTGGCGACCGGCCAGGCCGACTTCACCATCGCGGCGGCCGACGCGGTGGAGACCTACCGACTGAACGACGGCCGGGGCGCCGACCGGATGCGCGGGGTGGCGCGGCTCTACGACGACTACGTCCAGCTCGTCGTGGGGCGCGACTCGGGCATCACCGGCATCGCGCAGCTGCGGCACAAGCGGGTGGCGATAGGACTGCCCAACTCGGGTGTGCGGCTGATCGCCAACCGGGTGCTCAGGGCCGCCGGAATCGACCCCGCGAAGGACGTCACCCCGGTGGCAGAAGGCATCGACACCGGCCCGGACCAGCTGCGGCAGGGCAAGATCGACGCGTTCTTCTGGTCGGGCGGGCTGCCCACCAAGGGACTGCTGGACCTCGCGAAGAAGTTCCGCTTCACGTTCGTGCCGATAGACGACAGCCTCGTCAACAAGCTGCACTCCGAAGGCGAGGCCGCGCTCTACTACCGGGCGACCAACATGCCCGAGTCGGCGTACCCGTCGGTGCAGCAGGGCACGACGGTGGCGACGATCGCGGTCTCCAACCTCCTCATGACCCGCAAGGACATGGACCCACGCCTCACCGAGTGGGTGACCCGCACGGTCATCAAGAGCCGCGACGACATCGGTGCCCACGTCCACTCGGCCCAACTGGTGGACCTACGCACAGCGATCTACACGGACCCCCTGCCCTTGCAGGAGGGCGCACGACGCTACTACCGCTCGGTGAAGCCCTGAAGGACCGCGAAAGGGAACGCCCCTTGGGGACGGCGCCTTTCCGACAGGCCTCAGCGGCAGCGGCCCTGAAAGGGGCGCGGGGCTGTATTGGACATGCGGCTACCGCCGCGTGGGCGCGACCAGCCCCCACCGGCCCGCACCCGATCCACAACCGCACCCACCCGTCTCTCACCGACTCCGCGGCACCGACACGGTCACCCGCAGCCCCCGCGGCTCACCGTGCTCGTACGACAGCGAACCCCCGCCCGTCGCCAGCAACGCCCGCGTGATCGACAGCCCCAGCCCCGACCCCTTCACGTTCTGATGCCGCCCGCTCCGCCAGAACCGGTCCCCCACGCGTGCGAGTTCCTCATCCGTCAACCCCGGCCCCGTGTCGGTCACCACGATCGTCGACACGTCACCGTCGGCAGTCACGGTCACCTCCACCACGCCTCCCTCCGGCGTGAACTTCACCGCGTTGTCGATCACCGCGTCCAGCGCGCTGGACAGCGTGATCGGGTCGGCCCACCCGGTGGTCGCCGGGCACTCCCCGCTCAGCCGGACCCCCTTCGCCGCCGCGGCCGGCG
This sequence comes from Streptomyces sp. NPDC048417, assembly GCF_040651615.1. Taxonomy (NCBI): domain Bacteria; kingdom Bacillati; phylum Actinomycetota; class Actinomycetes; order Kitasatosporales; family Streptomycetaceae; genus Streptomyces; species Streptomyces sp. NPDC048417. The sequence continues at coordinate 47,948 of NZ_JBEZKI010000036.1, read as the reverse complement.
CCCACGCGGCGACCCGCTCCGCCGCCAGCCGTCCGACGTCCGTCAGCATCAGGTCCGCCTCGGCGTGCTCGGCCAGCGCGAGGTCGAGCAGGTCGTCCAGGACCTGGGCGAGCCGCTTGCCCTCGGTGCGGACCGAGGCGATCTCCTCGTTGTCCTCGGGGAGTTCGAGGGCGAGCAGTTCGATGCGCAGCAGCAGCGCGGCCAGCGGGTTGCGCAGCTGGTGGGAGGCGTCGGCGACGAACGCCCGCTGCTGCTCCAGCACGTCCTCGACGTTGTCCGCCATCTCGTTGAACGCCCGGACCAGCCGTCTGAGTTCCGGCGGACCGCCGGCCGCAGCGACCCGGGACTTGAGCCGGCCGCTGGTGATCTCGTGGGTGGTGGCGTCGAGCACCCGTACGGGCCGCAGCACCCATCCGGTCAGCCGCAGCGCCGCGCCGATGGCGAGCAGCGTCGCGGCGATCTCGCCGGCGCCGATGAACAGCCAGCCGCGCAGGGTCCGTGAACGCATCGGCCCGGTGGGCGAGTCGGTGACCACCACGGCGACCACGTCACCGTCACGGATCACCGGCGAGGCCACCACTAGCCGGGTGCGCTGCCAGGGCCACACCTGCCGCGGGTCATGGCTGCGCCGGCTGAGCAGCGCCTCGTCGTAGGCCTCGCGTACCTCGCCCGTCTTCGGCAGGACCCAGTCGTCGGGCGCGTTGGCCATGGAGGACGCGTTGCGGTAGAAGACACCCGCGCGGATGCCGTAGACGCCGTAGTAGCTGGCGAGTTCGCGGCGGAGCGTCTCCTGGCGCTCGTCGGTCCCCATGGGGCGTGACGTGGTGGACGCGTCGGTGACGAACTGGGCGAGGGCCGCGAACCGCGCGGTGTCGTCGATCCGGTCCACGACGACCTTCTGCTGCTGGGCGGCGGCCACGCTGGCGGCGAGGGGGATGCCGAGCGCGAGCAGGACGGCCGCCAGCAGGACGATGAGCAGCGGGAGGAGACGTGTGCGCACCCGTCCCCGCTACGCGGCCGGGGCGACGAGCCGGTAACCCACGCCGCGTACGGTCTCGATGAGCGCGGGCATGCGCAGCTTCGCGCGCAGGGAGGCGACATGCACCTCCAGGGTGCGTCCGGTCCCCTCCCAGCTGGTACGCCAGACCTCGCTGATGATCTGTTCCCGGCGGAAGACCACACCGGGCCGCTGGGCGAGCAGCGCCAGCAGGTCGAACTCCTTGCGGGTGAGCTGGACGACCGTGCCGTCCACACTGACCTGGCGGGTGGGCAGTTCGATGCGGACGGGGCCGAGCCGGAGCGCGTCGTCGCCGCCGGCCGGGCCGTCCTCGTGGTGGGTGCGCCGGCTGACGGCGTGGATCCGGGCGAGCAGTTCCCCGGTGTCGTACGGCTTCACCACGTAGTCGTCGGCGCCCAGGTTGAGGCCGTGGATCCGGGAACGGACGTCGGCGCGGGCGGTGACCATGATGACCGGGGTGCTGGTGCGTTTGCGGATCTTGCCGCAGACCTCGTAGCCGTCCTGGTCGGGCAGTCCGAGGTCGAGCAGGACGACGTCGTAGCCGTCGCCCTCGGGGACGAGCGCCTGGAGGGCCTCCTCGCCGCTGCGGGCGTGCGTGACGGAGAACCCGTGCCGGGCCAGGACCGCGGAGAGTGCGGCGGCGACGTGGTTGTCGTCCTCGACGAGCAGCAGTCTCATCCCGGCCCCCTCCGGTTCAGCGGTCGTATCGTCCTGGTTCGTTCTCCGCTTGCCCGCGGAGAACCTGTGCCTTGTAGAAAACGCGTGCACGCGCGCGTGCACGATGGCAGTCACGCTGATGGACGACGACGGCGTCAAGTGGGTTTCGGCGGCGCGCGGGTTCCGTTACCCGGCCGATACGCGCACAGGCCACAGCTGCTACGACATGTGCCCGAATGCTATCGGATCGTGATGCTCAGATCTCCCTCAGATGTAATGACGCTGGTCATGCGCGGTAACTACATTCCTCCGCAACCGAGGAGGACGGAGCCCGATAGCGATGACCGAAGTATCGGTGGCCAAGGAAGATGTGGCCGCGACCGGCGAACTGGTCGTCCTGAAGAGCGTCAACAAGCACTTCGGCGCGTTGCACGTGCTCCAGGACATCGACCTGACGATCGCCCGCGGCGAGGTCGTCGTGGTGATCGGGCCCTCCGGGTCCGGTAAGTCGACCCTGTGCCGCACCGTCAACCGTCTGGAGACCATCGACTCCGGAACGATCACGATCGACGGCAAGGCGCTGCCCCAGGAGGGCAAGGAGCTGGCCCGGCTGCGCGCCGACGTCGGCATGGTTTTCCAGTCCTTCAATCTCTTCGCGCACAAGACGGTGCTCGAAAATGTGATGCTCGGTCAGGTGAAGGTCCGCAGGGCGGGCAGGAAGCAGGCCGAGGAGAAGGCCCGCGCCCTGCTCGACCGGGTCGGTGTGGGCACCCAGGCCGACAAGTACCCCGCACAGCTCTCCGGCGGCCAGCAGCAGCGCGTGGCGATCGCGCGGGCGCTGGCGATGGACCCGAAGGTCATGCTCTTCGACGAGCCGACCTCGGCCCTCGACCCCGAGATGATCAACGAGGTCCTTGAGGTCATGCAGCAGCTGGCCCGGGACGGCATGACGATGATCGTCGTCACCCACGAGATGGGCTTCGCACGGTCGGCCGCGAACCGGGTGGTCTTCATGGCCGACGGCCGGATCGTCGAACAGGCCACGCCCGACCAGTTCTTCAGCAACCCGCGCAGCGACCGGGCCAAGGACTTCCTGTCGAAGATCCTGCACCACTGAGGCGTAGCAGGACCCGCTTCCTTTCCCAGACGTCTTCACCAAAACGAGGGATGTTCATCATGCAGCTCCGCAAGGTCACCGCCGCCTCGGCCGCCGTGCTCGCGCTCGCCCTGTCCGCCACGGCGTGTGGCGGCAGCGACAAGGACGGCGACAGCGGTTCGTCGGGCGGCGGCAAGATCAAGATCGGCATCAAGTACGACCAGCCCGGTCTGGGCCTCCAGGAGCCCGACGGCTCCTTCTCGGGCTTCGACGTGGACGTGGCGACGTACGTCGCCGGACAGCTCGGTTACAAGCCGAACCAGATCGAGTTCGTGCAGACCAAGAGCGCCGACCGCGAGAACGCCCTCGCGCGCGGTGACGTGAAGTTCATCGCGGCCACCTACTCGATCACCGACGAGCGCAAGCAGAAGGTGGACTTCGCCGGCCCGTACCTGCTGGCCCACCAGGACCTGCTGGTCAAGAAGGCCTCGACCATCGCCAAGGGCACCGACCTCAACGGCAAGAACCTGTGTTCCGTGACCGGTTCGACCTCGGCGCAGAACGTCCAGAAGACGATCGCCCCGAAGGCCAACCTCAAGGAGGTCAGCACCTACTCGGAGTGCATCGCCGGCCTGCAGAGCGGCTCCGTCGACGCCGTGACCACGGACGACTCGATCCTCGCGGGCTTCGCCGCACAGGACAAGTACAAGGGCCAGTTCAAGCTCGCGGGCCTGAAGCTGAGCAACGAGAACTACGGCGTCGGCGTCAAGAAGGGCGACTCCGCGACCCTCGACAAGATCAACAAGGCGCTGGAGAAGATGGTCAGCGACGGCTCCTGGCAGAAGGCGGTCGACGCCAACTTCGGCCCGGCCCAGTACAAGAACGAGCCCGCCCCGAAGATCGGCGTGATCGTCAAGTAAGGCACGGTTCCGCGCGCCCCGCGGAACTGAGTCGACGCAGGGATCCGGCAGGTCGCACGGTTCCTCGGGCGCGCCGCCGCCACCGCTTCCCCTGGCGGCGGCGCGCCATGCCCTTCACCTACGCCACACACCCGGAAGCGCGGGAAATCGTGTTCGACTTTCTTCAAGGCTACGACGTCCTAGGGGCGTTCTGGACGACGGTGAAACTGACCGTCTTCTCCGCCGTGGGCTCCCTTGTCTGGGGCACCCTGCTGGCCGCGATGCGGGTCAGCCCGGTCCCGCTGATGCGCGGGTTCGGCACGGCCTACGTCAACATCGTCCGGAACATCCCCCTGACGGTCATCATCATCTTCACCTCGCTCGGTCTCGCCGACATCTTCGGCGTCACCCTGGGCGCCCACGACTTCAAGGTCCAGGGCTTCCGGCTGGCCGTGCTCGGTCTCAGCGCCTACACCGCGGCCTTCGTCTGCGAGGCGATCCGCTCCGGCATCAACACCGTGCCCGTCGGACAGGCCGAGGCGGCCCGCGCGATCGGGCTGAACTTCTCACAGACCCTGCGGCTGATCGTGCTGCCGCAGGCCTTCCGCGCGGTGATCAACCCGCTGGCCAACGTCCTGATCGCCCTGACCAAGAACACCACCGTGGCCGCCGCGATCAGCGTCGTCGAGGCCGCCGCCCTGATGAAGACGATGATCGAGAACGAGGCCCAGACGGTGCCCATCGGCGCGGTCTTCGCCTTCGGCTTCGTGGTCCTGACCCTCCCGACCGGCCTGTTCCTCGGCTGGCTCGCCAAGCGCCTGGCGGTGAAGCGATGAGCTCGGTTCTGTACGACGCCCCCGGGCCCAGGGCCAAGCGGCGCAACGTCCTCCTCTCCGTCGTCTTCGTCCTGCTGCTCGCCCTCCTGCTCTGGTGGGTCTGGCAGAAGATGGACGACAAGGGCCAGCTGAAATGGGCCCTGTGGCAGCCGTTCACCACCTCCGAGGCGTGGACCACGTATCTGCTGCCCGGCCTCGGCAACACCCTCAAGGCCGCGGCGCTCGCCATGGTCATCGCCCTTCCGCTGGGCGCGCTCTTCGGCATAGCCCGGATGTCCGACCACGCGTGGATACGCATCCCGGCCGGCGCCGTCGTGGAGTTCTTCCGCGCGATCCCGGTCCTGCTGCTGATGCTGTTCGCCATGGAGTTCTACGTCCGCTCCACCGACGTCGGCAGCGACGAACGGCCGCTGTACGCGGTCGTCACCGGCCTGGTGCTCTACAACGCCTCGGTGCTCGCCGAGGTCGTACGGGCCGGTGTCCTGGCCCTGCCCAAGGGGCAGACGGAGGCGGCGTACGCGATCGGTCTGCGCAAGGGGCAGACCATGACCGGCATCCTGCTGCCGCAGGCGGTCACCGTGATGCTGCCGGCCATCGTCAGCCAGCTCGTGGTGATCGTGAAGGACACCGCGCTGGGTGGTGTGATGCTCCAGTTCACCGATCTGCTCAACGCCCGCGGCACCCTGGCCGCCAACTACGCCAACGTCATCCCGAGCTTCATCGTCGTGGGGGTCATCTTCATCGTCCTGAACCTCATCCTCACCACCTTCGCCTCCTGGCTGGAACGTAGGTTGCGGCGCAGCAAGCGCGGCACGGGCGCGATCCTCGGCCCCGACATCGAGGACATCAACGCGGGCGAGGTCGCCGGCACCTTCGCCGCGGGGGCGGGCGGCGCCAACCCCTGACGCCGAGTCAACCCGGGTGACAGACACTGAGGCAGCGGCTGCCCGGCCGCTGCCTCCCCCTTTTTCACCCGGGTTCCGGGGCCCGCGCGCCCGCCATGCTGACGTGTCCCCGGGTGCGCCGCTTGACCGGGTGGCGCCCAGTCTGTTGCATACGTTCTGTGATCGTGCACCCTGCTCCACCAACCTGTTCATCCGTCTCCGTCGGGACTTGCGTACGGGCAGGGGGCGCCGCGCCGTGGACCCGGTGATCATCGTCGGAGCGGGGCCCGTCGGGCTTACGCTCGCCCTGGCGCTGGCGCGTCAGGAGGTGCCGTCCGTCGTCCTGGACGAGGGCCCGGGCAAGGACGAGCCGCGTCCGGCGCGCACGGTGATGCTGCGCGAGGACACCGCCGCCCTGCTGGCACGGCTGTCCGGTGCCCCGCTCGACGAGCTGGGCACCCGCTGGACCGGCTGGCGCTCGATGCGCCGCAAGCAGGTGATGCGCGAGGTCGTCTTCGACGACGCCGGCGAACCGTCCCCGCTGCACATCGCCCAGCACACACTCACCAACGCCCTGCGCGCCGCGATCACCGACCAGCCGCTGGTCAAGGTCGCCACGGACAGCCGGCTGGACACGGTGGAACAGGAGCGCTCCGGTGTCACCGCGCACACCCGCGGCCCCAAGGGCACCTGGTGGCGCGGCAGTTATCTGGTGGGCTGCGACGGCCCCCGCTCGACCGTGCGCAAGCTCCTGGACATCCGCTTCCCGGGCCGTACGGCGGTGGAGCGGCACGCGGTCGCCGCGCTGCGCACGGAACTTCCGTGGCCCGGTCAGGCGTTGCTCCATCGGACACCGCCGTGGCGGATGTCCGGGCCCTCGGCCGGGGAGGTGACCGCCCGCCCCCTCCCGGACGGCGCCTGGCGCCTGGACTGGCTGCTGCCGCCCGGCAAGGACCTGGTCACCCCCGAGCTCCTGGTGAACCGGATCCGTGAGACCCTCGCGGGCTGGACGGACGGCACCACACCGCCGTACGACCTGCTCGACACCGGGGTGCACACCGTCCACCACCGTCTCGCCCGCCGGTGGCGGGTGGGCCGGGTGTTCGTCGCCGGGGACGCGGCGCATCTCCTCGGCGCGTTCGGTACGCACGGGCTGGAGGAGGGCCTGCGGGACGTGGACAACCTCGCCTGGAAGCTGGCCCCGGCCTGGCACCACGGCCCGCACGAGTCGCTGCTGGACAGCTACCAGACCGAGCGCCGGGCGGTGGTCGCCGCCCGGCTGCGCGCCGCCGACCAGGTGCTGCCGGTGCTGCGCGGCGGTGGCGGGCTGCGCGGGATCGTGCTCGGCACGGCCCGGGGCCACGACGCGCTCCTCACCGACGGTCACCTGGGGCACGGCCCGCTCGGCGCGCCGGGGGCGTACGCCGACTCGCCGCTCGCACCCCGGCACCTGGAACACGAGATCCCGGTCGACACCCCGCCGGGGGCGCCGGTCACCGACGTCCGGGTCACCGCGGAGGACGGCACCTTCGTACAGCTTCGCTCGCGGCTCGGCCGCGGTGCGCTGCTCGTCGTCCTCATCGCGCCTGGTACGGGCGTGTGGGACCGCAAGCACTGGGTCTCCGCCGGGATCATGCCCCGGCTCGCCGCGGCCGTGACCGCGCTGCCGCACCCCGCCGAGCTGCTGGTCGCCGAGGCCTACCCGGGCGCACCGGCGCACTCCGTGTTGCTCGTGCGCCCCGACGGCCATCTGGTCACCGCCCTCAACGGTGTCCGCCCGGCCGATCTGTACGCGGCCGCCGAGGCGACGCTGGGCGGCAAGGACCCGGAGAAGACGGAAGCGGAGGCGAAGGCACAGGCCGGTTCCGGCGCGCGGTGATCGCGCGGTCCACATTCTGACGGTGAGTTGACCCGCCCGCACCGGCGTGGTGTACTCCGCAACGTGAACGACACCACTGTGCGCCTGTGGCGGAAGGTCCATGTTGACCTGGTCCGCTACGCGGGCTGCGTGTGTCTTCCGTCCTGCTGAATTCGCTTCTTCTCCTCCTTCTCCCGGGGCGCCGTCTGCGCCCCCTTCGGCGAATCTTCATCAGGAACGGTGCACGTGTCTGCTTCTCTCTCCACCCCGTCCTCCCCCGCCTCTCCGTCCGCCTCCGCGCCCACCCAGGCGGACCTCCTCGACTTCGTCCGGCGTACGGCCGCCGACACCGCGCTGATCTCCTCGCTCCCGCTCGACCCGGAGGGCCGCACCTGGGTACGGCTCGACGGTCCCGGCGGCAGCGAGGCCTGGCTGATCGGCTGGCCGCCCGGCTCCGGCACCGGCTGGCACGACCACGCCGAGTCGGTCGGCGCCTTCCTCACCGCCACCGGTGAGCTGAAGGAGTACTCGCTCGCCACCCGGCTGCCCACCGACGGCTGGAAGACCCTGGAGCTCTCCGAGGACGTCGACCGAGAGCGTCGGCTGCCCGCCGGAAAGGGCCGCTCCTTCGGCCGCGACCACGTCCACGAGGTGCTCAACGAGTCCACCGAGCACCATGCCGTCTCCGTCCACGCCTACTACCCGCCGCTGCCGCGGATCCGCCGCTACAGCCGCAGCGGACCGGTGCTCCGCCTGGAGCAGGTCGAACGCCCGGAGGACTGGCAGTGAGCGGCTCCGGACACCCTCCCGTGGGCATCGACGAGTTGCTGGAGCGGGTACGGACCGGCTACCGGCGCGTGGCAGCGCACGAGGCGTACGAGGCGGCGCGGACCGGAGACGCCCTGCTGGTCGACATCCGGTACGCGGCGCTGCGCGAGCGGGACGGGGTGATCCCCGGCGCCCTCGTCATAGAGCGCAACGAGCTGGAGTGGCGCCTGGACCCCCAGGGCAGCCACAAGGCCCCCGAGGCCACCGGCCACGACCTCCGGATAGTCGTGATCTGCAACGAGGGCTACGCCTCCAGCCTGGCCGCCGCCTCCCTGCACCAGCTGGGCCTGCACCGCGCGACAGACCTGATCGGCGGCTTCCAGGCCTGGAAGGCAGCGGGCCTACCGGTCACACCCTGACGACGACGGCGATCTCTAGTCCTTCGCCGTCGCCACCGTCACCGCCGGCACCCGCAGCGCCACCCGGCCGGGAAGGGCAGCGGCCACCAGCGCGAGCAGCGCGGCGGTCGCGACGACGGTCACGTACAGCAACGGCGTGACCGTCGGTGCGGCCCGGCCCGTCATGCCCACGCTGAACGCGGTCAGTACGGCGAGCGCGATGCCGCTGCCGAGGGCCGTCGCCAATGCCAGTACGGACAGCACCTCGGTCCGCAGCATCCGGAGCACCTGACGGCGAGTGGCACCGGCCAGCCTGAGCAGCGCGAACTCGCGGACACGTGCGGCGACCGACATGGCGAGCGTGTTGACGACGGCGATGGCGGTGAAGGCCAGGACCAGCCCCATGGCCAGGTAGTTGACCTCGGCGTTGTCCTGTTGACGGTCGGCTTGGAGGGAATCGGCGGCGGCCGACGAAAGAATCCGCAGACCCGGGAACTCACGGAGCGTAGTCGCGAGTTGTGTTTGTGTATGGGCTGTGCTGACGAGGACAGAGGAGGCGAGTGGGTTGTCCACGTGGTGCGAGACGAGGTCGTGGGCGAAGGTGAGATCGCCGAAGCCCAGACCCCGGGCGTAGACGGCGGCGACGGTGAGCGTGGCGGGCGTGCCGTCGCCGAGGGTGAGTCTCAGGGTGCTGCCTGGCGCCAAGTGGTGCTGTTCGGCGGCCAGTTCACTGACGGCGACGGTGCGGTCGGTGAGGCGGGCGAGGGAGCCCGCAGTGACCTCGGGGTCCCAGGTGCGGGTGAGGCCCTCGGGGGTGACGCCCTGGGCCGGGTACTTGTCGAGTCCGACGCGGACGGTCGTACGGACCACTTCGGTGACGGCGTCGTGGTGGGTACGCAACCGCTGTGCGGCTTCGGCCGGGACCCCCGGTCCCCGGGCGGCGACGACCCAGTCGGCGGTGACCCCTGCGCGGGCCTGGGCTCGGGCGGCGTCGCCGAGGGTGGACTGGACGAACAGCACGGTGCAGGTCATTCCGACGAGCAGGGTGAGAGGGGTGACGACGGAGGCCATCCGGGCGGCGTTGCCGCGCAGGTTGGCGGTGGCGAGCCGACCGCCGTGACCGGTGAGCCGCAGCGGTCCGGCGAGCAGCAGGGCGGCCGCCTTGACCAGCAGCGGGCCGAGCAGGGCGACGGAGGTGGAGAGGACCACGACAGCGAGGAAGGCGACGGGAGTCGATGCGGGTTCGGTGCGCAGGGAGGTGAGCAGGACGACGAGCACGACTCCGCCGGCGAGCAGCAGCAGACCGGCGGCGATCCGCCCCCGGGCGGGCCGGGCGGGCTCGGTCCGGGACTCGGCCAGCGCCTCGGTCGGCCGGATCCGGGTGATGCGCCGGGAGGCGATACGGGCGGCGGCCCAGGCGCCGATCAGGGTCGCGACGAGCGCGGCGAACGGCGGGAAGACACCGGTGGTGTGCTGAAGCGTGGCCGGTACGGCGCCCAGGGCGACGAACCTGGTGTGCAGCCAGACGCCGAGCGGAAGCCCCAGGAGCGCGCCTACGGTGCCGGCGACGGCGCCGACGATCAGTGCCTCGCGGCCGAGCAGCCGACGGATCTGGCCGGGGGTGGCGGCGATGGCCCGCAACAGGGCGAGTTCGCGGTGGCGCTGCTGGACGGTGAGCGCGAAGGTGCCGACGACCACCAGGATCGCCACGAGCAGCGCGGTGCCGCCCATGGCACCGCCCATGCTGACCAGCCGGACCCTGGCGGCGGCCGCGTCCAAGAACTCGACGGGGCCACGGGCGTCCCCGGCGGAGACCTGGGCGGTGGTGCCGCGCAGTGCCCGTGTCACGGCCCGCTTCAGCCGGCCCGGGTCGGTGCCGTGGGCGGGCAGCACGCCGAACGCGGTGACCTGCCCGGGGTGGGCGGCCAGCCGGTGGGCCTCGGCGGTGGAGAAGAAGAGGGACGTCTGGTGGCGTACTTCGGTGGCCGGGGCGGCGATTCCGGTGATCCGGTAGGCGCGCGGGGCCTGCGTCGACTGCACGGTGAGTGTGTCGCCGGGGCGCAGCCGGGCGCGTGCGGCGAGGTCGCGGTCGACGACCAGGTCGGTGGCGGCCTTCGGGGCGGTGCCGGTGACCAGCCGGTACGGGGTGAGCGGGGCTGACTCCCAGGCGTGTCCGTAGGCGGTACGGCCGCCGGTGCCGGCCGGGGTCAGCGGCTGGGCGAGGAAGGTCAGTTCGGGCACGACCCGGGCGACGCCGGGCGTGTGGGCGAGCCGGACTTCCAGGTTCGCGGGCAGCCAGGCGCGCTCGGCGATGGGTTTCGCCTTGTGCTTGACCTTGGTCTTGCCGTGCTTGTGCTTGACGGTGGTCCGGTGGACGTACTGGTCGCCGGAGACCACGATGGGGGTCGCCGCGTAGCGCTCGGTGCGGATCGTGCCGCGCAGACCGGTGTCGAGGAGGGTGCCGCAGGCGGAGATCAGCGCCGCCGCGCACAGCAGGGCGAGGAAGGCGCCGAGGAACCCGGCCTTGCGGGCGCGGATGGTTCTGAGGGCGTAACGCAGCATCATGGCGTACACGGTTGTTCACACATGGGTCCTCGGGCACTGCGGTGGCCCGGTGTCCTGGGAGGGGGTTAACCCCACCACCCCGACAGGCCGGTGCCGTCTTCGAACTGACCGCCCGTCAGGCCTGCCAGGCCGTCAGAAGTCCCCGCTCTCAAGGAAATCCGTGTCCTCGCCCTCCTCCTCCAGGGCTCGCCGGACGACCCTGAGGGCCATGCCCTCGGGGTATCCCTTGCGGGCGAGCATGCCGGCGAGGCGGCGGATGCGCTTGTCCCGGTCGAGGCCCCGGGTGGAGCGGAGCTTGCGGGCGACGAGTTCGCGGGCCGTCTCCTCCTCCTGCTCGGAGTCGAGCTGGGCCACGGCCTCGTCGACGATCGCCGAGTCGACGCCCTTGGTCCGCAGTTCCTGGGCGAGCGCGCGCCGGGCCAGCCCCCGGCCGTGGTGCCGGGACTCCACCCACGCGTCCGCGAACGCGCTGTCGTTGATCAGCCCGACCTCCTCGAACCGCGACAGCACCTCCTCGGCGACGTCGTCCGGGATCTCCCGCTTGCGCAGAGCGTCCGCGAGCTGTTTCCGGGTGCGCGGGGTCCCGGTGAGCAGGCGCAGACAGATCGCCCGCGCCCGCTCAGCCGGGTCCGCCGGAGGCTCCCCCTGCTCGGCCCTCGACGAGGAGGAGGAACCTCCGTCCTCACCTGACGGCTCCCCGGAGCCACGCCGACGGCGCGTCCCGGGCCGCCGCGAGCCACGGCCGGGTGATCCGTGTCCCCGGGGCCCGGCCGGGCCGTCGTGCGTGCCGTCCTCGTACGCGCTGTACGAGTCGGGCGGGCCGTCGTCCTCGTACGAGCCGTCACGCCCGTATGAGCCATCACTCCCCCGTGTCGCACCCCCGTCCCGGTGCCGGCGTGCCACCGGGTGTCCCTCGCCCTCGCCCCCATACCCGTCGCCGCCCGTGCCGTAGGGCCCGGTACCGTCCCCGGTGCCCCTCCCCCGTGGGGCACCGGGGGACATGTACTCGTAGTCGGCCCAGTCGGTTCGTCGTGTCACGGCGTCAGCTCTTGGCGGTGGCGGCCTTGGGCTTGGTGACCTTGGCGGCGGCCGGAGCGGGCACCGTCTTCGCCGGGTCGCCCGTGGCCGCCGTGACGACCGCCGCGTCCGCGCCCGGCTCGGCGGCGGGCTCCTCCGGACGGACACCGACGCCCAGCTTCTCCTTGATCTTCTTCTCGATCTCGTCGGCCAGGTCGGGGTTGTCCTTGAGGAAGTTGCGCGCGTTCTCCTTGCCCTGGCCGAGCTGGTCGCCCTCGTACGTGTACCAGGCGCCGGCCTTGCGGACGAAGCCGTTCTCCACGCCCATGTCGATCAGGCCGCCCTCGCGGCTGATGCCGTGGCCGTAGAGGATGTCGAACTCGGCCTGCTTGAAGGGCGGCGCGACCTTGTTCTTGACGACCTTGACGCGGGTGCGGTTGCCGACCGCGTCCGTGCCGTCCTTCAGGGTCTCGATGCGGCGGATGTCGAGTCGCACCGAGGCGTAGAACTTCAGCGCGCGGCCACCGGTCGTGGTCTCCGGCGAGCCGAACATCACGCCGATCTTCTCGCGGAGCTGGTTGATGAAGATCGCGGTGGTCTTGGACTGGTTGAGCGCGCTGGTGATCTTCCGCAGCGCCTGGCTCATCAGGCGGGCCTGGAGACCGACGTGGCTGTCGCCCATCTCGCCCTCGATCTCCGCGCGCGGGACGAGCGCGGCGACGGAGTCGATGACGATGAGGTCGAGGGCGCCGGAGCGGACCAGCATGTCCACGATCTCGAGGGCCTGCTCGCCGTTGTCGGGCTGGGAGAGGATCAGGTTGTCGATGTCGACGCCGAGCTTCTGCGCGTACTCGGGGTCGAGGGCGTGCTCCGCGTCCACGAACGCGACCTGGCCGCCGGCCTTCTGCGCGTTGGCCACGGCGTGCAGGGTCAGGGTCGTCTTACCGGAGGACTCCGGTCCGTAGATCTCCACGACCCTGCCGCGCGGCAGGCCACCGACGCCCAGGGCGACGTCGAGCGCGGTCGACCCGGTCGAGATGACCTCGATGGGCTCCTTCGTCCGGTCGCCCATGCGCATGACCGCGCCCTTGCCGAACTGCCGTTCAATCTGTGCGAGAGCGGCTTCGAGAGCCTTCTCGCGGTCGGTACCTGCCATGGGTTCCACCCGGTTTGCTTGAGTCGATCGCTTCACGTCAAAGACGCTAACGCCTGCCACTGACAATGCGCCCCGACGCCGGTCCGACCTGTGGATAACCCAGGGACTTCTCCGCCGAAACCATGCCGAACTGCCGCTGGAGTCCCCGTCGAGAACCCCGCCGGAGCCTCCATAAGAATGGATGTTCGATTTTCGTGTCAAGCGCACCACGCGGTACTCCTGTACTTCCCCGACTTCCCCGCAGGGTGCTCACCCACCGCTCACCCACGGACTCCGAGCGGTGCGCGGACAGGGACGGGGCGCGGTGCGCGGGGAGGGAGTGCGCGGGACGCGGGGAGGGGGTGCGCGGGGCGGGGACGGGCGACGGCCGGAAATCCGGCGTACGCGGCACGCGGGCGGGAGCGCGCGGCACGCTGGGGGCGGCCGGCGGAAGCGGAAGCGCGGCACGGCGATCCGCACCACCCGGCAAGTCGTTCACCCGATCGTGAGTTTCCGCATGCCCGCGCCCGTCGTGCCGCGATCCTCGAAGAGGCGGCCGGTAGGCGGCGCCCCTGTGTGCCGTGGGTGGGGAGAGCGCGTGACACGTGAGACAGGACGACGCGGCCTGGACGAGCAGGCCGTGCTGCTGGCGGCGGGGCTGGCCGATCTGGCGGTGAGCACCCTGGGCACCGCCGTCGGCACGGTCCGGGGGCTGCTGCGCCGCTCGGACACCGGAGCGCTTGCGGCGGAGGCCGAGCACGACCTCACCGCGCGCGGACGCCTGGTCCTGGACCGGTACGCGACCGTGCCCCCGGCCCATCTGGAGATCCTCGCCCGGCACGCCCTCGTCCGGCGGACCGTCGGCGATGACTGACCGGTGGGATCCGGGCGCCTTCAAGAACCGCGTCGACGAGGTACTGCGCCGGTTCGTCGCCCAGGAGGCCGACCTGTTCGCGGCGGTCGATCCGCTCCTGGCCCCGGTGGCCGAACAGCTGGAGGCGGCGGTCGCGGACGGCAAACGGCTGCGGGCGGCGTTCTGCTACTGGGGCTGGCGTGGGGTGGGACAGCCGGACAGCGACGCACTGGTGCGGGCGGCGGCCTCCATGGAGCTGGTGCACGCCGCCGCCGTCGTGCACGACGACCTCATCGACGACAGCCCGCTGCGGCACGGGCGCCCCACGGCACACATCGCCCTGCGTAGCGCCGTACCGGCACATCCGTGCGCCGACGGCACCGCGCGGTCGCTGGCGATGCTCGTGGGCGATCTGCTGATGTCGCTGGCCGGGCAGCTGTTCGCGACCTGCGGTCTGCCCGCCGCCTATGTCTCCCGGGCCCGCCCCCTGTGGTCGCTGCTGGCCCGGGATCTGATCGCGGGCGAGTGCCTGGAGATCCTTCGCACCGGGACCGGCCCGGACACCACGGCCTCGCTGAAGGTGATCCGCTACAAGACCGCCAAGTACACCGTCGAGCAGCCCCTGTTGATCGGCGGCGCCCTGGCCGGGGCGGCCGAGGGGCTTCGGGAGGGGTACTCCGCGTACGGGCTGCCGCTGGGCGAGGCGTTCCAGCTGCGCGACGACCTGCTCGGCCTGTTCGGAAAGCCGGAGCACACCGGCAAGGCCAACGCCGACGATGTACGCGGCCACCGGCCCACCGCGCTGCTCGCGGAGACCTGGCGGCTCGCCCGTGAAGAGGACCGGGAGCGGCTCGGCGCGTTGCTCGGCAGACGCGATCTGGGTGCGGAGGGCCTGGACGCGGTCCGCGAGGTGATGTGCCGGCTCGGGGCGCCCGACCGGATCGAGCACATGATCGGCGCGCGGGTCACGGAAGCACTCGATGCCCTCCACGCACTGGACGTGCCGGCCCCCGCCGCCGGTGCCCTGACCACTCTGGCCCACTCGGCGGCGGTCCGCCTGTCCTGACGCCCGCCCGGTGGCACGGACGCGCACGGACGGCACCCACGAAGAGACCCGCGAGAGACCCGCGAAGACAAGGAGCCCTGCCGTGACCCACACCGAGGCGTCGTTGGACGCCCTCCGGCACGCCGGTGACGAACTCGCCGACGCCACGGTCGCCGCACTCTTCGAGCGCGGGGAGGTGGGCACGTTCAACACCTTGATGCGCTACGTCTCCACCGCCGGCGCTCCCCTGCCGGACGGGCTGCCCGACGTCGCACGGGAGTATCTGGAGGCCACCCGGGTCCCGCCGTCGTGGGTGGACTGGGGCGAGATGGAGAAGGCCCGGCTGTTCTTCATCGACAACAACGTGCACATCGCGACCGCGCTCTCCTTCGCCTCCATGCCCGCCTGTTACGTGGTCCCGCGCGTGGCGAAGCTGCTGTCGGCCACGCACGGGCTCAGCTACCCCTCCAAGCGCATGGCGGAGACCGGCCAGTTCACCGTCTATCTGATGCAGCCCGACGCCTTCGAGGCCGGTGGCCGCTTCGTCCCCGCCGCCCAGAAGGTGCGTCTGCTGCACGCCTCCATCCGGCACCACCTCAAGCGCGAGAACCGCTGGGACACCGAGGCGCTGGGGACGCCGATCTGCCAGGAGGACATGATCGGCGGGCAGATGTTCTTCTCGCTGCTGGTCCTCGACAGCCTGCACCGGCTGGGCATCCATCTGTCCACGGAGGGCGCGGAGGCGTACTACTACGCGTGGCGGGTGGTCGGCGCCATGCTCGGCGTCGACCAGGAGGCCGTGCCCAAGACCCTCGACGAGGCCCGCGCCTTCCTCGACCTGTACATGATCCGGTACATGGGTCCCTCCGAGGAGGGCGCCCGGCTGACCCTGCAGCTCATCGAGCTCTACGAGGAGGTCGTCCCCGGCACCTTCTTCGACCCGATCGTCTCGGCCCTCGTCCGCCACCTGGTCGGCGACACCTGCGCGGACTGGCTGGAGGTGCCGCGCACCCCGTGGGACACCGTCGTCAAGGCCGTACCGCACCTCCTCGGCGTCCTGGAGACCATCGAGGACCGCTCCCCGCTGGGCGCGTGGGCACTGGACCGGCTCGGCCACCTCACCGCCGTCTTCGAGCTGTCCTCCCTCACCCGTGGCCGCGTCATGCACTACGCCATCCCCGAACACCTCAGGAAGGACTACGGCGTCCCGGGCACGGTGCCCCGCACCCGGCGGTGGACCCCGCCGGCCGCCACGGTCTCCTGACCGTCCGCCCGCCTACTCCCCACGGCGTACGGCGGGTGTCTTCGGCCGGACGACGACCGCGCGGACGGCCCCCGCAAGGGTGGGCGCATGCCCTCCCCCCTGGAAAGTCCGTCCGCCGCGGAAACTCCGGCCTCCCTGGAAAGTCCGCACCGGAATCCACCGGCGAGCCCCCTGCGTGGGGTCCGTCCCGCCGAGCGTCTGTGTCACGCGACCGGGGTGCTCCTCGTCCTCTCCGGCCTGGTACACCTGGTGGTGTTCGCGGTGGACGGCGGCCCCTGGTACGGCCCGGTCT
Organism: Streptomyces sp. NPDC048417; assembly: GCF_040651615.1. Classification (NCBI taxonomy): domain Bacteria; kingdom Bacillati; phylum Actinomycetota; class Actinomycetes; order Kitasatosporales; family Streptomycetaceae; genus Streptomyces; species Streptomyces sp. NPDC048417. The sequence goes on along the minus strand of NZ_JBEZKI010000036.1, from coordinate 31,363 downwards.
CCTGGCGCAAACCGGTCACGTTCGGGCTCTCCTTCGGGCTGACGCTGATCGCGGTCACCTGGGTCACCTCGTACCTGAGGATCGGGGAGCGGCTGCGGACCGTGCTGCTCGTCGTGTTCGCCGCCGACTGTGTGGTGGAGGTCGGCGGGATCACCCTGCAGGCGTGGCGCCGGGTGCCCTCGCACCTCGACATGGAGACGCCGTTCGACACGGCGGTGTCGATGACGCTCGCGGTGGGCGGCGGGGTCCTGGTGGTCCTGCTCACCGTCTTCGCCGTGGTGTCGTTCCGGCGGCGGCCGGCCGGTCCCGTGGGCATGGCGCTCGCCGTGCGCTCCGGGTTCGCGGTCCTGCTCGTGGCGCTGGCCTCGGGAGCCGCGATGATCGCGCGCGGGGTGGTGCTCGTCCGGACCGGTCACCAGGAGGCGGCGTACGACTCGACGGCCCCGCTCAAGCCGCTGCACGGAGTGAGTCTGCACGCGGTGCTGGTCCTGCCCGCCCTGGCCTGGCTGCTGTCCTGCACCGCCTGGAGCGAACAGGTCCGGTGGCGTGTCGTGGCCACGGCGGTGGGCTGCTACGCGGCCGCCGTGGCCGCCGCCGGGGTGTGGGCGGTGCTCACCTACTGATCACGGTGGCTGCCGCTGATCGTGGCGGCGGTCTCCGATCCCGGTGACCCGCCACTGATCGCAGTGGCCGTCACTGATCGCGATGACCCGCCACCGATCCCGGTGGCCGCCGCTGGTCCCGATGACCCGCCGGCTGATCCCGGTGACCGGCCACTGATCGTGGCGGCCGTCAGACCGAGCCCTCCCGTGAGTCCTCGGCCGGCCGCTGCCATATCAGCCGCCGCACGCGCGTGAACAGCCCGGGGCCGCCCGTGCCGCGTCGGGGGTGGCCGTGCACCCGCGGGTCGTCCGTGACGTCGTAGCGCTTCACATAGGCGCTCAGGAACGCCTGGAGCGTGGCGACCGCCGGGATGGCGATCAGCGCGCCGACCGCGCCGAGCAGTGCGGTACCCGCGATGACCGAGCCGAAGGCGACCGCCGGGTGGATGTCGACGGACTTGGAGGTCAGCTTGGGCTGGAGCATGTAGTTCTCGAACTGCTGGTAGATCACGACGAACACCAGCACCCACACCGCGTACAGGGGGTTGACGGTGAACGCGATCAGCATCGGCAGCGCGCCCGCGAGATAGGTGCCGATGGTGGGGATGAACTGCGAGACCAGGCCCACCCAGACACCGAGCACCGGCGCGTACGGCACACCCAGGGCCTCCAGCAGGATGTAGTGGGCGATGCCGGAGATCAGCGCCATCACACCGCGCGAGTACAGGTAGCCGCCGGTCTTGTCCACGGCGATCTCCCAGGCGCGCAGCACCTCGGCCTGGCGGGCGGGCGGCAGGACGGAGCACAGAGTGCGGCGCAGCCGTGGGCCGTCGGCGGCGAAGTAGAAGGCGAACAGCGTGATCGTCAGCAGCTGGAAGAGGCCGCCGAGCACCTGCCCGGAGACGTCGAGCACGCCGGCCGCGCTGTTCTGCGCGTACTTGCGCAGCCAGTCGGAGTGCAGCAGGCCCTCCTGGACGTCGACCCGCTTCACGTCGGTGTGGAAGGTGTGGTTGACCCAGTTGATGACCGAATCCAGGTAGTCCGGGAAGTCTTCGACGATCTTGATGATCTGGCCGGCCAGCATCGAGCCGAGCAGCGTGACGAATCCCGCAGCGGCGATGGCCAGGCCGAGGAAGACCAGGAAGGTCGCGACCCCCCGGCGCGTTCCGCGCGAGGCCATCCAGCTCACCGCGGGCTCGATGGCGAGCGCCAGGAAGAACGCGATGAGGATGTTGATCAGCAGGCCGGTGAGCTGGTGGAAGGCCCAGCTGCCCAGCTGGAAGGCGGCGATGAGGGCGAGCGCCAGCACCATGGCGCGCGGCAGCCAGCGCGGCATGCGGGCGCCCGGTGCCGCGGCGCCGGCGGCCGGGGGTCCGGCGGGCGGCGTCGTGTCGACCGGGTATGTGTCCTGGGCGGTCCGCCCGTCGTCGTCAGTGGGTGCCACGGTGCAAGTCTCGCCGACGGCACTGACAACGCGTGGCCGGTATCCGATCTTTGTGCACGCTCAGCGCTTCTCCCCGGGAACGTTCATGACCGTGCAGACCACGCGCCACACTTCCTTGGCCTCCCAGCCGGCGTCCAGCGCCTCGTGCACCGTGAGTCCGCCGAGCTCCGTCATCACATGATCGCGCGCGAAGGTGTCGGCGTACCCGGAACCGAAGTGTTCCGCCATCCGCTGCCAGAAGACCGTCAACCGCATGACACCAGTATCCCGCCCCTGAGAGTGGGCCCTGCCCGGGACCGCTTGCCGAGACCGCTTTCCGCCCTACGGTCTGACGCATGGCCGAAACCGGAGCTTCCCCACTCCCCCCTACGCCCCCGGCGCACTCCCCGCTCTTCCGCGCCGAACAGTTCGTGTGGCTCACCGCGCGCGTGCTGGAGCAGCGCCTCTTCGCGTACCACTTCCTGAACGGCAGCCCCGATCCGGTGGAGACGGCCCTGGACGCCTACCGCAACGAGGACGGCGGGTACGGCCATGCGCTGGAGCCCGATCTGCGCGGTCCGGTGAGCCAGCCGCTGCACACCGGGCACGCGCTGGCCGTCCTGGACGCCGTCGGGCGCTGCGGCGGGCAGCGGGTGGAGCGGGTGTGCCGCTATCTGACGTCCGTCTCCACGGCGGACGGGGCGCTGCCGGCGATCCATCCGAGCCAGCGCGGCTATCCGGCCGCCCCGTTCGTCCCGATCACCGACGACCCGCCCAGTGAGCTGCTCGCCACCGGCCCTGTGGTGGGGCTGCTGCACCGCAACGAGGTGTGGCACGCCTGGCTGTTCCGGGCCACCGACTTCTGCTGGGAGGCCGTGGAGTCCCTGGAGAAGTCGCATCCCTACGAGATCGAGGCCGCCGTCGCCTTCCTGGACGCGGTACCCGACCGCGGCCGCGCGGAGGCGGCCGCCGACCGGCTGGGCCGCCTGGTGCGCGAGCACCGGCTGGCCGCGCTGGACCCGGAGCACCTGGACGGGTACCCGGTGGCGACCGGCTACGCCCCGGGCGAGCACCACTTCCCGCACCACTTCGCGAAGTCCCCGCACTCGCTCGCGCGCGCGTGGTTCACCGACGAGGAGATGGCCCGCTCGCTGGACCACCTCGCCGCCGAGCAGCAGGAGGACGGCGGCTGGCCGATCGGCTGGCTCCAGTGGGCACCGACCACCGCCCTGGAGGCCCGCCCGAGGGTGACGATCGAGGCGCTGCGCACCCTCAAGGCGTACGGCCACTTCGTGGGGTGACCCGTGCTCAGCCGCCAGCCACCCCGCTCAGCCCCGCTCAGCCCCGCTCAGCCCGCGATGGCCCGTACCCCCGCCGTCACCAGCACGGCCGCGCCGACGACGACCAGGAAGGGCGCGCGCAGCACCAGCGCCAGGGCGGCCGCCCCGAGCCCCGCGGCCCGGGCGTCCAGCACGAGCGCGTGCCCGTCGGCGAACGTCTGCTGGGCCGTGAGGGCGGCGAGCAGGGCCACCGGCAGCAGGGCGGCCAGCCTCCGCACCATCGACCGCTCCAGGACGCCCGCGGGCACCAGCAGCCCGGCGAGCTTGACGGCGTAGCAGCCGAGGACGGTCGCGGCGATCGCGATCCAGGTGTTCAACGGGTCTCCTCGGAAGCGTCGTCGCGGGTACGGCCGGATCGGCGGCCGGAGACGTACAGGGCGGCAGGCGCCGCCAGCGCGGCCGCCAGGACCGGCATCCCGGCGGGCAGCACGGGCAGCAGGCCGAGCCCCAGCAGCACCGCGAGCGCGGCGACCGCGCGGTCGGTCGTGGTCTTCAGCATGGGGGCGAGCAGCGCCAGGAAGACGGCGGGTCCGGCCGCGTCCAGGCCCCAGGCGTCGGTGTCCCCGACGGCCTTGGCGCCGAGCGCGCCGAGCAGGGTGGTGAGATTCCACAGCACGTACAGGCTGAGTCCGGTGACGGTGAAGCCGATCCGCGCGGCGCGCCGTGTCGGCTGGGCGAGCGTCACGGCGGTGGTCTCGTCGATCACCCACTGGGCGGCCAGCGGCCGTAGCGCGCGCGGAAGGGCCAGTACCTGCGACAGACGCAGCCCGTAGAACGCGTTGCGCACCCCCAGGAAGAAGGCGCCGGCCGCCGCGGTGAGCGGGTTGCCGCCGGCCGCGAGTGCCCCGACCAGGGCGAACTGGGAGGCGCCGGTGAACACCAGGAGGCTGAGTACGCAGGTCTGGAGCAGGCCGAGCCCGCTGCCGGCCGAGGTCACCCCGAAGGCGAACCCGGAGAGTCCCACGGCGACGCCGACCCCGAGGGCGTCCCGGACGACGGCGGAGTCCGGTTTCGGCTTGTCTGCGCCATGTATGTCTGCGAGTGCTGTCTGCTGTGCCACGCCCAGGACGCTACGTACCGGCGTCCCGCGCGTCTTGTACGTTCTTGCGCCCGCGCGGGCGCGCCGCGGGACCGGGCTCGCGCGGGCGCGCCGCGGGACCAGGCTCGCGCGGGCGCGCCGCGGGACCGCGGCCGCGCGGGTCCGCTCCGGGACCGCGCTCGCGCTGGTAGGCACCCGGCGGAACGCCGACGATCCGGGCGAAGTGCCGGTTGAGGTGTGGCTGGTCGGTGAAGCCGACGGCGACGGCCGTCTCGGCGGGTGCCGTGCCCGCGTCCAGCAGCAGCCGGGCGCGGCGCACCCGGGCGTCGGTCAGCCAGGTGTGCGGGGGCATGCCGTAGACGTCGCGGAACGCCCGCAGCAGCGCGAAGGGGCTGGTGCCGAGGTCGGTGGCGAGCCGCTCCAGGGTCGGCGGCTCGGCCATCCGCTCCTCCAGCACGGCACGCGCGCGTGCGGCGAGGTGCGCGCCGGCGGTGCGGACCTGCCGCTGTGGCAGCGGGCCGCCGTTCGACCGCAGCAGCCGGGTCACCGCCACCCGCAGCAGGGTGTCGGCGGCGAGTGCGTTGCCCTCGTCGGCGGCGCGCAGCACCCGGTGCACCAGGGCGACGCAGTACGGATCGTCGAGCATCGGGCTGACGAAGCCGGGGGTGCCCCGGATCGCGGTGGTCTCCGCGGCGATCGCCGCCACCAGTTCCGGGGACGGGTAGACCGCCCCGTACCGCCAGCCCTCGGGAACCGCGGCCCGGCCGGTGTGCGCGGTGTCGGGATTGACGAGCGCGAGCGCCCCGGCGCCGACGGTCACGTCGGACCCCCGGTGCCGGAAGACCTCGACCCCGTCCACGATCCCGGCGATCACGAAGTGCTCGTGAGTGTGCCGGACAAACGTCTTCCGGACATATCGGGCCCGCAGCAGATCGACATCGGGCAGCGCCTCGTACCGCCAGTGCCGTGCCCGCTCCCCGGATCCCGCCATGCGGCCATTGTCCACCCTGCCCGACTCCGTCCGCATCCCTGTTTTCGCAGGTCAGGCTTGTTGTCAGTGGCCGGGTGCAGGATTGACCCATGGCGAAATCCGCGCACCGGGCCCTCGACGGCTTCTCCCCCGCGACCCGCGGCTGGTTCACGGGGGCGTTTTCCGCGCCCACCGCGGCCCAGGCGGGCGCGTGGCAGGCCATCGGGGCGGGCTCGGACGTGCTGGTGGTCGCCCCGACCGGCTCCGGCAAGACGTTGGCCGCCTTCCTCGCCGCCCTGGACCAGCTGGCCTCGACCCCGCCCCCGGCCGACCCCAGGAAGCGCTGCCGGGTGCTGTACGTGTCTCCGCTCAAGGCCCTCGCGGTCGACGTCGAGCGGAACCTGCGCAGTCCGCTGACCGGCATCCGCCAGGAGTCCGTGCGCCTCGGTCAGCCCGAGCCGGAGGTCAGGGTCGGCATCCGCTCCGGCGACACCCCGCCCGCCGAGCGCCGCGCCCTGTCCACCCGCCCGCCGGACATCCTGATCACCACCCCGGAGTCCCTGTTCCTGATGCTGACGTCGGCCGCGCGTGACGCGCTGACCGGCATCGAGACGGTGATCCTGGACGAGGTGCACGCGGTCGCCGGCACCAAGCGCGGCGCGCATCTCGCGCTCTCCCTGGAGCGGCTGGACGAGCTGCTGCCGAAGCCGGCCCGCCGCATCGGTCTGTCGGCGACCGTCCGTCCGGTCGACGAGGTGGCCCGCTATCTCTCGCCACGCCGCAAGGTGGAGATCGTCCAGCCCGAGTCCGGCAAGGAGTTCGACCTCTCCGTCGTCGTACCCGTGGAGGACATGGGCGAGCTGGGCGGCTCCCCGGCGACCGACGCCAAGGAGGGCGGGGACCGGCCGTCGATCTGGCCGCATGTGGAGGAGCGGATCGCCGACCTGGTGCAGGCCCACCGCTCGACGATCGTCTTCGCCAACTCGCGCCGACTGGCGGAGCGGCTGTGCAACCGGCTCAACGAGATCGCGTACGAGCGCGTGACCGGCGAGCCGCTGGACGAGCACCACTCCCCCGCCGAGCTGATGGGCGGCTCGGGCGCGGCCCAGGGCGCCCCGCCGGTCATCGCACGCGCGCACCACGGCTCGGTCTCCAAGGAGCAGCGGGCCCTGGTCGAGGAGGACCTGAAGGCCGGCCGGCTGCCCGCCGTGGTGGCCACCTCCAGCCTTGAGCTGGGCATCGACATGGGCGCGGTGGACCTGGTCGTCCAGGTCGAGTCGCCACCCTCGGTGGCCTCCGGCCTGCAGCGCGTCGGCCGCGCGGGACACCAGGTCGGCGCGGTCTCCACCGGCGTGGTCTTCCCCAAGTACCGTGGCGACCTGGTGCAGGCGGCCGTGGTCACCGAGCGGATGCGCACCGGCTCCATCGAGTCCCTGAGGGTCCCGGCCAACCCCCTCGACGTGCTGGCACAGCAGTTGGTCGCGATGACCTCGCTGGACACCTGGCAGTTCGACGACCTGCTGGCCATGGTCCGTCGCGCGGCTCCCTTCGCCTCGCTCCCGGAGTCGGCGTTCACCGCGGTCCTCGACATGCTCGCGGGCCGCTATCCGTCCGACGCCTTCGCCGAGCTGCGCCCGCGCGTGGTCTGGGACCGGGTCGCGGGCACGGTCACCGGCCGCCCGGGCGCCCAGCGCCTCGCCGTCACCTCCGGCGGCACGATCCCCGACCGCGGCCTCTTCGGCGTCTTCCTCGCCGGCGCCGACCCCAAGAAGGGCGGCGGCCGGGTCGGTGAGCTGGACGAGGAGATGGTGTACGAGTCCCGGGTGGGCGATGTCTTCACCCTGGGCACCAGCTCCTGGCGCATCGAGGACATCACGCGCGACCGCGTCCTGGTCTCCCCCGCCCCCGGGGTGCCGGGCCGCCTGCCCTTCTGGAAGGGCGACCAGCTGGGCCGCCCGCTCGAACTGGGCCGCGCGGTGGGCGCGTTCCTGCGCGAGGTCGGCTCGCTCGCCAAGGACGACGCCCGGCTGCGCCTGCTCGCGGCGGGCCTGGACGCCTGGGCGGCGGACAACGTGCTGTCGTACCTCGACGAACAGCGCGAGGCCTGCGGCCATGTCCCCGACGACCGGACGATCGTCGTGGAGCGCTTCCGCGACGAACTGGGCGACTGGCGGGTCGTCGTCCACTCCCCCTTCGGCGCGCAGGTCCACGCTCCCTGGGCGCTGGCCCTCGGCGCCCGGCTGTCCGAGCGGTACGGCATGGACGCCCAGGTCATGCACGCCGACGACGGCATCGTGCTGCGCCTGCCGGACGCCGACCTGATGGGCCTGGACCTGCTCGACCAGGCCCCCACGAAAGCGGGCACCGAATACGACGCCGAGCAGGCGCCCGTCGGCGCGGCGGACGTCGCCTTCGACAAGGGCGAGGTCGACCAGATCGTCACCGACCAGGTCGGCGGCTCGGCCCTGTTCGCCGCCCGGTTCCGCGAATGCGCGGCCCGCGCGCTGCTGCTGCCCCGCCGCAACCCCGGCAAGCGCACCCCGCTGTGGCAGCAGCGCCAGCGTGCCGCCCAACTGCTCCAGGTGGCGAGCGAGTTCGGGTCCTTCCCGATCGTCCTGGAAGCGGTCCGTGAGTGCCTCCAGGACGTCTTCGACGTGCCGGGCCTGGTCGAGCTGATGGGTGACCTGGAGTCCCGGAAGGTCCGCCTCGTCGAGGTCACCACCCCGGAGCCGTCCCCCTTCGCCCGGTCCCTCCTGTTCGGCTACGTCGCCCAGTTCCTGTACGAGGGGGACTCCCCGCTCGCCGAGCGCCGCGCGGCCGCGCTCTCCCTGGACTCCCGGCTGCTGGCCGAGTTGCTGGGTCAGGCGGAGCTGCGCGAGCTGCTCGACGCGGACGTGCTGACCGAGCTGGAGCGCGAGCTGCAGTGGCTCACCGAGGACCGCCGGATCAAGGACCCGGAGGGCGTCGCCGACGTACTGCGGCTGCTCGGGCCGCTCACGGACGCCGAGTTGGCCGAGCGGGGCGCCGAACCGCGGTGGGCCGGGGAGCTGGCCGGTGCCCGCCGGGCGATCAAGGTCCGGATCGCCGGCACCGACCACTGGGCGGCGATCGAGGACGCGGGCCGGCTACGCGACGCCCTCGGCACCGCCTTGCCGGTCGGTGTCCCCGAGGCGTTCACCGAGCCGGTGAAGGACCCGCTCGGCGACCTCCTCGCCCGGTACGCGCGCACGCACGGCCCGTTCACGTCGGCCACGGCGGCGGCCCGGTTCGGGCTCGGAGCCGCGGTCACGGACGGCGCGTTGCAGCGGCTCGCCGCGGGCGGCCGGGTGGTGCAGGGCGAGTTCCATCCGGCGGGCATCGGCCAGGAGTGGTGCGACGCGGCCGTGCTGCGCAGGCTGCGCCGCCGCTCCCTGGCCGCGCTCCGGCACGAGCTGGAGCCGGTGGCACCGGCCGCGCTCGCACAGTTCCTGCCCCAGTGGCAGCACATCGGCAAGGGGCACGGGCTGCGTGGCGTCGACGGACTGGTGCGCGCCGTCGAGCAGTTGCAGGGCGCGTCGGTGCCGGCGTCGGCCCTGGAGAAGCTGGTCCTGCCGTCCCGGGTGACCAACTACACGCCCTCGATGCTCGACGAACTCACCGCCGCCGGAGAGATCGTGTGGGCCGGCGCGGGCGCCCTGCCGGGCAAGGACGGCTGGGTCTCGCTGTATCTGGCGGACGCGGCACCGCTGCTCCTGCCACCGCCGCACCCCTTGGAGCTGACGGCCCTCCACCAGTCCGTCCTGGACACCCTCTCCGGCGGCTACGGCCTGTTCTTCCGCCAGATCGCCGACCAGGTCCGCGCCACCACCCACCCCGACGCCACCGACCCCCAACTGGCCGACGCCGTCTGGGACCTGGCCTGGTCCGGCCGGCTCACCAACGACACACTGGCCCCGATGCGCGCCCTGCTGGGCTCGGGCCGTACCGCGGGTGCCACGGCCCACCGCGCCAAGCGCGCCGTCCCGCGCGGCCGCTACGGGTCCCTGACGGCCGCCGCCCGCACCGCCTCCCGTACCGGTCCGCCGACCGTCGCCGGCCGCTGGTCCCTGCTCCCGCAGCGCGAGCCGGACACCACCGTGCGCGCCCACGCCTTGGCCCGCACCCTGCTCGACCGGCACGGCGTGGTCACCCGGGGAGCGGTCGCGGCGGAGGGCGTCGAGGGCGGTTTCTCGGCGGTGTACCGCATCCTGTCGGCGTTCGAGGAGAGCGGGCAGGCCCGCCGGGGTTACGTCGTCGAGGGGCTCGGCGCGGCCCAGTTCGCGATGGACGGGGCGGTCGACCGGCTGCGCGCCGCGTCCAACGCCCGCGAGCGGGGCGAGACACTGCCGGGCACCGCCTTCGGAAACGGCGGCCCCGTCGGACCGGCGGCTCACGCGGCCTTCGGGAACGGCGGCTCAGTCACCTCCGCCGCGTTCGGCACCGAGGCTCCCCTCGGCCCCATCGACGAAGCCGACTTTCCCGGCCTGGACGGCGACTTCACCTGGCCCCCCGAGCCCGCCACCGCGCCCGGCGACTATGTCTCCCCCAAGGACCTCGCCCCGTCCGACCCCTTCGCCACCCCCGGCTACGGCGGCCCCCGCGGCGGCAGCCCCGCGAACCCGTACACCTACGGCAACCACCACACCCGCACCCCGGCCGCCCCCGACCCCAGAGCCGTGGTGCTCGCCGCCGCCGACCCCGCGAACGCCTATGGCGCCGCCCTCCCCTGGCCCGAGCCGCCGACCGGCGCCGGTCACAAGCCGGGCCGTAAGGCGGGCTCGCTGGTCGTCCTGGTGGACGGCGAGCTGACCCTCTACATGGAGCGCGGCGGCAAGACCCTGCTGGCCTGGCCGTCCGCCCCGGACACGGACGCCGTAGACGACCCCCGCCTGCGTACGGCAGCCGAGGCACTCGCGGCCGCCGCCCGCGCCGGCACCCTCGGCACGGTGACGGTGGAGCGCGTCAACGGCGCCACGGCCCTGACCTCGCCCCTGGGCACCCTGCTGGAAGGAGCGGGCTTCATCGCGACCCCGCGCGGCCTGCGCCTGCGGGCGTGACCCACCAGGAACATGAACGCCACACCCCCAGTGCGCCGCACGCGCCACCGCCACCCGCGCCCGTGCCCCCGCCGCGCGCTCCAGGCCCCCGTGTCACCCTTGGCCCATGCCCGAAGGTGACACGGTGTGGCAGGCCGCGCGACGCCTGCACGACGCGCTCGCGGGCAAGGTGCTGACCCGCAGCGACTTCCGGGTGCCCAAGTACGCCACCGTCGACCTCACCGGCCGTACCGTCCTCGGCACCACCCCGCGCGGCAAGCACCTGCTCACCCGCTTCGAGGGCGGCCTGACCCTGCACACGCATCTGCGGATGGAGGGCGCGTGGAAGGTCTACGGGAGCGGTGAGCGCTGGAAGGGCGGTCCCGCCCACCAGATCAGGGCCGTCCTCGGTGCCGCCGACCGCACGGCCGTGGGCTACCGCCTCCAGGTTCTGGAGTTCCTGCGCACCGGCGAGGAGGAACGCGCCGTGGGCCACCTCGGCCCCGACCTGCTGGGCCCCGACTGGAACCCCGACCGCGCCCTCGCCAACCTGCTCGCCGACCCCGCCCGCCCGCTCGGCGAGGCCCTGCTCGACCAGCGCAACCTCGCCGGCATCGGCAACATCTACAAGAGCGAGCTCTGCTTCCTGATCGGCGCGACTCCCTGGCTCCCGGTCGGCGCGCTCCCCGCCGACCGTGCCGCGAAACTCCCCGGCCTCGCCAAGCGCCTCCTGGAGGCCAACCGCGACCGCCCGGTCCGCCAGACCACGGGCCTGCGCAACCAGGACCTGTTCGTCTACGGCCGAGCCCCCCGCCCCTGTCTGCGCTGCGGCACCCCGATCCGGGTGGCCGACCAGGGCGACGGCTCCCGTGAGCGCCCGACCTACTGGTGTCCCGCCTGCCAGACCGGCCCCGCCCCCGGCTCGCGAGGCACCCCGAGAAGCCGCCCCCGCCCGACTGATTGACGACCCGTCAGAAACGCTCGTACCGTCCCCTCATGTCCCTCAAGGCGTACGACCTCACCGGACGCACCGCATTCGTCACCGGGGCCGCCGGCGGTATCGGGCGGGCTTCCGCCGTGCTGCTCGCCGGGGCGGGCGCGACCGTGCACTGTGCCGACCGGGACGCGGACGGCCTGCACGAGACGGCCGCATTGATCAAGGACGCCGGCGGCACCGCCCGCACCCACACCGTCGACGTCACCGACCGGGCGCAGCTCGGGCATGCCGTCCGGTCCTGCGAGCGGCTGGACGTCATGGCGGCGATCGCCGGAATCATGCACCGCAGCCCGGTGCTGGAGACCCGAGACGAGGACCTCGACCGGGTGCTGGACGTCAACTTCAAGGGCGTCCTGCACTCCTGCCAGGAGGCGGCACGCCTGATGCTCGACCGGCAGACCGGGGGCAGCATCATCACCATGGCGTCCGGTGCGATCGACACCGGCGGCCCCGGCCTGCTCTGCTACGGCGCGGCCAAGGCGGCCGTGGTCCAGCTGACCAAGACGCTCGCGAACGAGGTCGGTCGGCAGGGCATCCGCGTCAACGCGGTCGCCCCGGGCTGGACCCGGACCCCCATGACCGACCGCGACGACGGCGAGGAGCAGCGGCAGACGGAGGCGTGGATGGCCCGGATGTCGCCCCTGGGCCGGGTCGGCGAGGCGGTGGACGTCGCTCACGCCGTGCTGTATCTGGCGTCCGACGCCTCCTCGTTCATGACGGGCCAGATCCTGCGCCCGAACGGAGGGGTCGCGATGCCCTGGTAGCGCCCGGTGTCCGCCAGGCGGCCCGCCACCGCCCAGGGCCCAGGGCCCCAGCCGCCCGGGACCTCGGCACACAGTTGACCGGCAGCAGGCTCAGTCCCCATCCCCCGGCGGCCACAGTTCCCTCCAGGGCCCCCGCGCCGTCGGCGAAGGTGATCCGCAGCACGGCCCACCACCACACCGCCGCGCATCCCAGGGCAACCCCCCAGCGCACTATCCGTCCCACCATGGCCGACACCTCCAGCCGGACGCTAGAACGCCGCCCGGTCCACCGGGGAGGCGCACCGAGGGCTCACCGATGCAACGGCCGTCGGCCGGCGTCGGCCACAGCTACGCGTTCTCCGCCTGGAACATCCAGTGATGTTTCTCCAGATCCGCCGTGATCCCGATGAAGATGTCCTGGGAGACCGGATCCGGCTCCGCGGTGGCCATGACCCGCCCCCGCATCCGGGTGATCACCGCGCCCAGCGCGTCCACCAGGGCACCCACCGCGTCCGAGTCCTTGACCCAGCCCCCGGGGGCGGTGGCGATGCCACTGCCGGCGGCCACCGTGACCGCGCGTCCGTCCGGCGAGACGCCCAGCGCCGAGGCCCGCTCGGCGACCGTGTCGGAGTGTGTCCTGGCCGTGCCGACGACCTCGTCCAACTGCAGGTGGACGGTCCGAAAGCGGGGGCCGACCACGTTCCAGTGGATCTGCTTGGCGATCAGTGCCAGGTCCACGAGATCGACGAGGGCGCCCTGGAGCGCCTCGGCCACGGTCTTCAGGTCCGCGTCGGACAGCGGGCTCTTCACGACGTACATGCGTCTCTCCGGTCGTCTCGCCCCCTGTCGGTCCCTCCACCATGACCGCACCACCGGACACCGGCAAATGGACGCACACCGCCGGCAGACATACGAAGGCCCCGGCCGCGCCTCCCCAGGTCTTCCTGGAGAAGCCCCGGCCAGGGCCTCGCACACTTCTTCTTCGACGCCGGGTCGGCGCCGCGTCGGTCTACACCCGCACAGGCGTCATGCGGCGACCACGTCCACTGCCTCGGCGGGCGCCTTGATGGTCACCCGTTCCGGTGGCACACCGGTCACCGAGACGCTTCCCAGCATCGGGCGAACCGACGCGGGCACGGACTCGGTGGCCTGAGCGGACTGGGCCAGCTCGGCGAGGGCGAGTTCGTCGCTCACTTCTCGCATGAGCTCGGACATCCGTACGTCCAGCGCGTCGCAGATGGCGGAGAGCAGCTCGGAGGAAGCCTCCTTCTGCCCCCGCTCCACCTCGGAGAGATAGCCGAGTGAGACTCGGGCGGACGAGGAGACTTCGCGCAGAGTACGGCCCTGGCGCTGGCGCTGCCGACGCAGCACGTCACCCAGCAGGCGACGGAGCAGAATCATCGGTGGCTCCCTCCTCGGACCGCGTAGCCGCATCCTTCACGCCCCACCGTACCGCCTTGCGCCGCGGCCGTGCGGGGAGCGATGTCGTGTTCACTCAGGGCTGCAAACATCAAAACCCCCCGTTCTGTTCCGTATCCTGTGTCCGCTCATTCCCGGTCTGTTCGCTCGCAAGCTCCCTCAGAAGCAGTGCGAGTACGCTCCGTACACTCTCTCTACGAATTTCCGCACGGTCGCCGTTCAACCGCAGGGCCTCCACTTTTCCGCCAGCGGCAGAACCGGAACCGGCGCCGGAAGGGCCGTCGACGGCCACGAAGACCGTGCCGACCGGGCGGCCGTCCTGGGGTTCGGGGCCGGCGACGCCAGTGGTCGCGAGGCCCCAGTCGGCACCCAGCGCCTTCCGCACTCCGGCCGCCATCTGGGCCGCGACCTGCGGATCCACCGCGCCGCGCTGGGCCAGCAGGGTGGCGTCGACACCCAGCACGTCGTGCTTGAGCTCGGTGGCGTAGGCGGTGACCGAACCCCGGAACGTCTTGGACGCCCCAGGGACCGCTGTGATCTCCGCCGCTACCAGGCCGCCGGTCAGCGACTCGGCGACAGCCAGGGTCTGACCCCTCACCGTCAGTAGTCGCACCAGTTCGGCGGCCCTGGAATTCACGCTTCCGTCTCCTCCAGCGCCGCTGCGCGCTCGGCGATTCCCTGCCGCCGCAGCACAATGGCCTGTCTCACATAGTCGAGACCCGTCACGACCGTCAGGACGACGGCCGCGGCCATCACCCAGAACCGCAGGGTGGCCAGCCACCCCGTCAGTGCCAGTACGTACATCCCCACGGCCACGCCCTGGGTGAGGGTCTTGAGCTTGCCGCCGCGGCTGGCCGGGATCACGCCGTAGCGGATGACCAGGAAACGCAGCAGGGTGATCCCGAGTTCCCGGCCGAGGATGACGACCGTCACCCACCAGGGCAGATCGCCGAGCGACGAGAGACAGATCAGCGCCGCCCCCATGATCGCCTTGTCGGCGATGGGGTCGGCGATCTTCCCGAAGTCGGTGACCAGGTTGTACGTGCGCGCCAGATGCCCGTCGAACAGGTCGGTGATCATGGCGATGGCGAAGGCGGCCCAGGCGAGCGAGCGCCAGGCCGGGTCGTATCCGCCGCCGGCCAGCATCAGGGCGACGAAGCCGGGGACCAGGAGCAGCCGGAGCATGGTCAGCAGATTGGCGACGTTCCACAGGCTGGCCTGGTTGACGGCGGCAGCGGCGATCTTCCTCCCGCCGCGCACAGGCCTCTCCCCGTCACCGGAACCGGAATCCTCGGCCCCGATGCTCCCGCCACCGGCGTTCTCGCCACCGATGTGCCCGGCACCTGCCTTGTCGGCACCGCCGCTCTCGGCACCGAAGTCCTCCGCACCGGATTCCTCCGCACCAGTGGCCTGCGGACCAGCGTTCTGCGGACCGGAGAGATCCGGAGCGGCACCGGAGGTGGCGGCGGAGCCCGGGGCGCCCTGTGCGCCGGAGGAGCCGCCCGCGGCGGACGCCGGGACTCCGGTCATCTGCCGGCCTCCTCACTCCACGCGGGCACGCCCTGCAGCGGCTCGGCCACCAGGTCGACGCCCTCCGTGCCGACCACCTTCGCCTCGACGATACGGCCGACGCGCAGCCCTTCGCCGCTCGTGAGCAGCACCTGCCCGTCCGTCTCCGGCGCCTGGTGGGCCGCCCGGCCGTAGACGCCGTCCTCGTCGTCCACGGACTCCACGAGGACGTGCACGGTCTCGCCGACGCGCTCCTCGGCCCGCTGCGAGACGAGTTCCTCGGCGAGCCGGGAGACCCGGGCGAGACGCTCGGCGACGACGTCCTCGTCAAGCTTGTTCTCGTATGTCGCCGCCTCGGTGCCCTCCTCGTCGGAGTACCCGAAGACGCCGATCGCGTCGAGCCGCGCGCCGTTCAGGAAGCGCTCCAGCTCGGCCAGGTCGGACGCGGACTCGCCGGGGAAGCCGACGATGAAGTTGGAGCGGACGCCGGCCTGCGGAGCCTTGGCCCGGATGGTGTCGAGCAGCTCCAGGAAGCGGTCGGTGTCGCCGAAGCGGCGCATGGCCCGCAGCACGCCCGGGGCGGAGTGCTGGAAGGACAGGTCGAAGTACGGCACGACGTTCGGTGTGGAGGTCAGTACGTCGATCAGGCCGGGGCGCATCTCGGCCGGCTGGAGGTAGCTGACGCGTACCCGCTCGATGCCGTCGACCTCGGCCAGCTCCGGCAGCAGCGACTCCAGGAGGCGGATGTCGCCCAGGTCCTTGCCGTAGGAGGTGTTGTTCTCGGAGACCAGCATGACCTCCTTCACGCCCTGTTCGGCCAGCCAGCGGGTCTCGTTCAGCACGTCGCTGGGGCGGCGCGAGATGAAGGAGCCGCGGAAGGAGGGGATGGCGCAGAAGGAGCAACGCCGGTCGCAGCCGGAGGCGAGCTTGACCGAGGCGACCGGAGCGCCGTCCAGCCGGCGGCGCAGGGGCGCACGGGGGCCGGAGGCGGGCGCCAGGCCCTCCGGGAGGTCGGACGGGCCGTGCCCGGGCAGTGCCACCGACGCGGCCGAGTCCTGCCGCTCGGCCGGGCTGATGGGCAGCAGCTTGCGCCGGTCGCGCGGGGTGTGCGAGGCGTGGATGCCGCCGTTGAGGATGGTCCCCAGCCGGTCGGAGATGTCGGCGTAGTCGTCGAAGCCGAGCACGCCGTCCGCCTCGGGGAGCGCCTGGGCGAGTTCCTTGCCGTACCGCTCGGCCATGCAGCCCACCGCCACGACGGCCTGGGTTCTGCCGTGGCCCTTGAGGTCGTTGGCCTCGAGGAGGGCGTCGACGGAGTCCTTCTTGGCGGCCTCGACGAATCCACAGGTGTTGACCACGGCGACATCCGCGTCCTGGGCATCCTCGACGAGCTGCCAGCCGTCCGCCTCCAAACGGCCTGCGAGCTCCTCCGAGTCCACCTCGTTACGGGCGCAGCCGAGAGTGACTAGTGCGACGGTACGGCGTTCAGGCATGGGCTCAAGACTACTTCGTCTCACCGACAGCCCACGTCGAAGGGGCTGGCCGATCATGGCCAACCCCTTGGGTACGTGTTCGATCCGAACGGTTATCCGACTTCCGGGTCGCCCTTGGTGTAGGTGAGACGCTCCACGGCTCCGGGCCGGAACTGGTCCTCGATCTTCTTGCCGTTCACGTAGAGCTGGATGGCTCCGGCGTCACCGAGGATCAGGTTGATCTTGGAGCTGTCCTGGAAGGTCTTGGAGTCGCCCTTCTTCAGAAGCCCGTCGAACAGCATCCGGCCGTTGTGGTCCTTGGCCGAGATCCAGCTGCGTCCGTTCACCGCGCTGACCTGGACGGTGACCTTGTCCTGGGGTGCGGCGGCGATCGCGCTGTCGGAGGGCTCGGGGGTCTTCTCGGGCTTGCTTTCCTTGGGGGTCGGCGAGGCCGGCTTGCTGGTCGTCGGGGCGGCTCCCCCGGCGACCGACTGCTTGGCGTCGTCGCCGTCGCCGCCCTTGAAGGCGGTGAAGCCGACGAAACCGATCACGACGACGATGGCGGCGACCATGGCCGCCGTCCAGTTGGGTCCTCGGCGCTCGGGGCGGATACGTTCCGCCTCGAACAGCGGGGCGGCGGGCGTCGGCGCGGGCCGCCCACCACCGTGCTCGGCCGCGAACTGCGCCAGCAGCGGCTCGGGGTCCAGGCCGACGGCCTTGGCCAGGGTCCTGATGTGCCCGCGGGCGTAGACGTCGCCGCCGCAGGGGGCGAAGTCGTCGGCCTCGATGGCATGCACGATGGCGATGCGGACCCGGGTGCTCCCGCTGATCTCGTCGACGGTCAGCCCGGCGGCGATGCGGGCCTGCTTGAGGGCTCGGCCTACGGAGGGGCGGTTTTCCTCGGACACGTCTGGGAACGGACGCTCGTCTTCAGGGGAGTTGCTGCCGATGGACACGGGGGCGCCTTTCGAGCGTGTAGCCACCTGTGCTGGAAGTTCAGTCTATGGGGGGTACGAAAGGGTGGGGCAACCGGGCGGTGGGACTTTGTACGCCATCGGTATGGCCGGGCATCCCGATGACGGGTCAGGCGTGCGCCCCAGGGTGGGGTACCCACCTTTCCTCTCGCTCAACTTGACGTACGTCAAAGGGAAACGGTTGCCCGACGATCTCTAACGGGTGGATCACGACAGCCTCCACCCGGTCTACAGGCGCCCGTAGCCCTGAGACAGACCTACCCCTCAGACTCCCCACGGATCACAGCAAGCACTCCGTCCAGCTCATCGGGTTTCACCAGAACGTCGCGCGCCTTGGACCCCTCGCTCGGCCCGACCACCCCGCGCGACTCCATGAGATCCATGAGCCGGCCCGCCTTGGCGAAGCCCACGCGCAGCTTGCGCTGGAGCATGGAGGTGGAGCCGAACTGTGTGGAAACGACCAGTTCGGCCGCCTGGCACAGCAGGTCGAGGTCGTCGCCGATGTCCTCGTCGATCTCCTTCTTCTGCTTGGTGCCCACGGTGACGTCGTCCCGGAAGACCGGCGCCATCTGGTCCTTGCAGTGCTGGACGATCACCGCGACCTCTTCTTCGGTGACGAACGCGCCCTGCATACGGGTCGGCTTGTTCGCCCCCATCGGCAGGAAGAGACCATCGCCCTTGCCGATGAGTTTCTCGGCGCCTGGCTGGTCGAGGATGACGCGGCTGTCGGCGAGCGAGGAGGTGGCGAAGGCGAGCCGGGAGGGCACGTTCGCCTTGATGAGGCCGGTGACCACGTCGACCGACGGACGCTGGGTGGCCAGCACCAGGTGGATGCCGGCCGCCCGCGCGAGCTGCGTGATGCGCACGATCGAGTCCTCGACGTCCCGGGGCGCGACCATCATCAGGTCGGCGAGCTCGTCGACGATCACCAGGAGATACGGATAGGTCTTGAGCTCCCGCTCGCTGCCCTCCGGCGTCTTCAGCTTGCCGTCGCGGATGGCCTGGTTGAAGTCGTCGATGTGCCGGTACCCGAACGCCGCCAGGTCGTCGTAGCGCAGGTCCATCTCGCGTACGACCCACTGGAGCGCCTCGGCGGCCCGCTTCGGGTTGGTGATGATCGGCGTGATCAGGTGCGGGATGCCCTCGTAGGCGGTCAGCTCGACCCGCTTGGGGTCCACCAGGACCATCCGGACGTCCTCCGGGGTCGCCCGCATCATGACCGAGGTGATCAGACAGTTGATGCAGGACGACTTGCCGGAGCCGGTGGCGCCCGCGACGAGCACGTGCGGCATCTTGGCCAGCGAGTGCATGACGTAGCCGCCCTCGACGTCCTTGCCGAAGGCGACCAGCATCGGGTCGTCGTCCTCGGCGGACTCGGCGAGCCGCAGCACGTCACCCAGGTTGACCATCTCGCGGTCGGTGTTGGGGATCTCGATGCCGACCGCGGACTTGCCGGGGATCGGGCTGATGATCCGCACGTCCGGGCTGGCGACGGCGTACGCGATGTTCTTGGTGAGGGCGGTGATCCGCTCGACCTTCACGGCGGGGCCGAGCTCGACCTCGTACCGGGTGACCGTCGGACCGCGGGTGAAGCCGGTGACGCGCGCGTCGACCTTGAACTCGGAGAAGACGTTGGAGAGCGAGGCGACGACCTTGTCGTTGGCCTCGCTGCGCGACTTGCCCGGCCCGCCCCGGGTGAGCAGGTCCAGGGAGGGCAGCGAGTAGGTGATGTCGCCGGAGAGCTGGAGCTGCTCGGCGCGCGGGGGCAGGTCGCGGGGCTCTTCGGGGGCCGGCTTGGTCAGGTCTGCGACGACCGGTTCGACCTTGAGCTGCTCCTGCTTGGGCCGCGCGGCCGGGACCGGACTGGGACTCGGGCTGGGGCTGGGAGCCGGCACGGGCGTGGGCGTGGTGTCCTCGCGGTCGCCGACGCTGACGCCCTGGGTGAGGTCGGCGACGAGCGGCGAGGGCGGCATGCCGTGCATGACCGCGCCGTCGAGGGCGGCAGCGGCGGCCGCGGCGACGTCCACGGCGTCCATCTGACGGCCCATCTCGGGCTGCGGCACGGCGGAGCGCCGCGGACGGCCCCGGCGCTTGGCGAGGGCCTCCTGCTCGGCGACGTCCGGGTCGTAGTCCTGGGGGGCGCTGGAGCGCCTGCGGGAGCGTGCGGGCAGCGCCTGGCGCCACTGCTCGTCGTAGCGCTCGTCGTCGCCGTGCTCGTCGTACTCGCCGTACTCGTCCGGATCGGGGTCGTGCAGCAGCCCGAGGCGGATGCCGAGCGCGCGCAGCCGCTGCGGGATCGCGTTCACCGGGGTCGCGGTGACCACGAGCAGCCCGAAGACCGTGAGCAGCGCCAGCAGCGGTACGGCGAGGACCTCGGTCATGGTGTACGTCAGCGGGGTCGCCGCCGCCCAGCCGATGAGGCCGCCGGCGTCCCTTATGCCCTGCATGCCCTCGCTGCGGGCGGGCGAGCCGCAGGCGATGTGGACCTGGCCGAGCACGCCGATGACGAGCGCGGACAGGCCGATCACGATCCGGCCGTTGGCCTCCGGCTGCTCGGGGTGGCGCATGAACCGCAGGGCGATCACCGCGAGCAGGATCGGCACCAGCAGGTCGAGGCGGCCGAAGGCGCCGGTGACCAGGATCTCCACCAGGTCGCCGACCGGGCCGCGCAGGTCGGCCCAGGTGCCGGCGGCGACGATCAGGGCGATACCGAGCAGGAGCAGCGCGACGCCGTCCTTGCGGTGGGCCGGATCCAGGTTCTTGGCTCCCTGTCCTATGCCGCGGAAGACCGCGCCGACGGCGTGCGCGAGGCCGAGCCAGAGGGCGCGCACCAGGCGGTAGACGCCCCCGGTCGGGCTGGGCGCCGGCTTGGGCGCCGGCGCGGACTTCTTCGCCGCGGCCCTCTTGGCGGGCGCCTTCTTGGCCGGGGCTTTCTTCGCGGCGGCCTTTTTCGCCGGCGCCTTCGAGGGAGCGGCCTTCTTCGGGGGCTGCTTCTTGGCTGCCGAGGGACGTGAGGCCATGGGTGTGAGGTTACCGGGGGATGCGACAGGGGACACGTGTGCCCACTGCTTCACCCGTTCGTGTCGCCCTTGTGGGGGCGCGGAACTGACGCGCGCTCATCGGCAACTCTGGCCGCCCTCGCGGTCAGTTCTGCGAGGGAAGCGGTGAAGCGCCGCCACCGGTGCCCGGCTCCAGGGCGTCCAGCGCCCGGCGCAGGCCGGTGAGTTTGCGCTCCAGATGGGCCGCCGTGGCCACCGCCGCCGCGTCCGCGGACTCGTCGTCCAGCTGCTTGGACAGCGCCTCGGCCTGCTCCTCGACGGCCGCGAGCCGCGCCGACAGCTCGGCGAGCAGCCCCGCGGACTCCTTGCCGGCGACCGCGCCCTTGCCGCCGCCCTCCAACTGGAGCCGAAGCAGCGCCGCCTGCTCACGGAGCTGGCAGTTCTTCATGTACAGCTCGACGAAGACCGAGACCTTGGCGCGCAGCACCCACGGGTCGAAGGGCTTGGAGATGTAGTCCACCGCGCCCGCCGCGTACCCCCGGAAGGTGTGGTGCGGGCCGTGGTTGATGGCGGTGAGGAAGATGATCGGGATGTCCCGGGTCCGCTCCCGCCGCTTGATGTGTGCCGCGGTCTCGAAACCGTCCATGCCCGGCATCTGGACGTCCAGCAGAATGACCGCGAAGTCGTCCGTGAGCAGTGCCTTGAGCGCTTCCTCCCCGGACGATGCCCGCACCAGTGTCTGATCGAGCGCAGAGAGGATGGCCTCCAGCGCCAGCAGATTCTCCGGCCGGTCATCGACCAGGAGGATCTTGGCCTTCTGCACCATGGCCCGCCCTCCTCGCCCCGGATGTGCACCGGGCGCCGCCCCAGGGGACGACTCCCTTTCGCCGCCCGTCCTTGTGCCGGTCATGGTAGCCGCACCCCGCCTGTCGCCACACCCTGTCACCGCGATGTCACTGTGCACGTAGCAGAAACGCAGCCGGGGACCAGAAGGTTCCCCCAATCCCGCACTTCTACACGGGTTCCGCAACCCTGAGTCAGCAACTCCCCGTGCACACGGAAGGTTCCCGAAACGTTCACATCACATCCGTCCGTTCCGGTCACTCCTCGCGCATCCACTTCGCCATCACCGCCAGCAGGTGATCGGGGTCGACCGGCTTGGTGACGTAGTCGGAGGCGCCGGACTCGATCGCCTTCTCCCGGTCGCCCTTCATCGCCTTGGCGGTCAGCGCGATGATCGGCAGCCCGGCGAACTGCGGCATCCGACGGATCGCCGTGGTCGTCGCATAGCCGTCCATCTCGGGCATCATGATGTCCATCAGGACCACCGCGACGTCGTCGTGCTGCTCCAGGACCTCGATGCCCTCACGGCCGTTCTCCGCGTACAGCACCGACAGACCGTGCTGCTCGAGGACGCTGGTGAGGGCGAAGACGTTGCGGATGTCGTCGTCGACGATCAGCACCTTCTCCCCGCCGAACCGTACGCCCCGGCGCGGCGCCGGGGCCGTCGCATCCTGCTCGGCCAGCACCGGCCACGACTCGGCGATCTGCGGGATGGCCCGGCGACGGCGACGGAAGAGCGCGGCGGCACCGTTCTGGGTCTCCTGGTACGACTTCACCTCGGCGGGCGTCTCGATCTCCGCGCCGGACAGCTCGGAGCCGTGGTTCTGCGAGGCGACCAGGTCCCCGGCCTCCAGCGCGGGCACGGACTGCTGGTAGCCCTGCGGCGGCAGCTCGCTGGGGTGCAGCGGCAGATACAGCGTGAACGTCGAACCGCGGCCCGGCTCGCTCTGCGCATAGATCTCACCGCCGAGCAGCTGCGCGATCTCCCGCGAGATCGACAGACCAAGGCCCGTACCGCCGTACTTGCGGCTGGTCGTGCCGTCGGCCTGCTTGAACGCCTCGAAGATGACCCGCATCTTGCTGGCCGCGATACCGATGCCGGTGTCGGTCACCGAGAAGGCGATCAGCGGCGCGTCCGGATCGCTGAGCGAACCGGCCTCGAGCAGCTGCTCCCTGATCCCCAGCGGCACGTCGCCGCTCGCCGGGCGGATCACCAGCTCCACCGAGCCGGAGTCGGTGAACTTCACCGCGTTGGACAGCAGGTTGCGCAGCACCTGCAGCAGCCGCTGTTCGTCGGTGTGCAGGGTGGCGGGCAGCTCCGGGGAGACCCGTACCGACAGGTCGAGGCCCTTCTCCGCGGTCAGCGGCCGGAAGGTGGCCTCCACGTAGTCCACGAGCTGGACCAGCGCGATACGCGTCGGGGAGACGTCCATCTTGCCCGCCTCGACCTTCGACAGGTCGAGGATGTCGTTGATCAGCTGGAGCAGGTCGGAGCCGGCGCCGTGGATGGTCTCGGCGAACTCCACCTGCTTCGGGGAGAGGTTGCCCTCGGCGTTGTCGGCGAGCAGCTTCGCCAGGATCAGCAGCGAGTTGAGCGGGGTGCGCAGCTCGTGCGACATGTTGGCGAGGAACTCGCTCTTGTAGCGCATGGAGACCGCGAGTTGCTCGGCACGCTCCTCCAGGACCTGCCTGGCCTCCTCGATCTCCGTGTTCTTCACCTCGATGTCGCGGTTCTGCTGGGCCAGCAGCTCGGCCTTCTCCTCCAGTTCGGCGTTGGACGCCTGGAGGGCCTTCTGCCGGTTCTCCAGCTCCGCCGACCGCTCCCGCAGCTGCTCGGTCAGTTCCTGCGACTGCTTCAGCAGCACCTCGGTCTTGGTGTTGACGGAGATGGTGTTGACGCTGGTCGCGATCATCTCGGCGATCTGGTTGAGGAAGTCCTTCTGGATGTGCGTGAACGGCGTGAAGGACGCCAGCTCGATCACACCGAGGACATTGCCCTCGAACAGCACCGGAAGCACGATCACCTGCGCCGGCGGGGCCTCGCCGAGCCCGGAGGAGATCTTCAGATAGCCCGTGGGCGCCTTCTCCACCAGGATCGTGCGCTTCTCCTGGGCCGCCGTGCCGATCAGCGCCTCACCGGGCCGGAACGACGTCGGCATGGAGCCCATCGAGTAGCCGTACGACCCCTGCATGCGCAGCTCGTAGGCGTCCTCGGTCTCGGCGCCCAGGTCCTTGCCGTCGACCAGGGGCATCGCCATGAAGAACGCGCCGTGCTGCGCGGAGACCACCGGTGTCAGCTCGCTCATGATCAGCGAGGCCACGTCCGCCAGGTCGCGGCGGCCCTGCATCAACGCGGAGATACGCGCCAGGTTGCCCTTGAGCCAGTCCTGCTCCTGGTTGGCGACCGTGGTGTCGCGCAGGTTGGCGATCATCTTGTTGATGTAGTCCTGGAGTTCCTGGATCTCGCCGGAGGCGTCCACGTCGATCTTCAGGTTCAGGTCGCCGCGGGTCACCGCGGTCGCCACGCGCGCGATGGCACGCACCTGCCGGGTCAGGTTCCCGGCCATCTCGTTCACCGACTCGGTGAGGTCCCGCCAGGTGCCGTCGACGTCACGCACGCGTGCCTGACCGCCCAGCTGCCCCTCGGTACCCACCTCGCGGGCCACCCGGGTGACCTCCTCGGCGAAGCTGGACAGCTGGTCGACCATCGTGTTGATCGTCGTCTTGAGTTCGAGGATCTCGCCGCGGGCGTCGATGTCGATCTTCTTGGTGAGGTCGCCCTTGGCGATGGCCGTGGTGACCATCGCGATGTTGCGCACCTGGCCGGTCAGGTTGGACGCCATGCCGTTCACCGACTCGGTGAGGTCCTTCCACGTACCCGCCACACCCGGTACGTGCGCCTGACCGCCGAGGATGCCGTCCGTGCCCACCTCACGGGCCACCTTGGTGACCTGGTCGGCGAACGAACTCAGCGTCCTCACCATCGTGTTGATGGTGTCCGCGAGCTGGGCCACCTCACCGCTCGCCTCGATGGTGACCTGCCGGGTCAGGTCGCCGTTGGCGACGGCCGCCGAGACCTGGGAGATGTTGCGCACCTGCATGGTCAGGTTGTTGGCCATCAGGTTCACGTTGTTGCTGAGGTCCTTCCAGATGCCCGTGACACCCGGAACGTGCGCCTGACCGCCCAGGATGCCCTCGGTACCCACCTCACGGGCCACCCGGGTCACCTGCTCGGCGAAGCTGGACAGCTGGTCGACCATGGTGTTGACCGTCGTGACGAGCTCGAGAATCTCGCCCTTCGCGTCAACAGTGATCTTCTTCGACAGGTCGCCCTTGGCGACCCCCGTCGTGACCTCGGCGATGTTGCGGACCTGGATGGTCAGGTTGTTCGCCATGAAGTTCACGGACTGGGTGAGGTCCTTCCAGGTGCCCGCCACCCCCTGCACCTCGGCCTGGCCGCCGAGGATGCCCTCGGTGCCCACCTCGCGCGCGACGCGCGTGACCTCCTGGGCGAACGACGACAGCTGGTCGACCATCGTGTTCAGGGTGTTCTTCAGCTCCTGGATCTCACCGCGCGCGTCCACGGTGATCTTCTGCGAGAGGTCACCCCGGGCCACCGCGGTCGCCACCTGGGCGATGTTGCGCACCTGGGCGGTGAGGTTGCCGGCCATGCCGTTCACCGAGTCCGTCAGGTCCCGCCACACACCGGCCACACCGGGCACCTGCGCCTGACCGCCGAGCCGGCCCTCCGTGCCCACCTCTCGGGCCACCTTGGTGACCTGGTCGGCGAAGGCGGAGAGCTGATCGACCATCGTGTTGATGGTGCTCTTCAGTTCGAGGATCTCGCCGCGCGCGTCGACGTCGATCTTCTGGGACAGGTCACCCCGCGCCACCGCCGTCGTCACCTGGGCGATCTGCCGCACCTGCGAGGTGAGGTTGCCGGCCATGAAGTTGACGGAGTCCGTGAGCTCCTTCCAGGTACCCGAGACGCCGTCCACGCGGGCCTGACCGCCGAGACGGCCCTCCGTGCCCACGTCCCTGGCCATCCGCGTCACCTGGTCGGCGAAGCTGGAGAGCTGGTCCACCATCGTGTTCACGGTGTTCTTCAGCTGGAGCATCTCGCCGGAGACGTCGACCGTGACCTTCTGCGACAGGTCGCCGTTGGCCACCGCCGTCGTCACCTGGGCGATGTTGCGCACCTGCCCGGTGAGGTTGCGGAACGCGGTGTTGACGGAGTCGGTCAGGTCCTTCCAGGTACCGGCGGCCCCGGCCACCTGCGCCTGGCCGCCCAGTTCACCCTCGACACCGATCTCCCGGGCCACGCGGGTGACCTCGGCACCGAACGACGACAGCTGGTCGACCATGCCGTTGACGGTGTTCTTCAGCTCCAGCATCTCGCCGGCCACGTCCACGGTGACCTTCTGCGAGAGGTCACCGTTGGCCACCGCCGTCGTCACCGCGGCGATGTCCCGCACCTGGGTGGTCAGGTTCCGGAAGACCGTGTTGACGGAGTCCGTCAGGTCCTTCCAGGTGCCCGCCGCGCCCGGCACGTTAGCCTGCCCGCCGAGCTGCCCCTCGGCACCGACCTCGTTGGCCACACGCGTGACCTCGTCCGCGAAGATCCGCAGCGTCTCGGTCATCTGGTTGATCGTCTCGGCGAGCTGCGCGACCTCACCACGGGCCGGAACGGTCACCTTGCGCGAGAGGTCACCGTTGGCGACCGCGGTGGTCACCTCGGAGATCCCGCGCACCTGGGCCGTCAGATTGCCGGCCATGGTGTTGACGGAATCGGTGAGTTCCTTCCACGTACCGGCGACCCCGGGCACATGCGCCTGGCCGCCCAGGATGCCGTCCGTACCCACCTCACGGGCGACTCGGGTCACCTCGGAGGAGAAGGCCGACAGCTGGTCCACCATCGTGTTGACGGTTTCCTTCAGCTCCAGCATCTCGCCGGCGACCTGAACCGTGACCTTCCGGGACAGATCACCCTTGGCGACCGCGGTCGTCACCAGCGCGATGTCCCGCACCTGGGCCGTCAGCCGGTACGCCATCGTGTTGACCGAGTCCGTCAGATCCCGCCACGAACCGGACATACCGCGCACCCGGGCCTGTCCGCCCAGCTTGCCCTCGGTACCCACCTCGCTGGCCACGCGTGTGACCTCGTCGGTGAACGTCGACAGCTGGTCCACCAGGTTGTTGACGGTCCTGCCGACCTTCAGGAACTCACCGCGCAGCGGATGCCCGGCCCCGTCCGCCGACGGCGACCGCAGATCCATCCGCGGCGACAGATCACCCTCGGCCACCGCCGTCAGGACCCGGCCCACCTCGGAGACCGGCCGTACGAGGTCGTCGACGAGGGCGTTGGAGTTGTCCACGGCGGCCGCCCAGGAGCCTTCGCAGGCGCCCGTTTCCAGCCGTTCCGTGAGTTTTCCCTCACGTCCGACCACTCGCCGTACCCGTGACAGCTCACCCGTGAGGTGGAGATTGCGGTCGGCGACCTCGTTGAAGACCGCCGCGATCTCCGACATCACGCCGTCCCCGGACACCGTGAGCCGCTTCCGGAAGTTCCCGTCGCGCATCGCCGCGAGAGCCACCAGCAGCCGGTTCAGGGCAGCCGTGTCCACCGTGGTGGTCCCGTCACCGCCCCGCTGCCTGCTCAGGGACGGTCCGCCTTTCGCGCGCGCCTTAGTGCCCCGCGCCGCTGCGCCAGACTCCACTGTGTCCCTCCCGCAGGGGTCGACCGTTACCACTGTGCCCGTACCACTGTGCTCGGATACCGCCGTAGTCGGCGTACCGCTTACTTCGGCGTACCCGTTACTGCTGCGTCCTTCTGCCAGATCGGATCCGGCCACACCAGGGGCTGCTGCCCGCAGTACATGCAACGCATTCAGCCTGCCCGTACCTTCATCAGAAGCCTGCCCAGTGTTTCACCCCGGCCGAACCAGGCCATAACAGTTCGGCAGCTTCGCACATCGTCCGCACACCCTGGGGACGTAAACACTGGCGACCGGCATCCGCTCGGACGGCGAAGGTAAGTAACCTTGCATGCGGCTGTCCAGCCGCGCCGGTTTGTTCGGCCTGGGCGGTGGCACGAGAACGAGCGGGCATTCGGAGGGGCGGCCGCAGACCATGACCACCGGAGTGATCCCCGGGGGACACACCCCGGAGCCACGGCCCACGGGCGAACGGATGCCGCAGCAGCGGCACGAGTCGGCCGACCAGGGAAGCCCGTATGTCGAGAACCGGTCGAGGAGTTCTGTGATCACCGCGCGCGCGGCCGCCAGCTTCGAGCCCGTCGGGCGATCGGTCGCGACCGCCCGGGCCTTCGTCCGCGACACGCTCCAGGGCTGGGGCTTCGCGGACGTCATCGACGACGCCGTGGTCCTCACCAGCGAACTGGTGACCAACGCGGTCGTACACGCGGGCACCCACGCCGACGTCCTGTGCCTGCGCTCGGACGACGGGGTGCGCATCGAGGTCGCCGACCGCTACCCGGAACGCGAGGTCCCGCTCCAGGGCTCCGCCGTCAACATGGGCAGCCCCGACCGCGAGGGCGGCCGCGGCCTCCAGCTCTGCGCGGCCCTCGCCGCCCGCTGGGGTGTCGAGTACACGCCCACGTACAAGAATGTCTGGTTCCAGCTCGATCTGCCCGAGCGCCCGGTGGGCACCCGCGCGGCCGGCCCGTCCCTCCCCGCCGACCTGCTGCCCCTCGCCGACGGCCGGGTCCGGGTCGCGGTCGTCCAGATCGACCGCAAGGGCTCCGTCACGGCCTGGAACGAGGACGCCGAGGAACTCTTCGGCCACACCGCCTCCGAGGTCACCGGCAAGCCGCTCACCGACCTCGCCGCCTGGCCGCACACCCCGGGCACCGGTACCGGCGTCGCCGAGGCCCTCCAGCTCTCTCGCTGGGAGGGCAGTTACGGCATCCGCGGCGCCGACGGCCGGGTCACTTCCGTCTACGCCTCGCACCTGAGGGTCCGCGACACCGGCGGCGAGCCCTCCACCGTCTGCCTGCTGGTACGCGACCACGAACGCGCCGTCCTCCAGACCCCGTTGCGCCTGCCCGCCTCCGACGCCGGCGGCGGCTCCGACGGCCAGAGCACCGACCCCTTCGAGGTGTTCATCGGCTCGCCGGCCCCGGACGACCTCGACGGCCTCCTCCAGCGCACGGTCGAGCGCGCCCGCGACATGCTCGACGGCGACTCCGCGTTCCTGCTCCTGGCGACCGACGACGAGACCGAGTTGGAGGTCCGCGCCTCCACGGGGCTGCCGTCCGCCCGTCAGCGCTTCGCGCGCGTGCCCGTCGAAGCCGGCCCCGGCCGCTACGGCTCGGCCCGTATGCCGGCCGTCCACGACGATCTGACGGCCGTTCCGGGCGCGGTCCCCCTCCTGGGCGGCACCGGCATGCGCTCGGTCGTCACGGTCCCGCTGAAGGTCGAGGGCCGTCTGACGGGCTCCCTGGGCGTCGCCGCGGAGGCCCCGGGCAGATACTCCAACGAGGAGGCGCTGCGCCTCCAGTTCGCCGCCGACCGCATCGCCCTGGCCGTCGAGTCGGCCCGCCTGGGCGAGTTGGAGCGGCTGCGCCGCGGCTCGCTCAGCTTCCTGGTCGAGGCCTCCGACCTGCTCGCCGGCACCCTGGACCGCGACCAGACCCTCGCCCTGATGGCACAGATGACGGTCCCGACCCTCGCCACCTGGTGCGCGGTCTACACGATCGCCGACCAGGCCTCCGAGCCGTACCTGTCGTACGTCCTGCACGAGGACGAGGAACTGATCGACGGCATCAAGTCGTTGCTCTCCAAGGTGCCCCCGCCGGACCCGGTACCCACCCCGGGCGCCCGGGTCTGGACAACCCCCGGCGAGCGCGCCCACCAGGCCGCCCTGCGCAGTTCCATGCGCAGCCTGGGCCTGACCGGTGGCCCCGCCCGCCAGGTCTCCTCCGCCATCGGCCCGACGCTCGCCACGGCCTCCGCCGTGGGCGGCGAGACCGTGGTCCTCCCCCTGGTCGCCCGCAACCGCGTCATCGGCATGCTCACCCTGGGCAAGCCCACCGACGAACACTTCCGCCAGGAAATCCTGGAACTGGCCGAGGACCTGTCCCGCCGGGCAGCCCTGGCCCTGGACAACGCCCGCCTGTACTCGGAGCGCACGGCCATCAGCCAGGCCCTCCAGCGCAGCCTGCTGCCCCCGGGCACCCCGCACATCGAGGGCGTCGAGGTCGAGGTCATCTACCGCGCGGCCGGCGAGGGCAACGAGGTCGGCGGCGACTTCTACGACGTCTTCCCCATCTCCGACGGCACGTACGGCTTCGCCATCGGCGACGTCTGCGGTACGGGCCCCAACGCGGCCGCCGTGACGGGCCTGGCGCGGCACGCGCTCCGGCTCCTGGCCCGGGAGGGCCTCAGCGGCCCCGCGGTCCTGGAGCGCCTCAACTCGGCCATCCTGGACGAGGGCGCCCGCAGCCGATTCCTGACCCTCCTGTACGGCGAGATGCGCCCGCAGGAGGACGGCAGCGCGGAGATGAAGGTGGTGTGCGCCGGCCATCCGCTGCCGTTGCGCCTGCGCCAGGACGGCACGGTGGAGGCCGCCGCCGAACCCCAGCCGCTGCTCGGTGTCATCGAGGAACTGGAGCTCTACGAGCAGACGATCACCCTCGACCCGGGTGATGTCCTGCTGTGCGTCACCGACGGCGTGACGGAGCGCCGGGAGGGCACTCGCATGCTCGGCGACGACGGCCTCGCCGATGTCCTCACGACCTGCACGGGTCTGACGGCGGGCGCGGTCGCCGCACGCATCATGCGCGCGGTGGAGCGCTTCGCCTCGGACGCTCCGTCGGACGACATGGCGATTCTGGCGATGCGGGTCCCCGGCCTTCAGAAGGACTGAGGGCGGGGAAGGACTGAGGGCGGCGACGGAAGAGGAAACAAAAAAAGTCCCGCCCTTTCGGGTGGGACTTTTCCTGTCGGAGCCCCCAAACGGAATCGAACCGTTGACCTTCTCCTTACCATGGAGACGCTCTGCCGACTGAGCTATAGGGGCCTGTTGCCTTTTCGAGGTTTCCCCCGCGGCAACGGAATAGATCATACCCTGAACGGACCCGGGTTCCCAAACTCGTTCAGAAAGCGGGCTGCAGCAGTCCGCCGAGGGCGTTGCAGGCAGAGACGATCCGCTGCATCTCCCGCTTCGTCAACGAGGCGTCCACGGGCAGCGCCAGCGTCACGTCGGCGGCGTGCTCGGTCTCCGGCAGCGAGACACAGCGCCGGAATTCCGGCAGCCGGTGCACGGGCGTCTTCACCGGCACCCGGCAGTCGACTCCCTTGCCCCGCAAGGCCCGTGCGAAGGCGTCCCGGTCGGGCCGGCCGTTCCCCGGCACCCGCACGACGTACTGCTGGTAGGTGTGCCCGTCGCCACCGTCCGGCGTCCGCACCCCGCGCAGCTTCGCATCGAGGTAGGCGGCCCGCTGCCGCCGCTGAGCGACCTCGTCGTACGGCGCCTCGGACTCGCCCTGCTCCAGCACCAGCAGCCCGTGCCGCCGCCCCTGCGCGTGCAACTCCCGGATGTCGGCCCACCGTCCGAAGCGGTGTACGACAACCACGGCCGCGGTGCGGGCAGTTACCGCCGCCTCCACCGCGGAGACGTCGAGGCAGTAGGTCACCGGATCTATGTCGGCGAACACCGGAAGCGCACCGGCGAGTGTCACCGCCTCGGCGATTTCCACGTTCCCGAAGGCCGGCACGATGACCTCGTCACCGACTCCGACGCCGGCGGCCCTGAGCATTGCAGCAGTACCCATGCTGGGATGCTCTGCGCGCAACGTGAACTTTGCGTTACGCATACCGAAAAAGGGCTGGACCCGGAACGGAAGTTCCGGGTCCAGCCCTTTGAATGATTGTTCGGCGGTGTCCTACTCTCCCACAGGGTCCCCCCTGCAGTACCATCGGCGCTGTAAGGCTTAGCTTCCGGGTTCGGAATGTAACCGGGC